>NZ_JBQEPV010000009.1:0-338264 GCF_052045935.1 Paraburkholderia sp. 22098 | reverse complement strand
TGCTGTGAGCAGCGCACGGAGACGAATGAAATGACGAATCTGGTGAATCTTGTAATAGCAGAACACGACAACACGTCGATCAAGGGCGCAACGCTGAATACGATCGCAGCCGCGCAGAAGGTTGGCGGCGATATTCATGTGCTGGTCGCAGGTCAGAATGCGCAGGCTGCAGCGGATGCGGCGGCGAAGATCGCCGGTGTTTCCAAAGTGTTGCTGGCCGACGCGCCGCAACTCGCCGAAGGGCTCGCTGAAAACGTCGAAGCCACGGTGCTGAACATTGCAAAGGACTACTCGCACATCTTCGCGCCGGCCACCGCCTACGGCAAGAACATCGCGCCGCGTATCGCAGCGAAGCTCGATGTCGCGCAGATCAGCGATATCACCGCGGTCGATTCCCCGGACACGTTCGAGCGCCCGATCTATGCGGGCAACGCGATCGCGACGGTGCAGTCGGCCGATCCGATCAAGGTCATTACCGTACGCACGACGGGCTTCGACGCAGTTGCAGCCGAAGGCGGCAGCGCGACGGTGGAGAAGATCGAAGCAGCCGCGGACGCGGGCCTCTCGCGGTTCGTCAGCCGTGAAGTGACGAAGCTGGATCGTCCGGAACTGACGTCGGCGAAGATCATCGTTTCGGGCGGGCGCGGCCTGGGCAACGGCGAGAACTACACCAAGGTTCTCGAGCCGCTGGCCGACAAGCTGAATGCGGCGCTGGGTGCATCGCGTGCCGCAGTGGACGCGGGCTTCGTGCCGAACGACTATCAGGTCGGCCAGACCGGCAAGATCGTCGCGCCGCAACTGTATGTGGCGGTCGGCATCTCGGGCGCGATCCAGCATCTGGCGGGCATGAAGGACAGCAAGGTGATCGTCGCCATCAACAAGGACCCGGAAGCGCCGATTTTCAGCGTTGCCGATTATGGCCTTGTTGGCGATCTGTTCACGCTCGTTCCGGAACTGGTCAGCGAACTCGGCTAAGCGTCCGGGCGCCGTATAAAAGCCATCCAAAGGCGTTAGGCGACATATAAAGGGCGCGGGACCAACAAGTCCGGCGCCCTTTTTCCATCAAGGCAGGAGGAGAACACAATGAGCTATACGGCGCCTATCAAGGACATGCTGTTCGTGATGAAAGAACTGGCGGATCTCGAGCAGATCGCGACGCTGCCAGGCTTCGAGGACGCGAATCTGGACACCGCCCAGGCCGTGCTGGAAGAGTCGGCGAAACTATGCGGCGAAGTGCTCGCTCCGCTGAATGTGGAAGGCGATCGCAATCCGAGCAGTTGGAAAGACGGCGTAGTTACCGCGACGCCGGGCTTCAAGGAAGCGTTCCGCCAGTTTGGCGAAGGCGGCTGGCAGGGCGTGCAGCATCCCGTCGACTATGAAGGTCAGGGTCTGCCCAAGCTGATCGCGACCGCGTGCATCGAAATGCTGAACGCGTCGAACCTGTCGTTCGCGTTGTGTCCATTGCTGACCGACGGCGCGATCGAAGCGCTGCTGACCGCCGGCACCGACGCGCAGAAACAGACCTATGTGCCCAAGCTGGTTTCCGGCGAATGGACCGGCACGATGAACCTCACCGAGCCGCAAGCGGGCTCCGACCTCGCGCTCGTGCGCACGCGCGCAGAGCCGCAAGGCGACGGTTCGTTCAAGCTCTTCGGCACGAAGATTTTCATCACGTGGGGCGAGCACGACATGGCGAAGAACATCGCGCATCTCGTGCTGGCACGGACACCGAACGCGCCTGAAGGCGTGAAGGGCATTTCGCTCTTCATCGTTCCAAAGTTTCTGATCAATGAAGACGGTTCGCTCGGCGAGCGTAACGACGTGCACTGCGTGTCGATCGAACACAAGCTCGGCATCAAGGCGAGCCCGACAGCGGTACTGCAATTCGGCGACCACGGCGGCGCGATCGGGCACCTGATCGGCGAGGAAAATCGCGGACTCGAGTACATGTTCATCATGATGAACGCTGCTCGTTTTGCCGTGGGCATGCAGGGCGTCGGCGTGTCGGATCGCGCGTATCAGAAGGCGGTCGCGTATGCGAAGGACCGCGTACAAAGCCGTCCCGTCGACGGCTCTGCAAAACAGCCGGTCGCGATCATTCAGCACCCTGACGTGCGTCGTATGCTGTCGACAATGCGCGCGCTCACGGAAGCGTCGCGTGCGCTCGCTTACGTCGCGGCAGGGCATTGCGATATCGCACATCGTCATCCGGACGAAGCGACGCGTGCAAGCCACCAGGCGATCTACGAATTTCTCGTGCCGATCGTGAAGGGCTGGAGTACCGAGCTGTCGATCGACGTGACGAGCCTCGGCGTGCAGGTGCACGGCGGCATGGGTTTCATCGAGGAGACGGGCGCCGCGCAGTATTACCGCGATGCCCGCATCCTGCCGATTTACGAGGGAACGACTGCGATTCAGGCAAACGATCTGATCGGCCGCAAGACGGTGCGTGATGGCGGCAAGGTTGCAAAGTCGCTGCTCGCGGGCGTCGCTGAGACCGTCGAATCGCTCGGCGCGCAGCAAGGACCTGCGTTCGAGTCGATGAAAAAGTATCTCGGGCAAGGGCAGCGCTCGTTGAGCGCCGCAATCGACTTCGTCGTCGCGAACACGAAAGAGGATCCGAACGCCGTGTTTGCCGGCAGCGTGCCTTATCTGAAGCTCGCCGGGATTGTGCTCGGCGGCTGGCAGATGGCGCGCGCACTGCTCGTCGCCGCTCAGAAGCGCGACGAAGACCCGGCGTTCTACAGCGCGAAAATCGCGACCGCGCAATTCTATGCGGAGCATGTGTTGCCGCTTGCGTCCGCACTCGAAGCGTCGATTGTCAGCGCGAAGGGCAGCGAGGGCGTTCTCGCGTTGTCGGCGGACCAGTTCTGACACGGTCTGTCGCTATACATTGCCCTTTAAATGCAAGCGGCGCCTTGTAGCAAGGCGCCGTTTCTCTTTTTTACGAGTCGCTTCGCGCAGTCACGAACCGGCCGACGACGCGGTATGCGTCAAATCTCGCGAGTTCTCGAAGTCACGCTTCGCGCATAAGCCGGACGATGCGCGCTGCCAGTGTCGCCGAGATAGCGATGTACCGACAGATCGTCTGCCTTGATGGCAGGCTGCTTGCCCGAGATGACGTCGGCGAGCAATTGGCCGGAACCACACGACATGGTCCAGCCGAGCGTACCGTGGCCGGTGTTCAGGAACAGATTCGCCACCGGCGTGCGGCCGACGATCGGTGTGCCGTCCGGCGTCATAGGCCGCAGCCCGGTCCAGAAGCTCGCCTTCGACGTATCGCCGCCACCCGGGAACAGGTCGTTCACGCACAGTTCCAGCGTTTCGCGGCGCGCCTGGCGCAACGATTTGTCGAAGCCGACGATCTCAGCCATGCCGCCCACGCGAATCCGGTTGTCGAAACGGGTGATCGCGATCTTGTAGGTTTCGTCCAGCACCGTGGAAACGGGCGCGGCCGCTTCATTGACGATGGGCGCCGTGATCGAGTAGCCCTTCAGCGGATACACCGGAATCTTCACGAGACCGGACAGGAATTTCGTCGAGTACGAACCCAGCGCGACCACGAACGAATCGGCGCGCACCAGTTCGTTGCCGCATTGCACGCCGGCAATGCGGTCTCCGGCCATGGCGAGTGCGTCGATCGGCGTGTTGTAGCGGAATTTGACACCCAGTTGCTCGGCCAGCGCGGCAAGGCGCGTGGTGAACATCTGACAGTCGCCGGTTTCGTCGCCCGGCAGGCGCAGACCGCCGGTCAACTTGTGGGAGACGGCGGCAAGCGCCGGTTCCGCCTGCGCCAATTCGGCGGCCGAGAGCAGTTCGTACGGCACATTGGCTTCGCGCAGCACCGCGATGTCTTTCGCCGCGCCGTCGAATTGCTGCTGCGTGCGGAACACCTGCAGTGTGCCGCCAGTGCGGCCTTCGTATTGGATGCCGGTCTCGGCGCGCAGCGCCTGCAGGCAATCGCGGCTGTATTCGGCAAGACGGACCATGCGGCCTTTGTTGACCGCATAGCGCGACTCGGTGCAGTTCTGCAGCATTTGCCACATCCATTGCAGCTGAAACTGCGTGCCGTCGAGGCGGATTGCGAGCGGTGCGTGTTTCTGGAACATCCACTTGACGGCTTTCAGCGGCACGCCCGGTGCGGCCCATGGCGACGCATAACCGGGCGAGATCTGCCCGGCGTTGGCGAAACTGGTTTCGAGCGCCGGGCCGGCTTCCCGATCGATAACGGTCACTTCATGACCCGCCCGTGCCAGGTAATACGCGCTTGTCACGCCGACGACGCCACTGCCCAAAACGACGACTCGCATAGCTGCTCCGGAAAATTCGCAAAGATTCGGGGCGGTGCGCTCGCTAGTTCGTGGATTCGTGCGATTAACGAGGTGTAACGCGGTTCGCCCAGTGTTAACCGCTATACTATGGCCGAGCCTGCAGGTTTTGTTATTGTATTTTTGCGATTTTTAGAAGAAACACTATGCGTACGCAGCGCCAGCCGGTCCGAGCTCTCGACAAGCTCGATCACAAGATTCTTCGTCTGCTGCAACAGGACGGTCGCATGGCCATGAAAGACCTCGCGGAGCAGGTCGGACTGTCGGTCACGCCGTGTATCGAGCGCGTCAAGCGCATGGAGCGCGACGGCGTCATTACCGGCTACTACGCGCGCGTGAATCCGGCGGAACTGGGCGCGGCACTGCTCGTATTTGTAGAAATCACGCTGGATCACAAAAGCGGCAACATGTTCGACCAGTTTCGGCGTGAAGTTCAGAAAATCCCCGAAGTGCTCGAATGCCACCTCGTGTCAGGTGACTTCGACTATCTGATCAAGGCGCGGATCGGCGAAATGGCCGACTACCGCAAGCTGCTGGGCGACATCCTGCTGCAGCTCCCCGGCGCGGTGCAGTCGAAAAGCTACGTGGTTATGGAAGAAATCAAGGAAACGCTGACCATTCCCGTCGGCGACGAAGCCACGCGCTAGTTTTCCGCAGGGCTCGACAAACGGCGTAAACACTGTATATTTATACAGGTGTTTTGCGCCGTTTTTTATTAGTCTCCTGCTAGCCGTGACCAAATCCCACGTCTCTTCCGTCCGCGAGTTTCCAATCGCACCGCCAGCGCCTCGCAAAGGGCGCGGCGCGGTAACGAACTTGCAGGGACGCTACGAAGTCGACCACCGCGAAGCCGTAGACGACGGCTGGCTTGGGGTCCCGGACGAAGAGGAAGCACCGAAGGTTCTGCGTACGCAGGTTTTCGAGGAAAGGGCGAAGAGCATCCTCACGCGCAATAGCTCGCCGGATATCCCGTTCAGCGTGTCGCTCAATCCGTATCGTGGCTGCGAACACGGCTGTATCTATTGTTTCGCGCGGCCCACGCACAGTTATCTCGGGCTTTCGCCGGGACTCGACTTCGAAAGCCGGATCTATGCGAAGGTCAATGCGCCTGAATTGCTGGAGCGCGAACTTTCGAAGAAATCGTATGAGCCCGAGCCCATCGCGCTGGGCGTAAATACCGACGCCTGGCAGCCCGCAGAACGCGATTGGCGGCTCACGCGGCGCGTGGTCGAGGTGCTCAGCGAGCGGAATCACCCATTTGCAGCGATCACGAAGTCGTCGCTGATCGAGCGCGATCTGGATCTGCTTGCGCCTATGGCGGCTCGGGGCCAGTTTATGGCAGCCATCACGATCACTACGCTAGACGCGGATATCGCCCGTACGCTGGAGCCGCGCGCGGCTACGCCCTCGCGGCGGCTGCGAACCATCCGCACATTGAGCGAGGCCGGCATTCCGGTCGGCGTGAGCATTGCGCCCGTCATTCCGTTTGTCACCGAGCCCGACATGGAGCGCGTGCTCGAGGCGTGCGCGGAAGCCGGCGCCAGCAATGCGAGTTATATCGTGCTCCGCTTACCGTGGGAGGTCGCACCGCTTTTCAAAGACTGGCTTGCCGCGCATTTTCCCGATCGCGCTGAACGGGTCATGGCGCGCGTGCGCGATATGCGCGGTGGTAAAGACTACGACTCGTCTTTTTCTGCCCGCATGAAGGGCGAAGGTTTGTGGGCCGATCTGCTCAAGCAGCGTTTCCACAAAGCGGTGCGCCGTTTAGGGCTGAACCAGCGCGACCGGGGCATTCTGGATATGTCCCACTTCCGGCGAAACGAGGCGCAGCGCGTGCCGGCGGCAATTCCGGACAATCTGCAACTCGATCTGTTCTAGCGTATTGCGCGGCGTGCCGGATTATTGCGACAGCGCTTTGGCCGCCTGAACTTGCCCTTCGAAGTAGGTCTGGAAGGAAATGGCGAGGCCGGTCATCAACAGGAAGGCCCCAATTAGCAGCGAAAAGATCACCACGAAGATTACGGTCCAGCCCGATCGGCTGGTGCGCTGCGTGTGCGCGTTGAACTGCCTGTCCCATTTTTCGTCAGGGCGGAGACCGTAGACGATCGCGGCGAGGAATGCAGCCAGAAGCGAGACGGCGCCCGGAAACGCCAGGACCCAGCCGAGCATTGAGGTGCGTTCGCTCGCCACCAGCAACATCGCGCCTGGAATGCCGATCAGCGTGCCGATCAGGTGAGCCCAGCCGAAAAGGTCGCGCGGTCCGTACAGGTAAAAGCGATGTGCGCCGAGGGTGCCCAGGAAAAATGCCAGTGCGGCGGTAATAGTTTTGGATCGAAAGTAAGTCGAGGTCGAAACTGGCTTGGACATGTAGGCGAGGGCAGAGTAACGGGCGGTCAGTAACGCGGGCCGAAGGAGCGGTCAATGGAGCGGGCACACCGTTGCCGCGGACCGTCGCGCATTCTACGCCGCTCGCGTGCGGCCGGTCACGCGGCGTACGGCCTCAGGGGGCCTGGCATGTTGCCGTCTGGCTTGCTGGTTCCTGTGTCGCGCACCGCGGGACGAGATCGACTGCTGACCCACTGAAACGTGGAGCGGCCAGACGGGCGTTCAAGGCGCAGAGTAAGTGACGCGATAGATAGCGCCGGCGTAGTCGTCGCTGATAAGCAGGGACCCGTCGGGCAGCGGCAGGACATCGGCCGGGCGGCCCCAGACGGTTTCTCCCGGCTGGAGCCATCCTTCGGCGAACACTTCCTGACGCGCATGACTGCCGTCCGGCTCCGTGACGACGCGCGTCACGCGGTAACCGGACTTCTTGCTTCGGTTCCAGGAACCGTGCTCGGCAATAAAAATGTTGGCGCGGTAGTCGGGCGGGAACATGGAGCCGCTATAGAAACGCATGCCGAGCGCGGCAACGTGCGCACCTAGCTTGGCGACGGGCGGCGTATACGCGCTGCATGGGTGACCCTCGCCGAATTCCGGGTCGGGAATGACGCCGGCGTGGCAGTACGGAAAGCCGAAGTCCATGCCGACGCGCGGGGCGCGGTTGAGTTCGTCGTCGGGTGCGTCGTCGCCCAGCAGGTCGCGACCGTTATCGGTGAACCATAGTTCGTGCGTCACCGGATGCCAGGCAAACCCGACCGTATTGCGTACACCGCGCGCCACGACTTCGTAATGGTTGCCATCAAGGTCCATGCGGCCGATCATCGCGTAGCGGTCACGGTCTTTCTCGCAGACGTTGCAGGGCGCGCCTTGCGGCACGTAAAGTTTGCCGTCCGGCCCGAAAGCAATGAATTTCGCGCCATGATGAGTCTCCGTCGGCAGTTTGTCCGTCACTATGACTGGCTTGGGCGGCGCATTAAGGCGCGTATCGATCGAGTCGAAGCGTAAAATCTTCGACAGCGCGGAGACGTACAGCGCGCCGTTGTGCCAAGCCACGCCGACCGGAGTCTCCAGTCCCGAGGCCACCACGTGGCGCGCGGCTGCGCGTCCGTCCTGCAGCTGGAGCGCGTACACATGGCCGTCGAGACTGCCTATATATAGAACGCCCTTCGGCGACAACGTCATGGCGCGAGCACTCGGTACAGTGTCCGACAAGACCTCAATGCGAAAACCGGCCGGCAGCTTGATGCGTTCAATAGGTAGCGCGGCAAACACATTGCACGCAAAGGAGGCCAGGAGTGCCGCCGCCACCGTGCGAAAACCGCGACAGAGCGGGGCGTTAGCGGTCCGACGGGCGAAGTAGACGAGTACGAGAGCGGCTCGGGACAGTGGTTTCACAAGGCGATCCGTCAGGTTGTTTGGGCTTCTGGGCGCCGCCGACCACCCGCGCTGTATGGGCGGCGCAACCGCGCTGCTCAGTTTATCCCGGTAAGTGTTTGTTATGGCGTCAGTTTCCCGCTATAATCGCGTGTTTCAGTCGTTCCGAACCCCGGTTTTCAAGGATTCTAGTATGGTCATCATCCGCTTGGCTCGTGGCGGCTCCAAGAAGCGCCCGTTCTACAACATCGTCGCAACCGATTCGCGTAACCGTCGTGACGGCCGCTTCATCGAGCGCGTTGGTTTTTACAACCCGGTCGCTACGAAGGGCGAAGCCCTGCGTATCGCTCAAGACCGCCTCACGTACTGGCAAGGCGTTGGCGCACAACTGTCGCCGACCGTCCAGCGTCTCGTGAAAGAAGCGCAAAAGGCGCAGCCGGCTGCTTAATGGTAGCTCGCATGCGGATCGTCGTCGGTTTGCCCGGCGGCTCGTGCAACTCGCATGAGCAGTCCGATACGCAAGATTTTTTGCCGAAGCAGGCGTCGAAGTTCGTTGTGAGGCTCAATCATGTCCGAGCGTGATTCCGGCAGTTCAGGTCGCGTAAAGACCAAAGAGCCGACACAAGAGCCGCCGAAAGGTGCAAGCTCACGTGCGAAGACGTCTGGTCAGGCGCCATTCGGTGCATTCGTCCGCAAGCCGGTCGAGCGGACCGAAGGCAAGGCGAAAGCCAATGTTGCAAACGCCGGTTCCGAGGCAGCAGCAATGCGCGCGGAAACGGCGGAGAGTTGGCCGGCCGACGCGGTCGAGGTCGGCGCAATCGTCGACGCATACGGTCTCAAAGGCTGGGTCAAGGTAGCTGCTCACGCGGATGCCGGCCATGGCGGCGACGCTTTGCTCAGTGCAAAGCGCTGGTGGCTGATGAAAGGCCGCGAGCGGCAGTCGGCGCCGTCATTGCAGGCGAAAACGCATAGCGACAGTGTGGTGGCCCATCTGGGCGGCGTCACTGACCGTGATGCGGCGTTGTCACTGCGCGGCTCTCGCGTCTATATCAGCCGCAGCGAATTTCCGGCGCTGGAAGCCGACGAATTCTACTGGGTCGACCTGCTCGGCCTGGATGTGGTGAACCTTGCCGGCGTCAACCTGGGCAAGGTGGCAGACATGATCGACAACGGTGCGCATTCGGTGTTGCGCGTCGAATATGCGGCAGCCGACAAAGTCGGCAAGCCGGTCACCGCCGAGCGTTTGATCCCGTTCGTCGGTGTGTTCGTCAAAACGGTGGACCAGGCGGCAAAGCAGATCATCGTCGACTGGGAAGCTGATTATTGACAGTTCAGCAAATCGAGTTCGCTAAAACGGAGAGAGCGATGCAGTTCGATGTCGTCACGCTCTTTCCCGAAATGTTTCGTGCGCTGACCGACTGGGGTATAACCAGCCGGGCAGCAAAGCAGGAGCGCTATGGGTTGCGCACGTGGAATCCGCGTGATTTCACAACCGACAACTACCGCACAATCGACGATCGCCCATACGGCGGCGGCCCCGGCATGGTCATGCTGGCCAAGCCGCTGGAAGATGCGATTGGCGCAGCCAGGGCGGCGCAGGCGGAGCAGGGCATCGGCGCGCCGCGCGTTGTGATGATGTCGCCGCAAGGCGCCACGTTGAATCACGAGCGTGTCATGAAGTTCGCCGCGCAGCCGGGGCTGATTCTGCTGTGCGGGCGCTACGAAGCGATCGATCAGCGTTTGCTCGACCGCGTTGTAGACGAAGAAGTCAGTCTGGGCGACTTCGTGCTGTCGGGCGGAGAGTTGCCCGCCATGGCCTTGATGGATGCGGTCGTGCGCCAGCTGCCGGGCGTGCTCAATGATTCGCAGTCGGCGGTGCAGGACAGTTTTGTCGACGTGCTGCTCGATTGTCCGCACTACACGCGGCCCGAGGAATACCAAGGCGTGCGCGTGCCCGATGTGCTGCTTGGCGGCCATCACGCGGAGATCGAAGCGTGGCGTCGGCGCGAGGCCTTGCGAAACACGTTGCACAAGCGGCCTGACCTGATCGTCAAGGCTAGAAAAAACAAGATGTTGAGCCGTGCCGACGAGGCATGGCTTGCAAGTCTCGCGAAGGAAGAGCCGAAGGCGTAAAGCTTCGGTCTTTCGAGCGGACACCAGGCGGCGCCGCACATGCGTGTACGGCGCCTGATGTGAACCCATCCTCTATCGGGGCCGTAGCCGGGCATTTTCATGCGAGGCAGGTACGAACGCCGACAAGATGGACTTAGGAGTCAGTGATGAATCTGATTGCAAAACTCGAGCAGGAAGAAATTGCGCGCGCCCTCGGCGAAAAGACCATTCCCGAATTCGCTCCTGGCGATACGGTGATTGTCAGCGTGAACGTGGTTGAAGGTACGCGTAAGCGTGTTCAGGCTTACGAAGGCGTCGTGATCGCCAAGCGTAACCGTGGTCTGAATTCGTCGTTCATCGTCCGTAAGATTTCGTCGGGCGAAGGCGTCGAGCGTACGTTCCAGACGTACTCGCCGCTGCTGGCAAGCATCGTCGTGAAGCGTCGTGGCGATGTGCGTCGTGCGAAGCTGTACTACCTGCGCGACCGTTCGGGCAAGTCGGCTCGAATCAAGGAAAAGCTGGTCTCGAAAGACCGCGCTGCTTCCCAGGCGTAAATGCTGTAAGAAAAAGCACCCCTCGCGGGTGCTTTTTTGTTTGCCAGGTCAAAATAGCGGCATCGCCTCTACCGCTCACTCGAGAGATCCGTTGATCCGCCCCGCCTTTGAACCTGAAACGTTGCCTGTCGAAGCGACCGGCGCCCACTTGCCGCCAGTGCCCGCGGAGCGTCTCACGCCCGATGGTCTGCGCCGCCGTTTCAAACAGCATCTTTGCTGGACACCCGAGCCGATCGTCGAGGCGCCGTGGCGCAATACCCAAGGCGATCCGCGTGTCGCCTCTGTGCTGGTCCCGCTTGTAATCCGCGCAAATGGTCTGACTGTGCTGCTCACGCAGCGTGCCGACCATCTCAACGATCACGCAGGCCAGGTCAGCTTCCCTGGTGGCCGGCAGGAACCGTTCGACGCAGACGCCACAGCCACTGCTTTGCGCGAAGCGCAGGAGGAAGTAGGCCTGGCGCCGTCGCGCGTGGAAGTGCTTGGCGCGCTACCCGACTATCTGACGGGCACGGGTTTTCGCGTGACGCCGGTAATCGGCCTTGTGCATCCGCCGTTCGCATTGAAAGCGGACGCGCTGGAGGTCGCAGAAGTATTCGAAGTGCCGCTCGCATTTCTGATGAACCCGGCGCATCACGAAGAACGCGTGTTCCGTTACGAAGGAGGCGAACGGCGTTTCTTCGCTATGCCGTACCCGCGCGGCGCGTCATTGGAAGCGGCTGAAAGAGACGACGGCACGGGCAGCCACTATTTCATCTGGGGCGCGACGGCCGCCATGCTGCGCAATTTCTATCGCTTTCTAATGGCTTAAGGCGAGGTGACGCGCATGGTCGCCGGATGTTTGGCAACGACCTCGCTCAGCGGCATCCGACCCTGTGCTATCGTTATGAAACAATCGTAAAACTCGAAAAGCACGGCGCATCGCATGACTTTTTTTTCCGTATTGCTGGCTCTGATCATTGAACAGGTGCGCGCACTGTCGCCGAACAATCCGGTATCCGCGCTGCTTCAATACCATGCGGAGTCGGCGGCGCACGGATTCGATGCAGGCAAGCCCAAGCACGGCCTTCTTGCGTGGCTCGTCGTAGTGGTGCCGTGGACGCTCGTCGTCGCGCTCGTCTACTACGTTCTGTACAACATCCATTTCGCGCTTGCGTTCCTGTGGAACGTCGCGGTCCTGTACTTCACGCTGGGCTTTCGCCAGTTCAGCCATTACTTTACGGACATTCATCTCGCGCTCAATAACGATGATGTGCCGCGCGCCCGTGAAATTTTGAACGAATGGACCGGCCTCGACACGCTCGACATGCCGGTGAGCGAGATCGTGCGCCATACGCTGATTCACGCAGTTGTCGCGTCGCATCGCCACGTTTTCGGCGTGTTCTTCTGGTTCCTGATTCCGGTGGGGCCCGCAGGCGCGGTGCTGTATCGCATCGCCGAGTATTTGTCGCGCACGTGGGCGCGTCCGGTGGACGACCGTACCATCGCGTTTTCAAGTTTTGCGCAGCGCGCATTTTTCGTGATCGACTGGGTGCCGGCGCGGCTTACGTCGCTGGGGTTTGCGATTGTCGGAAATTTCGAAGACGCGATCTATGCATGGCGTAACCACGCGCGTCAGTGGCCGGATGCGAACGACGGCGTGTTGCTGGCCGCCGGCAGCGGCGCGCTTGGCGCGCGTCTGAGCGGGCCGCTCGCAGAGCCGTCGAGCCTCGACGCGCTCGCCACCGGCGACGGCGGTCCCATGCAAGTCGGCGACGATTGCACGCCGCGCACGCTGCAGTCGGCCGTCGGGCTGGTGTGGCGCGCAGTCGTGTTGTGGATGATCCTGTTGCTCATGCTGACAATCGCCGTGTGGCTCGCTTGACCGCACACGCATGCGAACAAAAAAAGCCGGGTCGCCCCGGCTTTTTTTACGTCCTTCTCCAGGCTCAGGGGCGCTTTGAAAGCTAGGGTCTGCTGAGGCCGAGCATCGACCACGCCGCGTCAGTCTGAACAGCATCGCATGAAGCGCATCAAGCGCATCAGCTCGTGTGCGTACTGTGTGTGAGGCGCGAATCACCCGTCCAACGGATCGCGCGCCGTACCGCACTGCCAGCACACGGTGAATTGCGCTTCGAGCCTCTCACCGCACTGTCGGCACTGCCAGCCAGGCGCACCGGCCGCTGGACCTTGCGACGCCGCATCGATCAAGCGCCGCGCCACCGCCTCGTCGCGATCGTCCACGAGCCATAGCTCAGGCGCGCATTGATCGGCGGGAATATCGCCGAGCGCGCCGTTCAGATAGCGGTTGTGCAACTCGCACGGAATGCCGGCCGCGGCCAGCACATTGACCCAATGCTGTCCGATGATGAGGTTCGGCGCCCGCATCAGCCTCATGTCAGCGAACGACCTGACTGGCTTCGTGCACGAGTTGCGCGTACAGCGCATGGCGTTCGCGGCGGATACGGCCATCGGCAACCGCCTCGAGGATCGCGCAGCCCGGCTCTTGCAGGTGATGGCAGTTGTAGAAGCGGCAATTGGGCAAGAGCGGCCGGAACTCCGGAAACGCGCGTTCGAGCCGGCCTTCAGTCAAATGATGCAGGCCGAATTCCTGGAAGCCCGGCGAGTCGATCAGTGCGCCGCCTTCGCCGTCCACGCTGCGAGTGCCGTGCGCGATGTCCGAGGTGTCCGCTGTGTTTGCTGTGTCATTGCGGGCGAAGTGCGGCAGCGGATAGAGACGCGTGAACGTCGTCGTATGGCGGCCGCTGTTCAGCGCCGTCGAGATCTCGCGCGTGGCGACTTCGGCGTCCGGAATCAGCAGATTCACGAGCGTGGACTTGCCCATACCGGACTGGCCGAGCAACAGCGTCGAATGACCGCGCAAATGTTCGATCAACGCGGTGCGAGCGGCCTCGGGTTGAGCCTTGATCGACACTTCCACCACCGTGTAGCCGAGCGCGCGATACGGCTCCAGCCGTTTGCGAGCGCCTTCGAGCGCATCGGTCACGTCGATCTTGTTCAGCACGATCAACGGCTTCAGTTCGTTGGCTTCCGCTGCGACGAGCGCCCGGCCGAGCAGGTCTTCGCTGAAATGCGGCTCTGTCGCGAGCACGATCAGCAACTGGTCGAGATTCGCGGCGAACAGCTTCGACTTGTACTGATCCGAACGATAAAGCAGATTGCGCCGCTCGCCGATTTCGACGATCACGCCCTGGTCGGCGGAAGTGGGCTCGTAGATCACGCGGTCGCCTACTGCGACTTCGCTGCGCTTGCCGCGTGGGAAGCATTGGAGCATCGGGCCGCCGTCTTCGGGCGCGACCAGATAGTGGCGGCCATGCGCGGCGACCACGAGGCCGCCTACGCGCGTGCTGGACGGCGCGCGCGGCGCTTTCTGAGGGCGGCCGCTCATGCGTGGCGCAACAGTCGGTCGATCCGCTGCGACGCAGGCGGATGCGAGTAATAGAACGCGGTGTAGAGCGGATCGGGCGTCAGCGTGGACGCATTGTCTTCATACAGCTTGACGAGGGCGTTGACGAGGTCTTGCGCGCGGGTTTGCGTGGCTGCGAATGCATCGGCCTCGAACTCGTGCTTGCGCGACGTGAGACTGCCGAGCGGCGTCACAAAGAACACGAACACAGGCAGTGCAAGGAAGAACAGCACGAGCGCGAGTCCGCTATTACCGCCGACTAGCGACGGCCGCACGCCCAGCCCTTCGTAGAACCACACGGACTGCGCGAGCCAGCCGAGCAAGGCGAGCATAGCGAGGCTGAGCGCGAACGTGACCAGCATCCGCTTGATCACGTGACGGCGTTTGAAGTGGCCGAGTTCGTGCGCGAGCACGGCCTCGATCTCGCTGCCCGACAGGCGCGCAAGCAGCGTGTCGAAGAACACGATCCGCTTGGCCGCGCCGAAGCCGGTGAAATACGCGTTGCCGTGCGCGGAGCGGCGGCTGCCGTCCATGACGAAAAGGCCTTTGGCCGCGAAGCCGCAGCGTTTCATCAGCGCCTCGATGCGACTTTTCAGCGCTTCGTCCTTGAGCGGTTCGAATTTGTTGAAAAGCGGTGCGATAAACGACGGGTACAGCACCAGCACGAGCATCTGGAAGACGACCCAGACGATCCACGTCCACAGCCACCAGAAGCTGCCCGCCTGGTTCATCAGCCACAGAACGACGAACAGCAACGGCAGACCGAACGCGGCGCCGAGCAAGACGCCCTTCAACCGGTCGACGATGAAAATGCGCTTGCTCATCCGGTTAAAGCCGAAGCGTTGCTCGATTACAAACTGCCGGAAGTAATCGAACGGCAGGTCGATCGCGCTGGTAATGGCGATCACGGCCGCGACCAGTGCGATCTGCCCGACGTAGCCGCGGCCGAGCCAGTCTGTGATCGCCAGATCGAGTGCCTGCACGCCGCCGAGCAGTGTCAGGCCGATCAGCACGGCGGCGCCGACGACGATCTCGATCATCGTGAGACGCGTGCGCTCGACGGTGTAGTCGGCGGCGCGCTGGTGCGCGCTCAGCGCGATGGTGCCGGCAAACTGGCTCGGCACCTGCTCGCGATGGCTGGCGACGAAGCGGATCTGCCGCGACGCGAGCCAGAGTTTGGTGCCGACCATCGCCACGACGGCGACGACGAACAGAACGGTGAAGTACAGGGTAGGCATCCGTGGATTCCGTGGTATCTATGCGAGAATTATATGTTTCTTCCCGCCTCGCAGCGGGGACATGCTCAAACCATCTCAAACGACCAACCGCCGCAGCAATGGGGCTTCCCGCAAGCTTCCTGCCCGGCCATCAGGACTCCCTTCATGACCGACATTCCCGAATCCGCGCAACCGCTGCCGCTCGTGCGCAGCGACATGAATCTCATCTGGCTGGACATGGAAATGACCGGACTCGACCCGGATTCGGACCGCATCATCGAAATTGCGGTGGTGGTCACGAATTCGACACTCGACAGAATGGTCGAGGGCCCGGTTCTGGCGATTCATCAGAGCGACGAGACGCTCGCCAAAATGGACCAATGGAATCAGAACACACACGGCCGGTCGGGACTGATCGACCGCGTCAAGGCATCTACGGTGAGCGAAGCCGATGCCACCGAACAGATTCGCAATTTTCTCAGCACACATGTGCCACCCGGCAAGTCGCCGATGTGCGGCAACTCGATCTGCCAGGACCGCCGCTTCATGGCGCGCTGGATGCCGGATCTGGAGAGCTTCTTCCATTACCGCAATCTCGACGTCAGCACGCTCAAGGAGCTGTGCCGACGCTGGCAGCCGGCAATCTACAAGGGTTTTCAGAAGCGCGCGCTGCATACGGCGCTTGCCGACATTCACGAGTCGATCGACGAACTGAAGTACTACCGGGAGCACTTCCTGATTCCGCCGACGCCGGACGCCTCCCTCAACGCGGAATAAGCTAAGCCTGCCGGGGGGCGCGCACCGCGCTCTTCGGCCGGAACGCCTTCACTACTTCCGCGTTAGTCTCCACGTACGGCCCGCCGATCAGGTCGATGCAGTAGGGGACCGCCGCGAAGATGCCGGGCACCTTCACCGTGCCGCCGGCGTCGGCATCGCGCAAGCCTTCCAACGTTTCCTTGATCGACTTCGGCTGACCCGGCAGGTTGACGATCAGCGCCGCGTGATCCGCCGTCTCGCGGATCACCGCGACCTGACGCGACAGGATTGCGGTCGGCACGAAATTCAGGCTGATCTGACGCATCTGTTCGCCGAATCCCGGCATTTCCTTCGTCGCGACCGCGAGCGTGGCCTCGGGCGTCACGTCGCGCCGCGACGGGCCCGTGCCGCCGGTAGTCAGCACGAGATCGCAGCCGACTACATCGACGAGTTCCGTGAGCGTTGCCGAGATGGTCGGCGCGTCGTCCTGAATGAGGCGCGTGACCACCTGCCACGGCGAAGTCAACGCGGCGCCGAGCCACTCCTGCAACGCCGGAATGCCTTTGTCCTCGTAGACGCCGGTGGATGCGCGATCGCTGATCGACACGAGGCCGATCAGGATCTCGTCGGGGTGATTGCGCTTCAGCTTGGTGTCAGGCGTCGCGGTCGTCATCGTCGTCTTCCAGGGCGTCGTCGGCATCGGAATCGCTCGCCGCTGCGGGTCCGTCCGCGTTCTTGATCCACTGGAACAACTCACGGAAGTAACGCGGCGGCTTGTTCTGCTCGGCTTCCTTGCGGGCGTTGCGGATCAGCGTGCGGCCTTGCTGCGGATCGGCATTCGGATGCTGGCGGATGAAATCGGTCAGCGCGGCGTCGTCGGCAAGCAGTTTCTCGCGAGTGCGCTCGATCCAGTGCAACTTGGCCGTTTCTGCCTTGTTGACACCGTTGTAAGTGTCGAGCGCGGTGCGCAGCGCAGCGGTTTCTTCGTCCAGCAACGAGCGCATCACGCGCCCGACGTACTGCACCTGACGGCGCTTGCCTTCGTGATCGGTGATGCGGCGCGCCTCGCGCACGGCGTCGTCGAGCTTTTCGGGCATCGGCATGCGCTTGAGCGCGTCTTTGGGCAGCGCGATCAGCGCCGAGCCGAGTTCCTGCAGCTCGTGCATTTCGCGCTTGAGCTGCGACTTGCTCGGACGGTCGTAGCCGTTTTCGTCGACTTCCGGCTCGGCGGATTCGATGGGTTGAATGCGGGTTTTGCGTGTCATGCCGATATTGTAGCGTGCCAGGCCCGACGAACCGGCTGCGCTGCCGTGCGCGGCGATCGACATCGCCGGAAGCGAGCAGCGAATGCCAGGTGCAGCAGCGTTTAGCTTGATATGATCGCGGGATGCGTGAGTGCGCTCGAACGCACGGCAAACGCAGACTGACGCGCATACGAGCAGCGCATATGAGGCGCACTGAACAGCGCGGCATGTGCGAACACCCAAGGGCCGCTCGGCCCCGAACAGGACGGCAACGACAATGGCAGCAGACATGGACGTCAAGCAGCGCTTTTTTCCGCATACCCAGGATGAACTGAAGGAAATCGCCTCGGACATCCTTCGTCACGCGAAGTCGCTCGGCGGTACCGACGCGGCAACCGAAATTTCCGAAGGCGACGGCCTGTCCGTCTCCGTGCGGCGCGGCGAAGTCGAGACGATCGAACATAACCGCGACAAGATGGTCGGCGTGACCGTGTTCATCGGCAACAAGCGCGGCAACGCGAGTACTTCCGACTTCTCGTCACAAGCGCTGAAGGACACGGTCGCGGCCGCGTACAACATCGCCCGCTTCACGGCGGAAGACGATTGTGCGGGTCTCGCCGAAGCCGAGTTGCTCGAGACCGAGCCGCGCGACCTGGATCTCTACCATCCGTGGAATCTGTCCGCCGACGAAGCCGTGGAAATCGCCCGTCGCGCGGAAGACGCCGCGTTCGCCACCGATCCGCAAATCAAGAACTCGGAAGGCGCGAGCGTGTCGGCGCAGCATTCGCAGTTCGTGCTTGCCACGTCGCGCGGTTTCCTCGCGGGCTATCCGTACTCGCGTCACTACATCGCCTGCGCGCCGATTGCCGGCAGCGGCCGCAACATGCAGCGCGACGACTGGTACACGTCTACGCGCAGCGCGGAGCAACTGGCCGACCCGGAAGCGGTCGGTCGTTACGCGGCGCAGCGCGCGCTTGCGCGCATCGGCGCGCGTGGCCTCGACACGCGCAAGGTCCCGGTGCTGTTCGAAGCACCGCTCGCCGCGGGTCTGCTCGGTGCGTTCGTGCAGGCTACGAGCGGCGGCGCGCTGTATCGCAAGACGTCGTTTCTCGTCGATAGTCTCGGCAAGCCGGTGTTCGCGCCGCATGTGCAGATCGTCGAAGATCCGCACGTGCCGCGTGCCATGGGCAGCGCGCCGTTCGACGAAGAAGGCGTGCGCACGCGGCAGCGCTCGGTGGTGAAAGACGGCGTCGTGGAAGGCTATTTCCTCTCGACCTATTCGGCGCGCAAGCTCGGCATGCAGACAACCGGCAACGCGGGCGGCTCGCACAACCTGTCGCTGCTCAGCTCGAACACGCGTGCGGAAGACGACTTCGAAGAAATGCTGCGGAAGCTCGGTACAGGACTGCTGCTGACCGAACTGATGGGCCAGGGTGTCAACTACGTGACGGGCGACTATTCGCGCGGCGCGTCCGGCTTCTGGGTCGAGAACGGCAAGATCCAGTATCCGGTCGAGGAGATCACCGTCGCGAGCACCTTGCAGGAGATGTTCCGCCATGTCGTAGCAATCGGCTCGGACACGATCACTCGGGGCACCAAGCAGACCGGCTCGGTGCTGATTGAACGGATGACGATCGCCGGGCAGTAAGCGGTTTCCCAGCGTTGTAGCGGTACAAACGAAAACGCCACGCAAGTTTGCGTGGCGTTCTGCTTTTTCGGCGTGCCTGGTTCTGTTTTTGTCAGCGCGCTTCACTGCGCCCGGGGCGCCTTACGTCACCGGCTTTTGCGCTTGTATGTGACGAACGCGTAGTCGAAATCGTTCGGTGCATGCGCGCGATGCGTTTCGTGTGCGACTTCTTCCCACTCGTTCGGATCGACTGCCGGGAACGTCGCGTCGCCGTCGAAATCGGCGGAAATCTCCGTGACGATCATCTTGTCTGCAAGACGCAACCCTTCCACATACAACTGGGCACCGCCGATCAGAAACGCTTCGGGCGCCTGGTCCTGCGCGGCGAGCTTGAGTGCTTCGCCGAGCGTGGTGGCCGCGTCGCAACCCTGGAAGCGCCGACCGGCATCGCGAGTCACGACAATGTTGCGGCGTCCCGGCAACGGCCTGCCGATCGACTCATGCGTTTTGCGGCCCATGATGATGGGCGCGCCCATGGTGGTCCGCTTGAAAAACGCGAGGTCTTCGGGGAGTCGCCAGGGCAACTGGTTGTCGCGGCCGATCACGCCATTATTGGCGCGAGCAACGATCAGGGTGAGCGTCGTCATCGAATGGAAGAGGGAACATAACCCGCCTGATTCTACCTGACGCACACGCTCCGGCCGCCGCTCTGGCGTGATCCATCGAGCGGCGACGCCCGGCGGCACCGGCCGAAAAATGCCGCGCGCACTGCGACATCGGCTGAATCCGCGCAATAAAAGCCGATTGAGTGGCGAGTCTTCCTATACATAGCGATTGGCGAACATCTAGGACCGCTCGCAAACCATTGGTGCATTGGTGAACAACGTTCCCGTCACCAATCAGATAAAGTAGTGGCACAGCAAACTATGCAGGTTGAACCCGCCAGAAGAAAATACCTATTAGATGCTAATTGAAACGGTACGATCTACCTGCGTTCCTACGTATGAGAAAAGCGCTTCCACATTTCGTAATTCGTAAGTTGATTACTTATTTATCGGCGTGGACGCCTTGCTGGGCAAGGGCGGGCGGATTAAATTCGCATAATTGTTTTCCAAGCCGCGCGCGTATAGTAAGCTCTCGGAAAGAGCTTCAATTTTAAAAAAAGCCCGCTAACGGGCCGTCTCAAACACACACGCCGCTTTCTGGGGATCAGCTGTCCGCACGGAATGGAATGGCCGTTCGGTTTTTGCTATTTGCGAATCCCGAATGTGCCAGCGTGTCTGAATTGCGGTTCAGGTGCGTGCATCATCCTTAACGTTCGTTGACGAGAGGATCTGAATAATGGAACCCGCAACGCGGCAACTGATTTACGTTTCGCGAGAGCCAAGCGCGGAACTGAACACCCGCTTCCACCAGCGTGGCTGGAATGTCGAAGTGGTGGGATCGGCGCGCGACGCGCGCCGGGCCGTACGCGCCGGTTCGGCAGCGGGTGGCCTGCTCGATTTATCGAGCCATTTCCAGCCGCATGAAATTGCAGCATTCGAATCCTGCCTGACCATGCCGAACGTCGGCTGGGTCGCCGCGACCATGCCTGGGCAACTCCAGGACGCAGCGCTGCGCCGTCTGGTACGCGATTATTGTTTCGACTATGTGACCGTCCCTTACTCCGGCGACCGGATCGTCGATTCCGTCGGTCACGCATACGGCATGATCTCGCTCGGCGAACCCGCTTCGAACGATGCATCGCAGGGCGCCGAAGGTGAAATGGTCGGGTCGTGCGACGCAATGCTGGCGCTGTTCCGCTCCATCCGCAAAGTCGCAATGACTGACGCGCCGGTTTTTATCTCGGGCGAGTCAGGAACGGGCAAGGAACTGACGGCTGTTGCGATTCACGAACGCTCGGCGCGGCGCAACGCGCCGTTCGTGCCGATCAACTGCGGCGCGATTCCACCGCATCTGCTGCAGTCCGAACTGTTCGGCTACGAACGGGGCGCGTTTACCGGTGCGAATCAGCGCAAGATCGGCCGCGTGGAAGCGGCCAACGGCGGCACGCTTTTCCTCGACGAAATCGGCGATCTGCCGCTCGAAAGTCAGGCGAGCCTGCTGCGCTTCCTTCAGGAGCGCAAAGTCGAGCGGCTGGGCGGCCATAGCGCGATCGACGTCGACGTGCGGATCATTTCCGCAACGCACGTGGATATGACGGCTGCCATGATCGAAGGACGTTTCCGCTCGGACCTGTATCACCGCCTGTGCGTGCTGCAAATCGACGAACCGCCGCTGCGCGCGCGCGGCAAAGACATCGAACTGCTCGCGCGCCACATGCTGGAGCGTTTCAAGAAAGACGCGAGCCGGCGCCTGCGCGGTTTCGCACCCGACGCAATCGCCGCTTTGCACAACTACGGCTGGCCGGGCAACGTGCGTGAACTCATCAACCGCGTGCGTCGTGCGATTGTGATGTCCGAAGGACGCGCGATCACGGCGCGCGATCTCGAACTCGCCGAGTACGTGGAGATCGTGCCGGTGTCGCTCGCTCAGGCGCGCGAAGCGGCCGAGCGCCAGGCGATCGAGCTTGCACTGTTGCGTCACCGTGGACGTCTTGGCGACGCAGCCCAGGAGCTCGGTATCTCGCGTGTCACGCTGTACCGGCTGCTGTGCTCGCACGGCATGCGTCATATGGAGAGCGAGCCGCTGGCGTCGCCGCACGGCACGCTGCCCGCATCGGTGCCGCATCTCTGAGGTGCGGCCGCACGCAACGGTTGTGAGCTGGCCGCTCCGCAGCGGCCGGTAGACCGGACGGCCCGCGACGCGTCGCCCTCCGCGTGGGTTCGCGCGGGGCTCGTCGCACCAGGGCGCCTTCCATAGACTCTCGCAAGCGGTCGGCGCCCGCCGGCCGCGCTTGGTAAAATCGGGTTTTCCGCTCAATCTCGCGGCGCACCGCTTCCGGACCGCGTCGAAGGAACCCGCATGAAACAATACCTGGATCTCGTCCGCACGATTCTCGACACTGGCACGTGGCAGGAGAATCGCACCGGCATCCGTACCATCAGCATGCCGGGCGCCATGTTGCGCTTCGATCTACAGCAGGGTTTCCCGGCGGTCACAACGAAAAAGCTGGCGTTCAAGTCGGCCGTGGGCGAACTGGTCGGTTTCCTGCGCGCGTCGCGCAGCGCGGCCGATTTCCGCGACCTCGGCTGCAAGGTGTGGGACGCGAACGCCAACCAGAATCCGCAATGGCTTGCCAATCCGTATCGTGAGGGCCCCGACGACCTGGGCGACGTATACGGCGTGCAGTGGCGGCAGTGGCCGGCCTACAAGGTGCTCGACGCCAGTGCGAGCGCGCAGCTTGCGGATGCGACCGCGCGCGGTTTCCACGTGATCACTGAATTCGACGAGAACGGTAGCCGCAAGGTGCTGCTGTACAAGGCGATCGATCAATTGCGTCAGTGCCTCGACACCATCATGCAGAATCCGTCGGACCGGCGAATCCTGTTTCATGCGTGGAATCCTGCGGTTCTGGATCAGATCGCGTTACCGGCTTGCCATCTGCTCTACCAGTTCCTGCCGAATGTGGCGAAGCGCGAAATCTCGCTGTGCCTGTACATCCGCAGCAACGATGTCGGGCTCGGCACGCCGTTCAATCTGACCGAAGGCGCGGCCCTGCTGCACCTGGTGGGACGCTTGACGGGCTACACGCCGCGGTGGTTCACGTACTTCATCGGCGACGCGCACATCTACGAGAACCAGTTGGACATGCTGAAGCAGCAGCTCACGCGCGAGCCCTATGAAAGCCCCAAGCTCGTCATTTCCGAGCGGGTGCCGGACTACGCGAAGACCCACGTGTACGAACCGGAATGGCTGGAAAAGATAGAGCCGTCGGATTTCTCGCTGGTCGGCTACCGGCATCACGAGCCGCTCACGGCGCCCATGGCTGTCTGACGCGCCTGACCAAAAAAGCCTCCGCGGTTCCCATCGCGGAGGCTTTTTGTTTTGTGACGACGACAGACTGCTCGTAAGGAAGGGCGCTTAGCCCTTGTGATGCTCGTCGTGGCCACCGGCCGAGCGCTGCTCGCCGTGCTGCTGCGGCTCAGGGCGCGGCTGCTGCACTTGCTGCGGATGAAACTCCTGACGCGGCGCCTGCTGAGCTTGCGGTTGCGGACGAGGCTCAGGACGCGGCTGCTGCGCCTGCTGCGGATGAAACTCCTGACGAGGCGCCTGCTGAGCTTGCGGTTGCGGACGCGGCTCAGGACGCGGCTGCTGTTGGACCTGCGGCCGCTCGACCGCTTCGGCGTGCTGCGCGGACTGCCGTTGATCTTGCGCCGCATGCTGCTGTTGCCCCATCGCCGGATTCTCCACGGGGCGCGGCGCCTCGCGTGACTGCATCGCTGGGTTCCGCTGACCTCCTGGCTGCTGCGACCACTCCGGCCTTGGCGTATGCGCCTGTTCACCGCCTCGCTGACGACCCTGCTGCGCTTGCTGGGCCATAGGCGTATGCGGCTGCGTCCAGGCGGGCTGCTGACGTCCATCCGCGGCAACTGACTGGCCCTGCTGCTGAGCCGGTTGTCGAGCCGGTTGCTCTGCCACTCCCCGCTGTTGTGCCACACCCGGGTCGCCGCCGTTCGCCTGCGGCGGCCGCGGCACGCCGTTCGGCGGGGCACCTGCTGCGCCAACCTGCTGCCCATTCCACCGCAGGGGCGCGCCGGGACGCTCCGGCTGGGCACCCGCGCGCCCCGGCTGAACGGCGACAGCCGCGTCGCCTGGACGGCGCCCGGCCTGCGGCACGTTGTTCTGCGGCTGGCCTGGGG
Source organism: Paraburkholderia sp. 22098 (assembly GCF_052045935.1). NCBI lineage: Bacteria > Pseudomonadati > Pseudomonadota > Betaproteobacteria > Burkholderiales > Burkholderiaceae > Paraburkholderia > Paraburkholderia sp. 22098. Next base: position 314,465 of record NZ_JBQEPV010000009.1, on the reverse strand, counting down.
CGCCCGGCGCGGCCTGTCCGCCCGGTCCCGGCTGAAGAACTGGCGCTCCCGCCGCCGCCCCCGGCATTCGTCCCGGAAGATGCGACTGGACGACCCGCACGTTCTGCACCGGCAACGCACCGGGCCCACCCGACATGTGCGCCGGGACCGACGTCCGAACGATGGGCTGCCCGGCGCCCGGCACGCGTCCACCGCTTTGCGCGAAACGCTGCGCGAGGCCATCGCGGTAGGCGGGCGGCATCGACGGACTACGCGTCGCGACGACTGGACGTGTCATCACCCCCGCCGGCGGCCGGTAATTCGCGTTGCGCAGACCCGGCCCGTAACTCTCGCGCACCGGCGCGATGCCCGGGGCGCCCGGGTTGATCCGCGCATTGCGCCACTGCGCGGGATCCACCTTCTGCGCAAAGCGCCCCACAGGCTGTCCATGCACGAAAGCCGTCGCCGGAACCGCCGTCACAGCGCGCGGCGCCCGGTAGTTGACGTACGTGTTGTGAATGTTGGTGATATTGCGGTTATAGTTGTTGATGACCGTCGTCTGATTGACGCGTTCGTAGTAGCGCGGGCTCCAGTGATCGTGGTCGCCCCAGTGCGGATGCCACCGTTCGCCCGGTCCGAGCGGGAACCACGCGACGCCCGCGGCCACCGCACCGCCAATCGCCAGGTTCACGCCCCAGTCCAGTCCGCCGCCTCCGCCACCGCCGCCGACGAAAGCCACCAGCGCCGGCGCATAGACTGGCGGCGCGCTGACCACGACCGGGCCTGGCACCCATGCCCAGGAGTCGTCGACGTAGGCCCAGCGGCCGTAGTGATACGGAGCGAACCCCCACGGTGCGTCGTCGACCCAGGTCCAGCCCCAAGGCGCCTGCCATACCCAATGTCCGTCGTGGTACGGCGCCCAGCCGGCGGGCGTCGCGCGCGGCACCCAGACCTCGCCGTACTGTGAGCTGCTGCGCCACGTACCGTTGGCGTCCAGATCCTGATAACCGGGGATTTCACGCGACACATAGCGCGCCGATACCGAGCGGTTCTCGGCGCCGTCGCGGCTCGCGGCCCATTGGTCGAAGCCGTCGGGGCCCGGCGCGCCATTGTCGGCAAGCGTTTGCAAAGAAGTGCCGGCAAAGCGGATCTGCTGGCCGGCCGCGACCGGCACCTGTGCGCCGTCGCCATAAACCGTCGCATTGCCGTTGCGAACGGTGACGGTGGTGCTGCTGCCGTCCGGCGCGACGTCGACGCGGTAGTCGCCCGGGCCGTTCAAACCGAGCGCGAGATTCGGCGTGTCGATTTCATACGACGACCCCGGCGGCAGTTCCCGCACATGCGCCGACAACGTCCCTTGCGCGACCTTCAACTGCGCGCTGTTGTCGTCGAGACCGAGGATATCCAGGCTTGTCGACTGGCCGAGACGCACGGCGGTCGAGCCGATATGCAGTTCGGAACGCGCGTTCTGATCGTTCCACAACTGGTCGCCGGTGGTGAGCGGCCGGTTGATCTGCGCGTACGACCAGTCGGCGGCGCCGGCGGGCTCGGTGGTCACGGTTCCGGCCATGTAGTTCAGCCGCGCGACGCGCCCGGGCGGATCGCTGTCCGTAGCGACGCCCTGCGGCGCCGGCGCGGCTTGCTGCGCGAGCGCGGCCTGCGCGGCGAACAGGAAGGCGGCTGCGGCAATCAGCGAGTAGCCGATGGTGCGACGGGTTGACGAGGTTGTCGATGGTGAGGTCGTGGTTCTCATGATTGTTCTCCGACGGACGATGCACGTGCAGCATCCGTGAACCACTGTACCCGCGCCGTTTGTTTCAAGACGCCCACTTTTGTAAAGCCTGGTGGCGACTGGTAACAAAAGGTCTCCATCAGGCCGTCGGGCTCCGAGCGCGGTCAGTCACTCGGCCAGGAAGGCGTCGAAGTGCCGGTGTCCGGTCGGCGTGATGCGCAAGATTCGCGGCCGTTCGGTCCGTTCGACCCAGCCGTGCGCGGCCCACGAGTCGAGCAGCGCCGCCCCGAGCGCGCCGCCGAGATGCGGGCGGCGTTCGCTCCAGTCCGGGCAGGTGCACGCGAAGCGGCGCCGGCGGCTGCGCTGCGCCGACAGGTCGATGCCCCAGTCGGAGAAGCGGGCAGCACCCTCCGGTGTGGCTTCGAGCGACGCACCGTTCAAAGCCAGCAGTCCTCGTCCGATGAGCCGCTCGAATACGCGTACGGACAACTCGCCGGCCATATGGTCGTAGCAGGTGCGTGCGTAGCGCATGTCGGTCGGCACGGTGCGCACCGGGCGCGGCACCGGACGCTGCGGCGCGCTGACTTGCGCGACGTTGGCGAGCGCTTCGATGGACGCCGCGATGTCGGCCGACGCAATGCGGAAATAGCGATGCCGGCCGCGCACTTCGAGCGCGAGCAGGCCTCCCTCGGTCAGGCGCGCGAGATGAGCGCTGGCCGCCGAAGGCGACAGTCCCGCGATCATCGTCAGTTCGCCGGCGGGGCGAGCGCTGCCGTCCATCAACGCCCACAGCATGGCTGCGCGGCCGGGATCGGCGAGGAGCGCGCCAATGCGGCTCAGGCCGGGAAAATGATTGTGTTCGTCTGCGAGGCTGGCGGGCATGACGCGTCTCCGTATCTGTCGGTCTTCGATGCGCGGGGCGCAACGTACGATGCAGCCACTTTACCGGGCAAATGCATTCGATGTTTCAGCCTGGCGTGAACCGTCGATTGCAGCGCGGCGCATGCGCCTGAAGCGCCAGGCTAGAATCGGAGCCTGTCTTTGCAGGATACGCAGTCATGAAAACAGTTCTGGCCGTTGTCGTTTGCATCGTCTTGTTGGGCGCCTGCGCTCAAGGCGGCTCCGGCTCGGCATCGGGTGCGGGTACCGGCAGCGTCACCATGTACGGCACGATCGACGAAGGCATCACCTTCCGCAAATAAAGGCGTCGTTGGCCTCGTTGCCTCTTTCGGCAAGCATCGAATTGGCAGAAACTGATACATCATTGTCATTGCTGCCACGCGCAGTCATGTGACGATGTGGTTTTCGCCAAGTGAGCACTCGGCGGCTCAGCTCAGTCAGGCCAGTCAGGCGACTTAAGGCCGTGGCGGCGTGTGAGGGCCGCTTGGGCCGCTTGTGCCGCTCCTGCCACTTCGACCACCTTCGCCGCCGGGACTGATCCATGCCGCCTGCCGCACCAGCTTCGTCTTCTCGATCCGCCGCCGCTTCTGCCTTCACTGCCGTTTCCGCGGAACTGCGCGGCTCCGGCCCGCATGGACGCCGTGACGCGCGCGTGCTGGCCGTGTGCCAGGCGTTGTACACCTCGTCGGTGTCGATCGATCTCACACTGACGGGCCTCGTTGGCTACACGCTCGCCGACGACAAGGCGCTCGCCACGCTGCCTTTCTCGCTGATCACGGTGCTGCGGCGCTCACGACGATCTTCGCGTCGTTTCTGATGGCGCGCATCGGCCGTCGCGCGGGTTTCGTGCTGGGCGCGAGCGTCGGCGCGCTGGGCGGCGCTGTGTCCGTGTGGGCGATCTTTCATCACGACTTCTGGGCTTTTTGCGCGGGGACCGCGACGGTCGGCGTATTCCAGGCGTTTGCGCAGTACTACCGGCTCGCCGCCGCAGACGCAGTCGGTCTCGAAGCCAAGAGTCGCGCAATTTCGACGGTTCTCACGGGCGGCGTGGTCGCGGCCGTCTGCGGCCCGCTTCTCGCCGCGTGGAGCAAAGACTGGCTCGCGCCGGTGACGTTCGCGGGCTCTTACGCGCTCGTCACCGGACTCGGACTCGCGTCGATTGTCCTGTTGATGCTGCTTTATCGCGACATGGCGCCTGCGCCGGCCGTGGCCAGTACCCACGACGCCGCACGGGCGCTCAGGGAGATCGTGCGGCAACCGATCTTCGCCGCGGCGCTCGCGAACAACGCGCTCGGCTATGCCGTGATGACGTTCGTCATGACCGCCACGCCGATCGCGGCGGTCGCGTGCGGGCACAGCATCGGCGACGGCGCGTCGATCATCCAGTGGCATCTGGTCGGCATGTTTGCACCGTCTCTCTTTTCCGCGCGGCTCATCAAGCGTTTCGGCGTGCTGCCGGTGATCGGCGCGGGCATTGCGCTCTCGGCACTATGCGGTGTCTTCGCATTGCGTTCGACCGATCTGCCGCACTTTTACGCCGCGCTCGCGTGTCTCGGGGTGGGCTGGAATTTCATGTTCGTGGGCGGCTCCACGCTGCTCGCGCAGTCGTACAGGCCGTCGGAACGGGCGAAGACGCAGGCCACCAGCGAATTCACGACGTTCGCGTTCTCCGCGCTCGGTTCGCTATTCGCAGGGCAATTGCTGGCGCGCTTCGGCTGGGCGACGATCAATGCGGCGATCTTTCCGCTGCTTGCCGCAGCGGCGCTCGCCACGCTCGCCTATGCGCGGTCGTCCAGACGGCGCGCGATGGGAGGGGTCGCGTGATGACCGTGCGTCATATCGTATTTGCCGTCGCACCCGATCTGGTCCTGCTCGACGCGTGCGGCCCGCTGGAAGCCTTCTGGCGCGCCGAACTGACGATAGCCGCTGCGCACGGCGCGAGCGATGGCGGTGGGCGGGTGCCTATACCGGCGAACCCGTCCACGCATGCGGATGCGTCCGTGCCTGCATCCACGCATTCGCCCGCACGCCCGATCGCTTATCGCACGACAGTCGCTTCGATCGAGGGCGGCGTCTTGCAGACTTTTCCGGGCCTGCCGGTCGTGACCGAACGACTCGATTCACTCGACGCCGAGCCTATCGACACGCTGATCGTCCCCGGCGTTCCGGTCGATCAGCATTGCACGCTGCAGCCGGAACTCGTCGCGTGGATCAGGCGCAATGCGCCGCGCGCGCGACGCGTGTGCTCGGTATGCACGGGCGCGTTCTATCTGGCGGCGGCCGGCCTGCTGGACGGCCGCCGCGCGACCACACACTGGCGGGATGCGCCGCATCTCGCGCGCCGCTTTCCCAATGTTCATGTCGATGCCGATCCGATCTTTATCCGCGACGCAGGCCCGGAGGGAGTCCGAGGTGATGGCGAACGCGTGGTCTGGACGTCGGCGGGCGTGACGGCGGGCATCGATCTCGCACTTGCGCTGATCGAAGAAGACCTCGGCCACGCCGTCGCGATGCAAGCCGCGCGGCGCCTCGTTGTCTTCATGAAGCGCCCCGGCGGGCAGTCGCAATTCAGCGCGGCACTCGCGGCACAGGCGTCGGCGGGAGGGCCGTTCGAGGCCTTGCATAGCTGGATGGTCGCCCATTTGCGCGAGGACCTCACGGTCGAGCGACTCGCCGAGCACGCGCGAATGACCCCGCGGACCTTCGCGCGCCGCTACGTCGACGAGGTCGGGCGTACGCCGGCGAAAACCGTGTCCGCATTACGCCTCGAAGCGGCTTCGCGGGCACTGGCCGAATCGCGCCGGCCGCTGAAGCGCATCGCGCTCGATTGCGGTTTCGGCAGCGAGCAGAATCTGCGGCGCGCGTTCGTGCGGCGCTTCGGCGTGCTCCCGCTCGAGTATCGTGAACGGTTCATGTCCGCGACTGCGCCTGCGTCGGCGAACCATCGAGAGGCGCCTGTCCGCGCCGGCGACGACGCGCGCTGAACGACTGCGCGCGATGCGACCGTTCGAGCCGGAGAACAGGCCAGCGCCGCGGCACTGTACGAGCTTGCAGCGGCCACAGCGGTGAACCTGCTGATCGGATTGCGCGCCGAAACCGGCTGCGCGCATGGACGTTGCACGCATTTCCGCCCGATAATTGGGTACGCCGTCAATATTGCGCTCGTATAATCGCCTCCTTTCAATGCATCCGATTGACCGGAGTCAAGATGAGTAGCCATCTCTCAGCGCCGCTGGAACGTTCCGAAACCACGTTTCGCTTTCTCGCCGAACCCAGCTCGGTCAACTTCGGCGGCAAGGTGCACGGCGGCGCGCTGATGAAGTGGATCGACGAAACCGCGTATGCGTGCGCGGCGGTGTGGTCGGGGCGTTATTGCGTGACGGTCAGCGTCGGCAATATCCGTTTCCGTCGACCGATTCTGGTAGGCAACCTCGTCGAATTGCGCGCGCGCGTGGTGGCGACAGGGCGCACCAGCATGCACATCCATGTGTCGGTGCAGGCTGGCGACCCGAAGGGCGGCGAGTTGCTGCAAACCACGGATTGTCTCGTCGTGATGGTCGCGGTCAATGAAAACGGACACCCGGTGCAGGTGCCGTCGTTCGTGCCGGAAACCGACGAGCAGAAGCGCCTCGCGAAGTACGCGATGGACGTGAAGGAAGCGCTCGACGCGATCGTCGAGCTGAAGCCGGAAGAGGTGGCGCAGGGCAAGGTTTGAACGACGCTTGCCGGCGTTCACTCGGGCGCCGGCAAAACTTCAGGCGGCGATCCTTTGCCGCTTAAGCGCCCGCGTTTCCGTCCCGGGCTAATCTGAATCAAACCCGCATCGAATCAAACCGGGCGACTCACCGGGAGTCGCCCAGCGCGTCAGGCGTGGGAGCGGGCAGGTGCCAATCAAGGCACCGAATGGCCCACCATATCGCCCGGCCGCACCCATTCGTCGAACTGCTGCTCAGTGACATAGCCGAGCGCGAGCGCCGCGGCCTTCAGCGTGGTGCCCTCCTTGTGCGCCTTCTTCGCGATCTGCGCGGCCTTGTCGTAGCCGATGTGCGGATTGAGCGCCGTCACGAGCATCAGCGATTCGTTAAGCAGCGCGTCGATCCGCTCACGATTCGGCTCGATGCCGACTGCGCAGTTGTCGTTGAAACTCAGAGCGCCGTCGCTGAGCAGGCGGATGGACTGCAGCACGTTGTGCGCGATCATGGGCCGGAACACGTTCAACTCGAAGTTGCCGCTCGCCCCGCCGATGTTCACCGCGACGTCATTGCCGAACACTTGCGCGCACAGCATCGTCAAGGCTTCGGACTGCGTGGGATTGACCTTGCCCGGCATGATCGAGCTGCCCGGTTCGTTCTCCGGAATCGACAGTTCGCCCAAGCCGCAGCGCGGACCGCTCGCGAGCCAGCGGATGTCGTTGGCGATCTTGTTCAGACTCGCTGCCACCGTTTTCAGCGCGCCGTGCGCGAAAACGAGCGCATCGGCTGCGGCCATTACCTCGAATTTGTTGGGCGCGGACACGAACGGCACGCCGGTGAGCTTCGCGATGGCAGCCGCGACCTTGCCGGCGAACTGCGGATGCGCATTCAAACCGGTGCCGACAGCCGTGCCGCCCTGCGCGAGTTCATACAGATGCGGCAACGTCGATTCAACATGGCGGATGCCGTGGTCGAGTTGCGCGACATAGCCGGAGAACTCCTGGCCGAGCGTGAGCGGCGTTGCGTCCTGCAAGTGCGTGCGGCCGATCTTGACGATGCCGGCAAACGCCTTCGCCTTGCCGTCGAGCGTGTCGCGCAACGTCTTGAGCGCAGGCAGCAGATGCTTGACGATGCCATGCGCGGCGGCCACGTGCATGGCCGTCGGGAAGACGTCGTTCGACGACTGGCCGCGATTCACGTCGTCGTTCGGATGCACTTTGCGCGCTTCACCGCGCTCGCCGCCGAGCAGCTCGCTCGCGCGATTCGCGATTACTTCGTTCAGGTTCATGTTGGTCTGCGTGCCGGAGCCGGTTTGCCAGACCGCGAGCGGAAACTCGTCCGGATGCTTGCCTGCGATGATCTCGTCGGCCGCCTGCATGATCGCGTGCGCCTTTGTCTCGTCCAGCACGCCGAGGCCCAGGTTGACCTCGGCGGCGGCGCGCTTGATCACGGCGAGCGCGGTGATCAATTCGGGCGATTGCTTCTCGGTGGAAATGCGGAAATTCTGCAGCGAGCGCTGCGTCTGCGCGCCCCACAAATGAGCGTTCGGCACAGCGATTTCACCGAACGTATCGCGCTCCATTCGTACGTCTTCAGTCATGGTTGAGCTCCGCTTTAAAGTTCTGCGTTGACCGGCAATAGGGAGAATAGCCCTGTTAGCGCGTTCCGGTATAACCCTGCCTGCGGGTCGAAAATGTAGGTGCGGCGCGTGCCGTCTTCGACATCGGTCCACACGAGCGGGGACAGCGGCGCGCCGATCGAACGAAGATAGGCGAGCTGCGCGCCGTCGGCGAGCGTCACGCGGTAGCTTCGCTCCGGCGCCGTGGCGGTGGCGAAAATGTCGGCGACCTGCGCAGCCAGTTGCGGGCTGTGGATCACGAGCGCCAGTTCGGTATTCAGATGCGCCGAGCGCGGATCGAGGTTCATCGAGCCGATCACCAGAATCCGGCGGTCGATCACGTAAGTCTTCGCATGCAGACTCGCGCGCGAACGCGACCCGGCGATTCCCGCCGTGGGCGTATCCTGGCGCGGCTTGAATTCGTATAACTCGACGCCCTGTTGCAGCAGCGGCACGCGAAACGGACTGTAGCCCGCTTGCACCGCAACCGCGTCGGTGGCGGCGAGCGAATTCGTCAGGATCGCTACGCGCACGCCCCGGTGCGTGAGTGTGCCCAGCGCCGTCACGCCGGCGTCGTGCGGAACGAAGTAGGGCGACACGACGAGGAAATCCTTGTGCGCGTCCTTCATGAGCTCGCCGAGCCGCTTCATCGGTGGACTGACGTAGTCCGGCGACGGGCTCTCGATTTTCTCCGGCTGATCCGCCTCGAACTCCGCTTGCGCCCAGGTCAGGCCGAGTTGCTTGCCCGCAATCTGCGTGGCGAGCGGCGTCGCGTTCAAGGGCTTCGCGTTGTATGGATCGGCGTTGGTGCGCCAGTGCTTGCGCAGGTCGTCGCGTGTCTGATCAAGTTCTTCGCGATCGAATTTCTGCTTGTTCAGCACGCCGAGCGGATACGCGACGCTGCTGTTCCAGTAGTCGTCGAAGCTCGCCGAGACATCGGCGGTGATCGGGCCGGCGGCGAGCACGTCGATGTCGCGGAACTGCAGGACTTCGCTCGCGTTAAAGTATTCGTCGCCGAGATTGCGGCCGCCGACAATCGCCAACTGGTTGTCTGCGATCATCGCCTTGTTGTGCATGCGGCGCGTGAAGTGGCCGATCTGCGTGAAGACATTCGAAGTGCGCTCGAACACACCTTCACGCGCGCTGCCGAACGGATTGAAGACGCGAATCTCGATGTTGCTGTGCGAGTTGAGCCCCGCCATGATGCGGTCGATGTCCTTGAAGTTCAGGTCGTCGACCAGCATGCGCACGCGCACGCCGTGATCCGCCGCGTACAGCGCGGCGCCGAGCAGCAGCTTGCCGGTGGTGTCCTCGTTCGCGATGTAGTACTGCATGTCGAGCGTTTTCGTCGCCGCGCGGGCGAGCGCGATGCGCATCTGCAGTGCGTCCGTTCCGCTCGAGAGCACACGGAAACCCGATTCCCCCGGATGAGCGGCTTCGAGCGGTTCAAGCGCCGCGCGAAGCGGCGTGTTTTCGGTCGGTGATAACGCGTGAGTGACCGGGCGGTCGAACGCGGTGGCGGGAGGTTTGGTTGCGCACGCAGTCAGAAATGCCGACGTGCAACACAGCAAGAAAAAATGTCTGGCGGAGCGGATTGCGCGCTTAAGTTGCGTCGCGGTCTGCTTTTGTTCTGTATGCCACTGCACGCTTTTCCCCTTGTTGTTCAGGCTTTTCGTAACGGCAGCGCAGATGCTTCAGCCGCGCTGCCGAGAAATCCATTCTAAGGGGAATCGCGCCGCCGGACTGTGCACCGCGGCACGCCGGCGGCGTCTGGGACCGCGATGAGCGGTGGCTCGAAACCGTCAGACGCGTTCGGTGTTCAGCCCTCGTTCGCCTTCGGCATACGTCGAGCCCTTCGCCGGGCGCCCTGCCCAATAACCCGCGAGCAGCGACCCCGACAGGTTGTGCCAGACGGAGAACAGCGCGCCGGGCAACGCGGCAATTGGCGTGAAGTAGAGCTTGCCGAGCGTCGCGGCGAGGCCCGAGTTCTGCATGCCGACTTCAATCGCAAGCGTGCGGCAAACGGCTTCGTCGAAACCTAGCAGGCGGCCGCCCCAATAGCCGCCGAGAAGGCCGATGCCGTTATGCAACACCACCCCGAGCATCACCACGAGGCCGACGGACGCAATGCTTTTTTGCGTGCCGCCCACCACCGCGCCGATGATCAGCAGGATCGCGACCATCGAAACCAGCGGCAGCACTGGCTCGATCTTGCGAACCGTCTTGCCGAACAGGTGATTCACCACGAGACCGACCACGATCGGCAGCGCGACGATTTGCAGGATGCTCATCAACATGCCGTGGACGTCGACGGCGATTGACGCATCCACGTAAAGGCGCGTAAGAAGCGGCGTCGCAAAGACACCGACGAGCGTGGACAACGCACTGATCGTCACCGACAGCGCGACGTCGCCGCGCGCCAGATAGATCATCACGTTCGATGCCGTGCCGCTCGCCACGCTGCCCACCAGCACCATGCCGGCGGTCAGATCGGGCGGCATGCGCAAGACTTTCGCGATGACCCAGGCGGCGAGCGGCATCACGAGGTAATGCAGCACGATGCCTGCGATCACCGGCGCGGGCCGTGTGAAGACGCGTTGAAAGTCCGCGACGGACAGCGTGACGCCCATCGCCAGCATGATGATGGTCAGAAGCGTGGTGACGTGCGGAGCGATGCCGGTGAACGAAGCCGGCGAGAAGTACGCTGCAACCGAAATGAGCACGGCCCAAACGGGAAAAAGACGGGTGATGCGGGCAAGCATGGGGCAAGGTCCTTGGTTATGTTTTATGGCGAGAAGCGGAGGTTGGTCGTTCGCAAGCGGGCGCAGCGCTGAAGGCGGCGACGCTCTGCCGGGTGCGGGGCCTCACGACTGCAGCGAGTGCCTGTGAGCGGGACGCGCCGTACGTCGCGGTCGCTGCAGTTGAGTCGCAAGCGAACGGCAGGTTGTCAGCGGATGGTGGACCTGCCGGCAGCGCGGTCCTTTGTGAGGCGCGCAAGCGGAGCTTCGGTGGATGGACGCGGGTTCGCGACTCGCACCGAAGAAGTCACGCATTTTAACGTTGTGGGCGGCAGCTTGCTGGCTCTATGGTTGCGCGTGCAACGGGTTTGCAGGGACGTTGGCTCGCTGTGCCATTGTCCCTTTTGCGGCAAGACCGGCCGCCGGGCCTTAGCGGATTTCCCGTCCGCAAGCGGACCTGTCACGCAGCGCGGACGTGCCTGCAACGGCGAGTCTGTTACCCGCGTTCAAACCGATGCGGCAGGCGGCGCGTCCGCCGCAACCGGCACGCGCCGCAAGCTTAACTTGTGAAAGCGCAGCGTCATCAGCAGCGCGACGCTCGCGAGTCCGGCCGCGAGGCCCCACCACAAACCTCGAGCACCCAGCCCGGCATGAAAGGCGAGCGTATAGCCGGTCGGAAAGCCAATCACCCAGTAACCGAATGCGGCGGCGATCATTGGTATGCGCGTGTCTTTCAAACCGCGCAGGCAGCCTGATCCGACCGTTTGCATGCCGTCGACGATCTGAAAAATCGCTGCCACGCCGAGGAGTGAACTCGCGAGCGTAACCGTCGCCGCATTGGCCGGGTCGTCCAGGTGCAGATAGAGGCCGACGATCCAATGCGGCGCGGCGATCAGCACGATTCCCGACAACGTCATGAAGCCGACGCCGAGTGCCAGCGCGACGAAGCCCGCATGACGCGCGGCGAGCGGCTGCCCGGCGCCGGACCAGAAGCCGACTCTCACATTGGCCGCCTGGCCGATCGCGAGCGGCACCATGAATGCCACCGACGCGACGTTCAGCGCAATCTGATGTGCGGCCAGTTGCGACTCGCCGAGCAGCCCGACCATCAGGCCGGTCGCGAGGAAGAGCGTCGATTCGACGCCGTAGGTGATCGCCACCGGCCAGCCGATACCGAACAGTTCGCCCATCAGCGGGACGTTGGGGCGCGTGGCGACCACGAAATGGCGATAGCGGGGCCGCAGATGCAACAGCGCCATCAGCACGAGCGCGGTCAGCCAGACGGTGATGGACGTCGCAGCCGCCGAGCCGAGGAAGCCGAGCCGCGGCAGCCCGTACGCGCCGTGAATCAGCCCGTAGTTGAGAAAGCCATTCACCCCGACGCTGACGAGCGACACCCACAGGAGCCGCCGCGCCGCGCCGATCGCCGGCAGGAAAGAGCGCATCAGACCGACGCCGATCAGACTGCCCAGCGCGCCCCAGCGCAGCACCGCCGCATACTCGCCGACGTTATGCGCGAGCAGCGCCGGTTCCCCGAACGCAAGCAGGATGGGCGTCGCGAACGACAGCAAGGCGAACGCCGGCACCGACAGCAACACCGACAACACAAAACCGGTCCAGTAGATGTGCGGCACGCGGCTTTCGTCCTGCGCGCCGCGCGCATGCGAGACGCTCACGCTGACCGACGTCAGCACGCCCTGCAGCAGCGTCACGACCACGAAGAACAGATTGGCGCCCAGACCGCCGGCCGCGAGCGCGTCCGGTCCGAGAGAGCCGAGCAGGATCGTGTCGGTGACGCCCATGGCCATTTGCGACAGTTGCGCGATGGCGAGCGGCGCGGCGAGCCGCGCGGTGTCGGCGGCGTGGCGGGACAAGGTCGGCGGACGGGTGGCCACCCGGGTGAAGCCGGATTGAGTCATGGAGCGTGTGAAAGTTGACGGAATGACGACGCCGTGACCGCTGGCGACCGCCGCGGCACTGGAAGCAGCGAAGGCAACGGAAGCGCGCTCTACGAGAGACGCGTGGGCTCGCGGTCGCATGGCGGTTCACGAGCCTCGTAATGACGCCGATCGAGGCGGCTCGCCACGGTTTCCCGGCGAGCCCACGGTCGGCGATGTCAGCGGGGCCGTTCGTCTAGCGAAACCAACAGCTTATTGCGTGACCGCTGCAAAGTCGATGGATTAAGCACATTTTTGGTGCGCGAGTTTCCTGCGGAATCTCGTGGTTCCTGCGGGAGTAGTAGCGGTCAGGCTTCGTGGACCGCGATTCGCGTGTCACCGAGCAGTACCACCTGTCCTGCGCGGATCTTGCACGTTTTACGCGTTTCGACGCGGCCGTCCACAGTGACGGCTCCGTCCGCTACCATCATCTTCGCCGAGCCGCCGCTGTCCGCGAGCCCCGTGATCTTCAGCAGATTGTGAAGTTCGACGTAGTCGCCGGTGAGCGTGAAATCGAGGTTGGGCATGGGCATTGCACCTTCAGGCAAGGGGTTCGCATCATAAAGCACAAGCTTGCCCCTAAGAAGTCGCGTTGTCTCGCGCAGTGTTTCGTGAACGCATCGCAAGCAAATGCAAGCAGATGTTATCCGTTTGTCGGAAAGTGAAACGTTGCGTAACACCGGTCGTCACAACACGACTTCACTCGTAAAGTGCATCTCAGCAGGAAAGCTTGCCGGATCTAGTTCGGCTATGAGCAGACCGGGAGGTCGTCCAGCGCGCCGCAGCGCGATGCAGGGCGGTTCGACCCGGCCACAACAACTCTAGAGAGGAATTTGCCATGACCCAGATTCGTACGCTCCTGATCGGTACCGCCATGACCGCATTCGCCGCCACGGCAGCCGTCGCGCAGACCACACAGCCCGTTCAACCGGCTGCGGGCATGAATGCCCAGGTACAGGTTCAGTCGCCCGGCGCCGACGTCGCGCCGGCCGCTCCTGCCGCCCAAGGCGTGCAGCCGGTCACGCCGGCACCGACCCGCCTGACGGCCTCGGGCTCGCCCGATCCGCTGGTACAAAAGCGCGAAGCCAACGCGAAGGCTAACGCGGAGTACCGCGCGTCGAAGAAGGCGTCGAAGGCCGAACTGAAGGAACAGCAGAAGGCTGCCAAGTCCGAATACAAGGAGCAGGTGCGCGACGCGAAGATCAACAAGAAGGCGGACAAGCAGGCCGCTGACAACGAAATGAAGATGAACCTGCAAAGTCAGGCGGGCGCCCAGACCGACGGTGGCGAAGTTAAGCACTAATGGCAGGCGGAGCCGCGGGCTCAGGTAACCCGCGGCGTCGAACCCGACTCGACCTGATGAGACTGGTAAGGAGGAATCGCATGAGCAACACTCGATTTACTAATTCCGCAAAATCCCCGACCGCGCGGCTTTGCGCGTTGCTGATCGCGGGCTGCCTGTCGTCGGCCGCATTCGCGCAGGCAAGCGATCCGGCCGCGGCGCCGGTCACGCACGCCGATCAGAAGGCGGCGAAGCAGCAAGCCAAGGCAGACAAGAAGGCGGCTGTCGCGCAAGCCAAGGCCGACAAGGAAAAGACCGAAGCCCAAGCCGACGCCGACAAGGCGCACGCCGAGGCCACTCTGAAGGACGCGAAGAAGCAGTAGGTTCCTGCTTCCTGATGAGCAGGTGCGACTTGCTCAACGAAACGGCCCGTTTGCGGAATGCACACGGGCCGTTTCGTTTTGAGCGGCTTGTAAGCGTGCGGCGCGGCGCGCGCGTGACTGCGCAGCAGCCACGCTAAAAAAGGGCGCTTGTGCGCGCGGGTTGTATGGATATACAGTATGCGTCGCCGTTCCCGATCCATCCAACGCCCTTAAAACACCGTGCTTTCCGTCGCAGAAACGCCGTCGCCGTCCGATACCGCCGCCTGGCTTGCGAAGCTGAACGACGCGCAGCGCGAGGCCGTCGAATTCGGCACCGATACGCCCCATTCACCGTCGGGCGCCTTGCTGGTCATTGCGGGCGCGGGCTCCGGCAAGACCAGCACGCTTGCGCACCGTGTGGCCAATCTGATGGTGAAGGGCGCTGATCCGCGCAGAATTCTGCTTCTGACATTTTCGCGTCGCGCGGCGCTAGAAATGACACGCCGCGTCACACGTATTGCCACGACGGCGCTCGGCACGCGCGCCGCGCTCGCGCAAGGGCTGACATGGGCGGGCACGTTCCATAGCGTCGGCGCGCGGCTTTTGCGCGAATATGCAGAACTGATCGGACTTGCACCGGCCTTTACGATCAACGACCGTGAGGATTCCGCCGATCTGATGAATCTGGTGCGACATGAACTGGGTCTGTCCGCGAAAGAACGGCGCTTTCCGGCTAAGGGAACCTGTTTCGCGATTTACTCGCGCGTCGTGAACACCGGCGCGTCACTCGGGCAGGTGCTCGATAACGCGTTCCCGTGGTGCCGCGAGTGGGAAGCCGATCTGCGCATGCTGTTCGCGGCCTACGTCGACGCGAAGCAGAAGCAGAGCGTGCTCGATTACGACGACCTGCTGCTTTACTGGTCGCATATGGCTGCGGAGCCGGCGATCGCCGCCGATCTGTCGGCGCGCTTCGATCACGTGCTGGTCGACGAATATCAGGACACCAACCGGTTGCAGGCGTCAATTCTCCTCGCGCTGAAGCCGGATGGACGCGGCCTGACCGTGGTCGGCGACGACGCGCAGTCGATCTATTCGTTTCGCGGCGCCACCGTGCGCAACATTCTCGATTTCCCGGCGCATTTCGATCCGCCTGCGGTTCAGGTCACGCTCGAACGCAATTACCGCTCGACCGAGCCGATTCTTGCCGCGTCGAACGCGGTGATCGAACTGGCCAGCGAGCGTTATACGAAGAACCTGTGGACCGACAAGTCGTCGGCGCAACGGCCCCGGCTCGTCACCGTCGCCGACGAGGCCGACCAGGCGCGCTATATCGTCGAGCAGGTGCTGGAAGCGCGCGAGCAGGGCATGACACTGAAGTCGCAGGCGGTGCTGTTTCGCGCCGCGCATCACAGCGCGGCGCTCGAGATCGAACTCACGCGCCGCAACATTCCGTTCGTGAAGTTCGGCGGCCTGAAGTTCCTCGATTCCGTTCACGTCAAAGACGTACTGGCGGTGCTGCGTTGGGCCGAGAATCCGCGCGACCGTGTGGCCGGTTTTCGCGTCGTACAGTTACTGCCCGGCGTGGGGCCGGCCACGGCCGCCAGAGTGCTCGACGAAATCGTCGCGCGAGCCGGCGTGGGCAATCCCGCCGACACCGCGGGCGGCACGCTCGCCGCGTTCGCACCGCCGCCTCGCGCGCAGGAGGACTGGCATCCCTTCGTCAGGCTGATGTCGAGCGTGTATGGGCGGCAGACGCCATGGCCTGCGGAGTTCGAGATGGTGAGGCGCTGGTACGAGCCGCATCTGGAGCGCAATCATGAAGACGCCGCAATCCGTCATGCCGACGTGTTGCAGATGGAAAGCATTGCGGGCACGTATGCGTCGCGCGAGCGCTTTCTGACGGAGTTGACGCTCGATCCGCCCGATGCCACGAGCGACGAATCGGGCGTGCCGCTCATCGACGAAGACTATCTGATCCTGTCCACCATCCATTCGGCAAAGGGACAGGAATGGCGCAACGTGTTCGTGCTGAACGGGGTCGACGGCTGCATTCCGTCCGATCTGGGTACCGGCAGCGAAGAGGAAATCGACGAAGAACGCCGCCTGCTTTACGTGGCGATGACGCGCGCAAAAGAAGACCTGCATATCGTCGTGCCGCAGCGCTTTTACGTGCACAACCAGACGCATATGGGCGATCGTCACGTGTGGGCGTCGCGCACGCGCTTTATCCCTGCGCACCTGATGCCTTTGTTCGACGCGTACGCATGGCCCCGCGTGCCGGTGCCCAGTGCGCCGACGGCCGCGGGGCTCGCCGCGGCGGCGCAGGCAAAAATCGAAATCGGAGCAAGGCTCAGGAAGATGTGGGACTGAGCGGCGCTCAGGTGGGCGGGGCTCGATGCCGCACGGGCTGTCGCCGTGCGGGAGCATCCCGGAGGGCTCCCTGGATCGCTTTCGGCAGCAGGCAACGTGCTTTACGCGCTAGCTGCTGCTGGTGGGCAGACGCTCGGCCGAGTTAGCGCGACTGCCGTTGCTGCTGTTGCGGGGCGGGGCGGGGCGGCATGAAGAAGTTGCGCAGCCACGCCGCCATCCGCGAAAACACGTCGTACGGTTCTTCGACGAAGATTTCCGGCTTCAGCAGGCGCAGATATTCCATGATCTGTTGCGCTTCCTGCTTCTGGAACGAGCCGTGCGAAATGCCGAGCCGAAGCAGGCCGCGCAGTTCGCCCAGCTTTTCGCGGGCGGTGCTGCCCACGCTCGTTTCGCATGCCACCTTCGCTTCATAAACACGCTGACGCAGCGATTCCACGAGCCGCCATGCCGGCGTCTGCATGATTTCCTCGAGCGCCTGGATATCCTGCACTGCGCTCTTGATCTGTGCCGAGAGCGGGTCGACCAGCACCGCGTCGCCTTCGGCTTCCTTGACGATCGCCGCCGCCCAGTCGCGGCATTGCTTGGCCAACTCTTCCGGCGTCCACTCCGAGCGCGCTGCAAAGCCGAAACCGAATTCCCCGGCCTGCCGCATCAGAATCGCGACGACGTCAGGAAACTCCTTGTCCAGTGTGCGTTTGGCCCATGCATACTGGCCGCCCTGCAACATCCGCTGAACGGCGTGCTCGGTCAGCGGCACCATGTTGTCGAGCAGCTTCGCTCGCAAAAAGTCCTCGAACGAAGGCGTCGCGAACTGCGGATCGAGCTTCAGCGATACGCGCAGAAATGCATCGAAATCCTTGCGCAGCGTCGCAATGGTCTCGTCTTTGAGCGTGAGGGTAATTTGACCCATGTGTCTATCCCGTTTGGTCCTGCCGCGCGGCCTCGTCGTGTTCGTCCGGTCGCAAGCGGACCCGGAAGACTGGACGTGCAATGGCTGCGCGTTTGATTCCTGCCTGTTGCCGCGTCTGGCGGGACGTATCCCGACGAGCGGACCTCGACTGCATATCGGCGGATCAACGGGAAACTTAAGGGTTTTATCGGATATGAGGCAGGCTTTGCCGCACTGCCTGGACGGTATTGCGACGCTCGTCCGGAGCCGACGTTGAACGCGGAAGCCCCGCCACCGGCGGCTTCCGCGTGAGTGAGCCCTTACGTGTGGGAGCGCGCGTGCGTTATCGCAGCACCACGCCTTGCCAGACGAAAAACACCGTGAGGCCCACGGCGATGGTTACGAGTGGCCGCCGCGTCAGCGCGCTTACGATGACAGCGGCCAGTGCGCCGACCAGTTGCGGATTGCGCCACGTCAGTTCGGCACCGGTGTCGGCGCCATGCGGCGAGACCGCCATCGGCACGATGATCGCGGTCAGCACGGTGACCGGCACGAAGCCCAGCGCCGTGCGTACCAGAGGCGGAAACACCAGCCGGTCGCCGAGCACGAAGACGGCGGCGCGGATCACCCACGTGATGAGCGCCATGCTGAGTATCAAAACGACGTAGTTCATCGCGATCCCTCCGCCGACCGGCGTGCACGCCGCAAGCCGAAGCCCGGCGTGGAAAGCAGTACGCCGACTACGACGCCCGCGAAGACGGCAGCGAGCAGTCCGAGCTTGTACGGCCACGCTTGCCAGAAGAAGGCCAGCGTGCCCGCGGTGACCGCGGCCGCGATGTAGCGCAACGCGGTGAGCTGCGGTACGACGATCGCAATGAACGTGGCGACCATCGCAAAGTCGAGTCCGAGCGATTGAAGTCCGGGGAAGGCAGCGCCGAACAGCAGGCCGGCGACTGTCCAGAGCTGCCAGTTCAGATACATCGCGAGACCGGCGCCGAAGAAGTAGTGCGGGCCGACGGTGCCCGGCTCGCGGTTCCGATAGTGCTCCCACGCGACTGCGAATACTTCGTCCGTGAGCAGCGCGCCGAGGGCCCAGCGCCAGCGCGCCGGAAGATGCGCGACGTGCGGCGCGAGTGTCGCGCTATACAGAACATGCCGCAGATTGACCACGAGCGTGGTGGCCCAGATCACCGCGAAGCTCGCGTGGCCCGCGATCAGCCCGAGCGCGATAAATTGCGCGGAGCCCGCGAAAACGATGAGCGACATCAACTGGCCGTGCCACAGATGCAGCGGCCCGGACGCGACAAGCGTGCCGAAAATGACGCCGAAAGGCGCCGAGCCGACCATCATCGGGATGATGTCGCGCGCGCCCGTGGTGACTTCCTTTAAACGGACTGAGTGGGTCAAAACTTGCCTCCTATGAGTCGGGAAGCATAACGGGGCAGGCAGAGCCGGGCTTGTACGTTCTTGCGGACGATCACTGTCCCTGCCAGCGTCCGGGCGGCACGCCGAACATGCGCCGGAAGTGCCGCGTGAAATGGCTTTGATCGGTAAAGCCGCTGGCGGCCGCCACGTCTGTTACCGGGACACCTGCCCGCAATGGCGCAAGCGCGCGTTGCAGGCGTATCTGATTGCGCCAGGCGTGGGGCGGCAGACCCGTCGCGCGGTTGAAAAGGCGCGCGGCGTGAAATGGCGAGAGTCCGGCCGCCTGCGCCACGTCGGCGAGCGTGACCGGTTCGAGCAGGTCGCCTGCCAGACGTTCTTTCATGACGGCGACGCGGGTGTCGTCGGCGGCCATGCGCGAAGGCTCGGGCAGCGTCTGCGAATAACGCACGAGCAGCGTGGAGAGCGCGTCGAGCATGGCGGCTTCGGCCGCCAGCGCGTCGCTGCCCGCTTCGAGCATGCGGTGCGCGTTCGCGAGCCGCACGGCGAGGTCGGGATCGTGGATCACGCCAGGTGCAAACCATGGCAAAGGCTGCGGCTTGCCGGCGATCTGATCAGCGAGTTCGTGGATGAACTGCACCGGCGCGT
Organism: Paraburkholderia sp. 22098; assembly: GCF_052045935.1. Lineage (NCBI taxonomy): Bacteria > Pseudomonadati > Pseudomonadota > Betaproteobacteria > Burkholderiales > Burkholderiaceae > Paraburkholderia > Paraburkholderia sp. 22098. The sequence continues at coordinate 294,935 of NZ_JBQEPV010000009.1, read as the reverse complement.
ACGTTACGCGATAGCGCCAGCCTGCTTCGACTGCCTTCGACCCGGTGTGGAGTTCGCCGGGATTGATAATCGGCACGCCTCCGGCTTCGGCGACATAGTCCGAACCGCGATACCGATAGCCTTCGGCGCCCGCGACGATCACGGGAATCGTGTACGCATCGTGCCAGTGCGGTGCGAACTCGTGGTCGTGATATTCAGCCGTGAGCAGGTCCGCACCGGGCAGAAGCGGCGTGCGCCAGTAACGGGCTGAATTCTGGAAACGATGGACGGCGGTCATTGCATGGCTCTCGCACAGCCAGTCAGTTTAGCGCGGAGCGACGGCTGCGGGCATGGCGGCGCGCTTCGTTCGGCGGCGCGCGCCGTGCGCTTTTTCGTAGGACGTCGCCCGCGCTGACCCGCGGTTGGTCACTTCACAGGGATGGTGGTGCCGGCCGGCATCGGCACGGCGCTCACACTGTTTTTCGCGCTGCCGCTGACAACCCGGTCGCTGTAGGTGAGATACACGAGCGCGTTGCGTTTTGTGTCGACCACGCGCACCACATGCAACGCCTTGAAGATTAGCGACATGCTCACCGAAAACACGTCGGCTTGCTGTTTCACCGGACCGGCGAAATGAATTGCACCGACCTGACGGCAGGCGATCGACGCCTCCGTGGGATCTTCCGCGATGCCAAGCGTGCCTTTCACGCCGCCCGTGCGCGCACGCGACACGTAACAGGTCACGCCTTGAACGAGAGGATCGTCATAAGCCTCGACGACAACCCGGTCGGAACCGGTGATGTGAAAGTTCGTATTGACGCTGCCGACTTCTTCGCCGTGCGCGACCGGCACAGCGACGGCGGCGGCGACTGCAAGCGCGATTTGCAACGTGGTGATTTTCATGAGATGGCCGGGTTGAGCAGGAAGCGTTGGAGGCGCGTTGTGCGCCGCGAGCTGTCATCGTATACCGCGGGAAGATTGGCGAGACGTTCGGCAACGGCTCAGCAGACGCGCCTTGGAAAATCCGCCGTGAATTGATGAGAGGGGAGCGACGCGCTGATCGCGAATGAGGCGCTCGCCTTGAAGGAAGATCGAACTGAAGGAAGACTAGAAACAAAAAGGCCCGCACGGATGCGGGCCTTTAAAATTTTGGCTCCTCGACCTGGGCTCGAACCAGGGACCTACGGATTAACAGTCCGGCGCTCTACCGACTGAGCTATCGAGGAACAGCAGTACAACTTGATCTACATAAAAAAGCCCGTCTTGGTTAACGGGCTTTTGCAATTCTTGGCTCCTCGACCTGGGCTCGAACCAGGGACCTACGGATTAACAGTCCGGCGCTCTACCGACTGAGCTATCGAGGAACAGAAAAACAACAGCAGAGAAGCGAAATTGTAGAAGCAGCGTTGGCGCCTGTCAATACCTTGTGTTCATCTCAATTTGATCCGAACTACCGGGAGGTATGACGGGCTCTCAAACGCTCAGCGCGCGAGCAGGGCGAGCTTTTCCTTGACGTCCTTGAACTCGTCGGCTTCCGGCAGCGGCGCCTTGGTCTTGGTGATGCTCGGCCAGTTCTTGGCGAGATCGGCATTCAGCTCGATGAAGTTCTGCTGGTCGCCCGGCACGTCTTCTTCGGCATAAATGGCGTTCACCGGGCACTCGGCCACGCACACTGCGCAGTCGATGCATTCATCGGGGTCGATCGCGAGGAAGTTGGGACCTTCGCGAAAGCAGTCCACCGGGCACACATCGACGCAGTCGGTATAGCGGCACTTGATGCAGCTTTCGGTCACAACGTGAGTCATTCAGGCAGCTCCTGCATGCGGAATCAGGGAAGGCGCAAACGCCAAAAGCGGTATTGTAACGTAACGTCAAGAGGCGCATGCAGCATCGCACAACGCCTTTTATATGTTTTCGTGATTAGTTTATTGCGTGCGCGAAGAGTAACGGGTTCACGCTCGGAGGCGCGAGGGCAGGCCGCGCTCGCGCCTGAATGACGGCGCATTCGGGTAACATGCGTCAAGCCGGCGCGCACGAGGCGCCCCGATGCATGGGTTGAGTCAGGCCTTCCGTACTTCCTGCGGTCCAGTTCGCACCATCATGATTATTACTTCGCTGCTCGACACCGATCTGTACAAGTTCACGATGATGCAGGTGGTTCTGCATCACTTCCCCGCGGCCAACGTCGAGTATCGCTTCCGTTGCCGCACGCCGAACGTCGACCTCGTGCCTTACATCGGCGAGATACGCGACGAAGTGCGCAAGCTCTGCCAACTGCGCTTCACCGACGAGGAACTCGACTACCTCCGGCGCATGCGCTTCATTAAGGGCGACTTCATCGAGTTCCTCGCGCTCTTTCATCTGAACGAGAAGTACATTTCGATCGAGCCGTCGCCGAAGAACAACGGCGAGATCGACATTGAGATCAAAGGTCCGTGGCTACACACGATCCTGTTCGAGATCCCGATGCTCGCCATCGTCAACGAGGTCTACTTCCGCAATACGCAGCAGGAACCGGACTACAGCGAAGGCCGCGGGCGCCTGGTCGACAAGATGAAACTTCTGGGCGCGCGGCCGGAATTTGCCGACTGCAAGATTGCCGACTACGGCACGCGTCGCCGCTTTTCGAAGCAATGGCACGAAGAAGTGATCCTCACGCTGAAAGACGGCCTTGGCGAACAGTTCGCCGGCACCAGCAACGTGTTTTACGCAATGAAGCACAGCCTGACGCCGCTCGGCACCATGGCGCACGAGTATCTGCAGGCGTGCCAGGCGCTCGGCCCGCGGCTGCGCGATTCGCAGATCTTCGGCTTCGAAATGTGGGCGAAGGAATATCGCGGCGACCTTGGCATTGCACTGTCGGATGTCTATGGCATGCAGGCGTTTCTGCGCGACTTCGACATGTACTTCTGCAAGCTGTTCGACGGCGCGCGCCACGATTCTGGCGACCCATTCGATTGGGGCGAGCGCCTGCTCCAGCACTACGAGGCGAACCGTTGCGATCCGCGCACGAAGATCCTGGTGTTCTCCGACGCGCTCGATATTCCCAAGGTGCTGCAGCTGTATGAGCGCTTCCGCGGACGCTGCAAGCTCGCCTTTGGCGTGGGCACGAATCTGACCAATGACCTCGGCTACAACCCGCTGCAGATCGTGATCAAGATGGTTCGCTGCAACGGCCAGCCCGTGGCGAAGCTGTCCGATTCGCCGGGCAAGAACATGTGCGAGGACAAGGCGTATCTCGCGTATCTGCGGCAGGTTTTCGGCATCGCGCAGCCCGAGGAAGAGTCGGCGAATTAACGGCTTTTGCACGCGTGTTTCCTCGTGTCTGAAGAGTTCCTATGCCGTTCGGCCAGGGTGTTCGCGCGGAGGGTGGCCGGTATAATTCCGACATATCGCACGGCTATCGACACGAGGACTTTCGCATATGGACACATCGATTGCCCGCCGCAACATTCTGGCGCGTATCCGCGCGGCGCAAGGCCGGGAACCGGAGCCGTCCCCGTCCGAGCGGGAAGCGGCGGCGGACTATCTGGCGCGCCATCCGTCTGGCCCGCGCCCGGATATGCCTGCGGACCTGACCGGGCGGTTCATTGAAGAAGCGCAGAAAATGGCGACCACCGTCGACACGGTAGCGTCGCTGAGCGACGTGCCGGCCGCGGCGTATCGCTATCTCGCAGATCACTCGTTGCCGTTGCAAGCCATTGCCTGGGGAACGCTGCAGGATCTGCGCTGGAACGACGCAGGCCTCGCAGTTGAATTTCGCAAGCCGAGAGACGGTGACGTAGTGGGCCTGACCGGCTGCTTTTGTGCGACTGCCGAAACGGGCTCGCTCGTGTTGCTGTCCGGCCCGGACACTTATGCATCAGCCGGTCTGCTGCCGGAAACGCATATCGCAATCGTGCCGGCTTCGCGCATCGTGGCAGGACACGAAGAAGCATTCGCATTGATCCGCAGCGAGCGGGGCGAGCTTCCGCGTGCGGTCAACTTCATCTCTGGGCCGTCGCGCACCGGGGATATCGAACAGACCATCGTGCTCGGCGCGCATGGGCCGTATCGCGTGCATGTGATCGTCGTACTCGGCGCCTGAGTGAAAACCACGCTTGTCTTCACGCGTGCGTAACTGTCCGCGGTGTTCAAGTCATTTCAACAAAGAAGGACCTCCAGCATATGACTAGACGTGCCGTGCCGACGTGCATGGTGCTCGTGGCTGCACTGACGCTGACGAGCTGGCCCCAGGTGGCCTGCGCCGCCACACTCGAAGGCGCTTCGCTTTCCGCGCTCTGGGGATTGCCGTTTGCGGGCATGCTGCTCTCTATTGCCCTCTTTCCTCTCGTCGCACCGGCTTTCTGGCATCACCATTTTGGCAAGATTGCGGCGGCGTGGGCGCTGGTGTTTCTCGTGCCGTTCGCGCTTGCGTTCGGCTCGGCCATCGCGTTAGGCACGCTAGTCCATGCGTTGCTCGAAGAATACATTCCCTTCATCGTGCTGCTGACTGCGCTGTACACGGTTGCTGGCGGAATCTGCGTGCGTGGCAATTTGCACGGCACGCCGCGCCTGAACACAACGATTCTTGCGCTCGGCACGTTGCTCGCGAGCGTGATGGGCACGACCGGCGCGGCAATGCTGCTCATCCGTCCGTTGCTGCGCGCAAATGACAATCGCCGGCATGTGGTGCACGTGGTCGCGTTCTTCATTTTCCTGGTCGCGAATGCGGGCGGCTCGCTCTCGCCGCTCGGCGACCCGCCGCTCTTCCTGGGCTTCCTGCAGGGCGTCGACTTTTTCTGGACCACCACGCATCTCGCGCTGCCCATGTTGTTCGTTTGCGGTGTGCTCCTAACAGCGTTCTATTTCCTCGACTCGCACTATTTCCATCAGCGTGAAGAAGAGCGTTCGCGTTTTTTTGACCCTACGCCCGACTCGCCGCTCGGCATCGACGGCAAGGTGAATTTCCTGCTACTTGGCGCGGTTGTCGGGCTCGTTCTGATGAGCGGGCTGTGGAAACCCGGCGTCAGTTTCGATGTGCTCGGAACCCATGTAGATTTACAGAATGCCGTACGCGATGTCGCGCTCGTCGTCGTCATGTTGCTTTCACTCGCATTGACGCCGCGTGCGGCTCGCAAGGGCAACGACTTCAACTGGGCGCCGATCGAAGAGGTGGCCAAGTTGTTCGCGGGCATCTTCGTGACTATTGCACCCGTCATCACAATACTGCGCGCGGGCGAAGCCGGTGCGTTTGCCGGCGTGGTTCATCTGGTCAACGATTCCGCAGGGCGACCGCACGACGCGATGTACTTCTGGGCGACGGGCCTGCTATCTTCGTTTCTGGACAACGCGCCGACGTACCTGGTGTTTTTCAACCTGGCCGGCGGCGATGCTTCGTCGCTCATGACAACCGGCGCCACCACGCTCGCGGCGATTTCGGCGGGCGCGGTGTTCATGGGCGCGAACAGTTATATCGGCAATGCGCCCAACTTCATGGTAAAGGCGATTGCAGAGTCGCGCGGGGTTCGCATGCCGAGCTTTTTCGCTTATCTGGGGTGGTCCGGTGCGGTGCTGCTGCCGCTTTTTCTTGTCACCGGTTGGCTGTTTTTCTGACACCGAGTCTGAAGCCGAGGCCGCCGAACTCGACACGCTATACGGAGAATTGCAATGCAGAAGATCCTCGTCGCCCGTCCGATTTTTCCCGATGTGATCGAACGGCTCAAACAGTATTTCGACGTCGACTGGAACCAGGGCGACGTGCTGTCCGCGGAAGAACTGAAGCGCCGTCTCGTTGACAAGGACGGCGCACTGACCGCGGGCGATCCTGTCGGCGGGGAGGTTCTCGCGGCCGCGCCGCGCCTTCGCGTGGTGTCGAATATGGCGGTGGGTTACAACAACTTCGACATGGCGGCGTTCAACGCAGCCAACGTGCTCGGCACGAATACGCCGGACGTGTTGAACGAGTCGACCGCGGACTTCGGCTGGGCGCTGATGATGGCTGCGGCTCGGCGCATCGCGGAGTCGGAGCACTGGCTGCGCGCGGGCAAGTGGCAAAAGTGGGCGTACGACGGCTTTCTCGGTGGCGATATCCACGGCTCCACGCTGGGCGTGATCGGCATGGGCCGGATCGGCCAGGCGCTCGCAAGGCGCGCGAAGGGCTTCAACATGCAGGTCATTTATCACAACCGCTCCCGGGTCGCGCCCGAGATCGAAGCCGAGCTGAATGCCGAATATGTGTCGAAGCAGGACCTGCTGCGGCGCGCCGATCATGTCGTGCTCGTGCTGCCCTATACGAAGGAGAATCATCACACGATCGGCGCTGCCGAACTCGCGCTGATGAAGCCCACTGCGACGCTGACCAATATTGCGCGCGGCGGCATCGTCGACGACGCGGCGCTCGTCGAGGCGCTGCGCTCCGGGCAGATCGCCGCGGCCGGCCTCGACGTCTTCGAGGGCGAGCCGAATCTGAATCCCGATCTGCTGAGCGTGCCGAACATCGTGTTGACGCCGCACATTGCGAGCGCAACCGAGGCGACGCGCCGTGCAATGGCCAATCTCGCCGCGGACAATCTGATTGCCGGCCTTGGCGAAGGTCCGCGCGCCGGTCGGCCACCCAATCCGATCAATGCCGAAGTTATCGGCCGGGCGCGTGCATGACGATGATTCTTGTCGCGGCCGTCGCAGTGCTGGCGGTCGCGCTCGTGCTTGCGGTGGTCTTGCTGATGCGAGTCCACGGTCGCGCTAATGAGCACGAGCAGTTCGAAATGCTGAGCGATCGCATCGATACCGCAGCCGACGCGCAGGCACATGCCTATGAGCGCCTCGAGCGGCAATTGCGCAACGACATCGCCGAGACCGCGCGCGTGTCGCGTACGGAGCAGAGCGGCGGCTTCGCGCATTTCCAGCAAACGCTGGCCGCGCAATTCAGCAGCATGACCACTGTGCAGGGCGGCAAGATCGACGGATTCGCGCAGCAACTGGACGCGGTGCGTCACAGCCTTCAGCAGCAGGCGCAGCAGGCGCGTGACGAACAGGGACGCTCGCTCAAGCAGTTCGGCGATACCCTCAGCCTGCAGCTCGGCCAACTCACGGAGGTGAACGATCGCCGCTTCGCCGAGGTTCGCGCGACCATCGAACAGCGGCTGAAGGACATCGAGGCGAACAATGCCAGCAAGCTGGATGAAATGCGCCGTACCGTCGACGAAAAACTGCACGCCACGCTCGAACAACGCCTAGGCGAGTCATTCAAGCTCGTGTCGGACCGCCTCGAACAGGTACATCGCGGCCTGGGCGAAATGCAGACGCTCGCGGCCGGCGTCGGCGATCTGAAGAAGGTGCTGACGAACGTGAAAACGCGCGGCACGTGGGGCGAAGTGCAGCTCGAAGCGCTGCTTGAACAACTGCTCACCGCCGACCAATACGCCAAAAACGTGGCCACCGTGCCGAAGAGCGCGGATCGCGTCGAGTTCGCTATCCGCCTGCCTGGACGGGTGGAGGCGGGCGGTGCGGCCACACCGGTATGGCTGCCCATCGACGCCAAGTTTCCACGCGAAGATTACGAGCGGCTCATCGACGCGCAGGAACGGGCCGACCCCGCCGCAGTGGAAGAAGCCTCGCGTGCCCTGGAAGCCAGGATTCGCGCAGAGGCACGCGCCATCGCCGAAAAATACGTGTCGCCGCCGCACACCACCGATTTCGCGTTGCTGTACCTGCCCACCGAGGGTCTCTACGCGGAAGTGCTGCGTCGGCCAGGTTTGTCAGATCTGCTGCAACGCGATTACCGCGTGACGATTGCCGGCCCCACTACGCTGACGGCGTTGCTCAACAGTTTGCAGATGGGTTTTCGCACGCTTGCCATCGAGCGGCGCTCAAGTGAAGTGTGGCAAGTGCTCGGCGCGGTTAAGACCGAGTTCGGCAAGTTCGGCGACGTGCTGGCGAAGACCAAAGCGCAACTCGAAACAGTCACGCGTTCTATTGAAGCCGCTGAGACGCGCACCCGCGTGATGAATCGCAAACTGCGCGATGTCGAGGCGCTGCCCGGAGAGGAGGCGAGTGGTCTGATAGGCGGCGCGTTGCCGGGCGTCGATCCCGACGAGCAGTAAGCAGTAACGCTGGCGCGGCGCGTGCGCGTCAGCAGTCCGCGCCTGCCGCGTCAGCGAGCGCGGCGGCAGTGGCGCGGAGCGGGGCACGCATCAGGCTTCTTCCGGTGCGTCGGTCAACTGGATTTCGATGCCGCCGAATCGCGACGCAACCCAGTTGTATGCGTGGCATGCAATCCACAGCAGGATGAAGCCAAGAATCGCATTCAACAGCAGCGCGCTAAACACAGTGCTTAGTTCGACAGAACCGTAGCGCACGAACGCGACGAGCACGCCGAGCAACACGATCGGCACAGAGAACGTCAGATAGACGAGGATAAGTGCTTTGGCCGTCTGTCCCGGTGCGATGAACGAGATCTGTTTTTTCATGTAAGTCAAACCCGCATGTCGTAGTGGTAATGGGTAAAGCTGAATATGACCGTGGATGAAAGCGCCGCGAGGCGGATACGTCAGATCAAGCCGTGGAACAGCATGATACTGACGCGTTCGCCCTCGCCAATGTCGCCTTCTTCATGGCCGAGCACGATGAAACAATTGGCCTCGCTCATCGAACTCAATACGCCGGAGCTTTGCGAGCCTGTCGGCGTGACCTGCCACTGGCCGTTCGCGGCCTGGCAAGCTATGCCGCGCTGGAACTCCGTGCGTCCGGCGCGTTTGCGGATTGGCCGCACGCTCGCCGCGTGAATCAGCGGCAGCGGCTGCGGCGCGGCGCCCGACATGAGCAACAGCACTTCGCGCACGATCTGATAGAACGTCACCATCACGGCGACCGGATTGCCCGGCAGACCGAAGAATAACGCAGGTCGTCCAAGACCCGGCCGCTCGCCGGACCATACGCGGCCAAACGCAAGAGGGCGGCCCGGGCGCATGGCGAGGCTCCAGAACGCGACGTCGCCGAATGTCTGCAACAACTGCCTTGTGAAATCCGCCTCGCCGACTGAAACGCCGCCGGAGGTCAGTACCACGTCGGCACTCTCCGCGGCGCTGCGCAGCGCGGCTTCGAGCGCGGCAGGTTCGTCGCGGATCACGCCCAGATCCAACGCTTCCACGTTCAGGCGCCGCAACATGGCGAAGAGCGTGTAGCGGTTGCTGTCGTAGACCGCGCCCGGGTCGAGCGGCTCGCCCAGAGAGCGCAGTTCGTCGCCAGTGGAAAAGAATGCGACGCGCAAGCGCCGCCGAACATTGATTTCGCCGATGCCGAGCGAAGCCAGCAGGCCGAGGTCGGATGCGCGAATAATGCGGCCCGCATGTAACGCAACGTGGCCGCGAGCGAGGTCTTCGCCGGCTAGCCGCCGGTTTGCGCCGGCCTCGACCGCGTCGGCTGCAAAGCTGATCGAAGCGGAGTCGGCATTGCGCTCGACCAGTTCCTGCGGCACCACGGTGTCGCAGCCTTCCGGAACGCATGCGCCCGTCATGACGCGCACGCATTGCGCTGCTCCCACGTGGCCAGCAAACGGATGTCCCGCCAAAGCTTTGCCGACGACGGTCAGTTCGACCGGCTGCGCGCCGCTTCGCAATGCGGCGCCGTTGAACGCATAGCCGTCCATTGCGGAATTGACGTGCGACGGCACGTCGATCGGCGAAACGATGTCTGCGGCCAGCACGCGGTCGAGGGCGTCGCGCAAGGCCACGCGTTCGACGGCCGTAACCGGCGTCGCCCACTGGCGAGTAATCGCCTGGGCAGCCGAAACAGGTAGCGCATGAGGATCGTACTGCGCGACGCAGCGGGAAAATTCGTTATGCGTGGTCATGAAGAGCTGGACGTCGCGGCTGGCGGCTAGGTGGCGCTTGCCGTGCGGCGGAGCGGGATTCAGCCGGGGCCCCGATCACGCTCGAGGTCGGCGAGTTCTTGTAACGAATTGATATTGTAAAACGCATGCTCGTCGGTAAAGACGACTTCCACGGTCTTGTGGCGCGCGTACCACGCGCGCACCTTCCGCTCGCCGGCGGCCAGGTAGGCGGCGAGGTCGTCGGCGAGACCGGTTCGCAGCAGCGCAAAAACCGGGTGAAGCGAGCGATTTCCGTCGGCGTCAACGGTTGTAACGGTGGCGATGTCAGCTGCGTTTGCAGCAAGGGCCTGAGCAAGGCGCTCGGCGAGGTCGGCGGGGAGCCAGGGCGTGTCGCACGGCGCGCTCAGCAGGTATTCGCTGCGAGCAGTGCGCAGACCGGCCAGCAAACCGGCCAATGGCCCTGGGAATTCAGGCAACGTGTCGGCGACAATCTCTGCGCCGAACGGCGCACCGAGTGCTGCGTAAGCGTCCGGGTGGCGATTGGCGCTGATCAGCAGCGCGCCCGTCTGCGGCGCAAGGCGCTTCAGCACATGACCGGCGAGTGGCTCGCCGTGCAAGGTCTGGAAGCCTTTGTCGGCGCCGCCCATACGTGTACCGCGGCCGCCCGCGAGCAGCAGGCCGGTAATCTGTTCGCGCGTCGGCGTCGCGGCTTGACCCATCCCAGCGATCAGCCGCCGATGTACGACATTTCGACGCGCCGTGCGTCCTGCTCGCGTGCTTCGGCCGCGTTGCTGCCGCGCAATTGCGAATAGCGGTCGCCGCGGCCTTGCCAGATTTCGGCCACCGCAGTTGCGATTTCGGCGTCGCTTGCCCCGCTGCGCAGCAACGCGCGCAGGTCGTGGCCCGACGATGCGAACAGGCACAGGTACAGCTTGCCCTCGGTCGAAAGGCGCGCCCGCGTACAGCTCGCACAAAATGCGCGCGTCACGCTGGAAATGACGCCGATTTCGCCGCTGCCGTCGGCATAGCCCCAGCGCTGCGCTGTCTCGGCTGCACTGTGCGCTTCGAGCGGCGCAAGCGGGAAATGCTCGTCGATGCGCGCGATCACGTCCGCCGACGGCAGCACTTCGGTCATGTTCCAACCGTTGGACGTGCCCACGTCCATGTATTCGATGAAGCGCAGCACGGCGCCCGAGCCTTTGAAATGGCGCGCCATCGGCACGATTTCGCTGTCATTCGTACCGCGCTTGACCACCATGTTGACCTTCACCGGCGCGAGGCCGACGGCGTGCGCGGCGGCGATTCCGTCGAGCACGTCGGCCACCGCGAAATCGGCGTCGTTCATGCGGCGAAACAGCATGTCGTCGAGCGCGTCGAGGCTGACGGTTACGCGGGTGAGGCCTGCGTCCTTGAGGCTGCGCGCCTTCCGGGCGAGCAGCGAGCCATTCGTGGTGAGCGTCAGATCGAGCGGCCGGCCTGCTGGCGTAGTGAGTTGCGCGAGGCGTTCGATCAGGAATTCGAGATTCTTGCGCAGCAGCGGCTCGCCGCCCGTCAGGCGAATTTTCTCGACGCCATGCGCGACGAAGAGCCGCGCGAGCCGCTCGATTTCCTCGAAGCTCAACAACGCGCTGTGCGGCAGGAATGCATAGTCCTTGTCGAACACGGCGCGCGGCATGCAGTAGACGCAGCGGAAGTTGCAACGGTCCGTCACCGAAATGCGCAAGTCTCGCAACGGACGCGCGAGCGTATCGTGCAGTTCGCCGCTAGGCGTCTGCACCGGGCCGGAAATGACCGGCGCCGCGCTGAGGTCGGCAACAGGGATGATGCGTCGGGACATGAGTGACTTGCGTTGTGCCAAACGGATAAGGCGATTCCTTCATTCTATCGGAAATGCCTTAAACGGCTGGGCGATGCCAACCCCTGTCGGGGTTTACGGGGAGGGTAGGGAGTTCGCGAGGGCGATGCGATTCGCATGCGCAAAAAACAAAAAGCCCGCCGGTGAGGGCGGGCTTTTCGAAGCGGGTTGCAAGCTTACTGCGGATGCTTCCCGGTTTCCACTTGCTGCATCGGTGCCGAGTCGAGCGGCGGCAACGGCTTGCGCTCACGCACCACGCGCGGCGGTTTCACCGTTTGCGCAGCGGCTTCTTGTGCTGCGCGCAGCTTGTCGGCGTCGGTATTGACCCAGACAAGACCGGCTTGCTCCAGCACCGGCTTCAAGGCTTCAGCCGAGACGCCGCCGTTGAACGACGCGCGCGGTGCCGACGGCGCTTGCGATGCCTGCGTGGCTTCGGCCACATCGGCGGCTTCGGCCGCTTCGGCCGGTTGCGGCGCGGCGGCGACAGGCGCCGGCTCGACCGCTGCTGAGTCCGCAGCCGGTGCGACTGCTGCCACGACCGGTTTCTGCTCGACGATCTGCGGTTGCGGTGCCGGCTCGGCGGCCGGAGCTGCGATCACTTCCGCCGGAGCGGCGGCCGCAGGTTCGACGTGAGCCTGTTCGGCTTGCGCTTCAGCCGCCGGCGCAACAGCCGCAGCCTCTTCACGAACGACCGGTTCCACGAGCGATACCGTCTCCGCCGCAGCCGGTGCAGCCTGCGCCGGTTCGACCGGCGCCACAGCTTGTGCAACAGGCGCCTGCACGACCGGTTCGACGGCAGCCGGAGCAGCCGGCACTTCGGCGACCGGCACGACCGTTTCCGTCTTCGCTGCCTTTTCGACAGCGAGTGCCGGCGTTTCGGTTGCAGCGTGGAGCTCCGTGACGACAGCCGTCTCGGTTGCAACGGCGGCAACTACGACTTCCACCGGCGCCACTTCCTTCACTTCCCGGGCTTCGCTCACTTCGGGCTTCGATTGGACCGGCTGATGCGCGGTGCGCACCGGTGCGTCGTCGCTGACGTTGACGTTGTCGCCTTCCGCTTCGGCGACGTCTGCCGCCAGGTTGCCGTTCACGTCTTCCTCACGCTCACGACGACCGCCGCGACGGCCGCGACGGCGACGACGACGCTCTTCGCCGTCACGCGCCACAGCTTCCTGATCGACCGGCGCAGCGTTGTCAGTAACGGCCGTCTGGTTTTGCGCCAGTGCCAGTTCTTCCGCGGTTTGCGCCTCGGCCTGGGTCATCGCATCGGCGGTTTCTGCCTGCGGCTTGCGGCGCTCGCCGCGCTCAGCGCGTTCGCCACGTTCGCGGCGCTCGCCGCGTTCCTGACGCTCGCCACGCTGTGCGCCTTCGGCCGTTTCAGCACGCTCGCCGCGATTGTCGCGCTCGCGGTTGTCACGCCCTTCGCGCGGTTCCCGTGCTTCGCGGGGTTCACGGCCTTCACGCGCTTCGCGGTTGCCGCGAGGTTCACGAGCCTCGCGCGGTTCACGCGGCTCACGGCCTTCGCGTGCATCACGCACCTCGCGGCCTTCGCGCGGCTCGCGTTCCTCGCGACGCTGCGAAGGCTGCTGGCCTTGACGGCCGCCGTTCGTCGCTTCGCCACGGGCTGCCGCATCGCGACCACCCGCGCCACTGCGACGATTACGGTTGCGATCGCCGCCGCGTTCGCCGGTGCGCTCACCGCGCTCCGAACGCTCGCCACGCTGTTGCGGACGGGCGGGTTTTTCGGTAGCCGCAGGCGCAACGGGCGCCGGCGCCGCCGGCTGCATGCCGAACAGATTCTTCAGCCAGCCGATGAAGCCGCCGCTCGCCTGCGTAACAGCGACGGGCGCCGGCGCTGCGACCGGTCGAACCGGCGCGCTCGGAGCCGGCTTCTCGGGCGTGATGCCCTTGACCGCCGCTTCCTGCTTCGGCTTCACTTCTTCGGTGCGCTTGCTGTAGCCGGTTTCCGACTCCAGCTCGCGAGCCGCTTCTTCGGCCATCTTCCACGAAGCGCGCGGTTCGTCGAGGCGCGCGTCGTCGTGACGCAGACGTTCCAGCTTGTAGTGCGGCGTATCCAGGTGCTTGTTCGGCACCAGCACGACGTTCACCTTGAAGCGCGATTCGATCTTGTTGATTTCCGAACGCTTTTCGTTCAGCAGGAAGGCGGTCACTTCGACCGGCACCTGGCAATGGATCGCCGCGGTGTTTTCCTTCATGGCTTCTTCCTGAATGATCCGCAGCACTTGCAGCGCGGACGATTCGGTATCGCGGATGTGGCCCGTGCCGTTACAGCGCGGGCACGTCACGTGGCTGCCTTCCGACAGGGCCGGACGCAGACGCTGACGCGACAGCTCCATCAGGCCGAAGCGCGAGATTTTGCCCATCTGGACGCGCGCACGGTCGTGTTTGAGGGCGTCTTTCAGGCGTTGCTCGACTTCGCGCTGGCTCTTGGCCGACTCCATGTCGATGAAGTCGATCACGATCAGGCCGCCCAGATCGCGCAGGCGCAACTGGCGCGCGACTTCGTCGGCGGCTTCGAGGTTGGTGCGCGCGGCCGTTTCCTCGATGTCTGCGCCCTTCGTGGCGCGGGCCGAGTTCACGTCGATTGCAACGAGTGCTTCAGTGTGGTCGATCACGATCGCGCCGCCCGACGGCAGCGGAACCGTGCGCGAGTACGCCGTTTCGATCTGATGTTCGATCTGGAAGCGGGAGAAGAGCGGCACGTCGTCGTGGTAGCGCTTCACCTTGCTGACATTGTCCGGCATCACGATGTCCATGAAGGCGCGTGCCTGGTCATGAATCTCGGTGGTGTCGATCAGAATTTCGCCGATGTCCGGCTGGAAATAGTCGCGGATCGCGCGAATCACGAGGCTCGATTCGAGATAGATCAGCATCGGCTGGCCGCTCGAACCGCTTTGCGACGCCGCTTCGATCGCGCGCCACAGTTGCATCAGGTAGTTCAGGTCCCACTGCAGCTCTTCGGCGCTGCGGCCAATGCCGGCCGTGCGCGCGATGATGCTCATGCCTTCCGGCAACTGCAGCTGCGCCATGGTTTCGCGCAGTTCCTGGCGGTCGTCGCCTTCGATCCGGCGCGACACGCCGCCGCCGCGCGGGTTGTTCGGCATCAGAACGAGATAGCGGCCGGCGAGGGAGATGAAGGTGGTGAGGGCTGCGCCCTTATTGCCGCGCTCTTCCTTTTCGACCTGGACGATCAGTTCCTGACCTTCCTTCAACGCGTCCTGAATGCGCGCGGAGCGCATGTCGACGCCGTCGCGGAAATACTGGCGGGCGACTTCCTTGAACGGTAGGAAACCGTGGCGGTCTTCGCCGTAGTTGACGAAACAGGCTTCGAGCGACGGCTCGATGCGGGTAATGATGCCCTTGTAAATATTGCCTTTGCGCTGTTCGCGCCCGGCGGTTTCGATGTCGATGTCGATGAGTTTTTGCCCATCGACGATGGCAACGCGCAGTTCTTCCTGCTGCGTCGCATTGAACAACATGCGTTTCATGGAACGGCTCCAGTGCGGCTCGGCCGGCGCGCTTCGCCTTCGCGGTTGTCAGTCGCGAGCGCGAAGCGGGCAGCGGCATGCCGCGCCTTATTGTGTTTTCACAAGCACGCTGGAGCGGGAAAAATGGCGGGAGAATTGCCTGAGAGGGCCCGGCTCCATAAAGAAGGAGCGCGGTGCCGCAGGGCACATGCGAACACGGCTTCAAATAACGACCCGACACGCCGCGGGTTCTGCCGGCAGACCTTCATAAGCCTTTCGTCCCCTCTCGCCGGTGCGCCAACTGGGCGCGTGACCGGAGGGTCGAAGGCTGCGGTCGTGCCGCAACGGGAAGTTCGCGCAAGCGGCGCGTCTTTTCCTGCTGGGGGTGTCTCGCCTCATTTTGACGTCGCCAAGTCTTGTACTTTCTACAAGACGCCATGGGCGCACGCCGTATTTTCGCAACTCGCAGCTTCGTACAGCAGGACGTAAGACGCCCGATACCGAAGCTGAGAGTTAAATTCTTTTTTACCAAAATTCCGTTACCGTCGAAGCCGACCTTGACCGAACGCGCCTGTGGGCGCCGTCCCTGCCGGGTGCTGACTTCGTGCGTGCAACTTGTTGCATCTCATTTTCAGGGTGAGCAACCAGACCCCGGCACAAGTAAAATAACGATTTACGCTTGCACCTGCGCAATCCGCCCGAATTCCGGACACTGCGCCGGCCGCCGCAGACTGCTGGGCAAATTATATTCAGAATGAAAGAGTTAGGCAAAATATCCCAGAAATCGGTGACAAGCGCGGTCGCGAGCGATCAGGTCTCAGTGATCGAGATCGACGACAGCGCGGCCGGACAGCGCATCGACAACTTTCTGTTGCGAGTCTGTAAAGGCGTCCCCAAGAGCCACATTTATCGCATCCTGCGCAGCGGGGAAGTGCGTGTGAACAAGGGCCGGATCGACGCGCAGTATCGGCTCGAACTCGGCGATCTCGTGCGCGTGCCGCCCATCCGGGTCGCGCAACCCAACGAGGCGGTGGCGCACGCGCCGGTGCCCAGCGCTGAGTTCCGGACCATTTTCGAAGACGAACACCTGCTCGTCATCGACAAACCGGCGGGTGTCGCGGTGCACGGCGGCAGCGGCGTCGCGTTCGGCGTGATCGAGCAGATGCGCGAGGCGCGGCCGCAGGCGAAATTCCTCGAACTGGTGCATCGGCTGGATCGCGAGACCTCCGGCATCCTGATGCTCGCCAAGAAGCGTTCGGCGCTCGTGAATCTTCACGACCAGATTCGCGAGAACAGGATGGATAAGCGCTACTATGCGTGCGTTCATGGCGAATGGGCGAGCGACTGGGGGCGTCGCCGCGCCGTCAAAGAGCCGCTGCACAAATACCTGACCGCGGACGGCGAGCGGCGCGTGCGCGTGCAGGCCGACGGTCTGGCGTCGCACACGGTCTTCAATCTGATCGACCGCTGGCCCGACTACGCATTGCTCGAAGCAGAGTTGAAGACGGGCCGCACGCATCAGATCCGCGTTCATTTGCAGCATCTGGAACTGCCGATCGTCGGCGATGCCAAATACGGCGACTTCGCGCTGAACAAGGCGCTGGCTCGCGCGAATGCCAAACCCGGGCTCAAGCGCATGTTCCTGCACGCTTACCGGCTGAAGCTGACGCATCCGGCAACTGGCGCGCCGCTGCAACTGGAGGCGCCGTTGCCGGCCGAATGCCGCAATTTCATCGCGCAGCTCAACGAATTACGAAATGGGTCACACCCGGAGACGGCACCGCATGGCTAGAGAGCAATTTGACCTGATCGTGTTCGACTGGGACGGAACGCTGATGGATTCCACCGCGCACATCACGCGCAGTATCCAGGCAGCGTGCCGTGATCTCGGTCTGCCGGTTCCAGCGGACGAAGCCGCGAGCTATGTGATCGGCCTCGGCTTGCGCGACGCGCTGCAAATCGCGGCGCCCACGCTCGATCCGAGCGACTACCCACGGCTCGCCGAGCGCTACCGGTTCCACTATCTCGTGAAAGATCAGACCACCGAGTTGTTCGTCGGCGTGCGCGAAATGCTGCAGGAGTTGCGGGATCAGGGCTATCTGCTGGCGGTGGCGACGGGTAAAAGTCGCGTTGGACTCAACCGCGCGCTCGATCAGGTGCGGCTGACCAGCCTGTTCGACGGCACCCGCTGCGCGGATGAGACGTTTTCCAAGCCGCATCCGGCCATGTTGCACGAATTGACGCGCGAACTGGGGCAGGACCCGGTGCGCACGGTGATGGTCGGTGACACGACCCATGATCTGCAGATGGCGATCAACGCTGGCGTCGCCGGTGTCGGCGTGACTTACGGCGCGCATCCGGCCGGGTCGTTGAGCGCGCTGTCGCCGAAATATGTCGCCTCCAGCGTGGGCGCGCTGTCGTCCTGGTTGAGGGAGAACGCATGAGCACCGGCGTGAGCGAGGGCGGGGGCGAGGCTACCGTTCAGGCGGTTCGGGTGTGCGCATCCGGGGAACTCGTGGACGGCGGAATGGGCGTGCGGCGTGCCGCCAGAATCGGTGCCGATGAAGTCGTGGTGTTTTTCGTGCGCTACGAGGGTCGTGCTCACGGTTATCTGAACCGTTGCGCTCACGTTCCGATGGAACTGGATTGGGCGGAGGGTCAGTTCTTCGAATCGTCCGGTTTATACTTGATGTGCGCCACACATGGGGCGATTTACGCGCCGGATACCGGCAAATGCGTAGGCGGTCCGTGCCGCGGCGGCAGGCTGCGGGCGCTGAAAGTAGACGAGCGCGATACGCCCGAGGGCCGCGCTGTCTTCTGGCTTCCCGACGGCGAGTTGCAACCCGCCGCGTCCTGATCCGCGTTTTGATCTGTCTTCCTCGAAAATTCCACTGCACGCATGTCCGATAATTTGACGCCTGAAACGAAAGAACCGGCTATGAGTGGCCATAGCCGCGTCTCCGCCGACGAGACCGGCTGGGAACGCGCGGCGCTCGAGCGCATCGCGCTTGCTGCAATCAACGAACAGCGTGCCGCTCGCCGCTGGAAAATCTTCTTCCGTCTGCTGTTTCTTGTCTTGCTGGGACTGGTGATCTGGGCGGTGTTCATATTTTCCGGCGACAAGCTGGCGGCTACGGGCCGTCATACGGCATTGATCGCGCTTGACGGCGAAATCTCCGCAGATACGAACGCAAACGCCGAAGATGTTGGCGCGGCGCTCGAAAGTGCGTTTGGCGACGCGGGCACGGCCGGGGTGATTCTTCGCTGCAACAGCCCGGGTGGCAGTCCCGTGCAGGCGGGAATCATTTATGACCAAATTCGTCGATTGCGTGCCAAACATCCGTCAATTCCGCTCTACGTCGTCGTGGGCGACATGTGTGCGTCGGGCGGTTACTACGCTGCCGCTGCCGGCGACAAGATCTATGTCGACAAGGCGAGCATCGTGGGCTCGATTGGGGTGCTGATGGATAGCTTCGGTTTCACCGGTCTCATGGACAAGCTGGGCATCCAGCGCCGCCTGCATACATCTGGCGAGAATAAGGGCTTTTACGACCCGTTTTCGCCCGAAACGCCGAAGATGGATGAGCATGCGCAAGAAATGCTCGACCAGATTCACGGGCAATTTATCGACGCGGTTCGCCAGGGTCGCGGCAAACGCCTTCACGAAACGCCCGATATGTTCTCCGGGCTTTTCTGGACCGGTCAGAAGAGCGTCGAACTGGGTCTCGCGGATGGTTTTGGCGACGCCAACTATGTGGCGCGCGAGATCATCAAGGCGCCGGAGATCGTCGACTACACGGTCAAAGAAAGCATCACCGACCGCGTCGCGCGCAAATTCGGCGCGGCCGTCGGCAATGGCGCCGTGCACGCGATGGCGCTGGGCGGCAAGCTCAATTTGCGCTGATCGGATCGAGGCGCTCCTGTCGCAAAAGCCCCGCGCGGTCGTTCGGACCGGGCGGGGCTTTTTTGCATCGAAGTGGCTGGGAGGCCGATTCGTTCAAGCGGCCAGTATCAGAAAAATCGCCGGCCGCTTATGCAGATCGAGTGCCGGTTTCTTCTTCCAGTCGGCCACCGTGTGGCTGCGGATCGTTTCCGTTTGCAGCGTCAGATCCACAGCGACACAAACCAGTGTCGACGGCGCGCAGGTTGCCAGCAAGGTGTCCAGCAGTGCGCGGTTGCGATACGGCGTTTCAATGAAGATCTGCGTCTGCTTGCCTTTGCGCGATGTCAGTTCGAGCTCGCGCAGGCGTTTGGCCCGTTCGGTCGCGTCGACCGGCAAATAGCCGTGGAAAGCAAAACTTTGGCCGTTGAGCCCGGAAGCCATTAGCGCAAGCAGGATCGAGCTCGGCCCTACGAACGGCACGACCTTGACTCCGCGTTCATGCGCCCGCCGCACCAGCAGCGCGCCCGGATCGGCTACCGCAGGGCAACCCGCTTCGGATACGAGGCCGGCGTCCATGCCGACCAGAACCGGTGCAAGCAGTTTGTCGATCTCGCCGGCCGGCGTGTTGACGTTCAGTTCGCGGATCTCGATTTCCTGGATGGGCTGCTCGGTGCCTACCTTCTTCAGAAATGCTCGTGTGGTCTTGGCGTTTTCGCCGATGTAGTACCGAAGCGCCGCGGCGCGGGCTCGCACCGGGGCCGGCAGGACGGCGTCGAGCGCGTCGGCATCACCTTCGCCTAGCGTATTGGGAATCAGATAAAGCGTGCCGCTCATTGCGCCCCCAATAACGGATAACCCGCCGTCAGCAGCATGTCCGAGAGCGCAATCAGCGGCAGGCCGACGAGTGCAGTCGGATCGTCGGAATGGATGGCTTCGAGCAGCGCAATGCCGAGCCCTTCGGACTTGGCGCTGCCGGCGACGTCGTACGGCGTTTCGGCCAGAAGATAGGCTTCGAGCGCTGCGTCCGGCAGTTCGCGGAATCGCACGCGGGTGATCACGTCGACGCTCTGGGCGGTTCGCGAGCGGCTGTCGAAAAGACACAGCGCACTATGAAACAGCACCTCGCGGCCGCGCATTGCTTGCAATTGTGCGAGCGCCTTGTCGTGAGTTCCCGGCTTGCCGATTTGCAGGCCGTCGTAAGTGGCGACCTGGTCGGAGCCGATTACGAGGACGGCTTCGTCGGCGGGAAGCGCGCTGCCAACCGCTCGAGCCTTCGCCTCGGCGAGCCGCAAAGCGGTGGCGTCGGGCGCTTCGCCGGCGTGCGCGGTTTCGTCGATCGCGGGCACCGCAACGTCGAATGGAATGCGAAGGCGTTCAAGCAACTCGCGTCGATAGGGCGAACTCGACGCCAGAATGACGCGTGGCGGGCTTTGTGGGGAGTCTGGCATGGGCGATCAACGGCTAAAAGGGCGGGACGTACGACGTTGCGCGGAGGCCGCGCTGGTACGAGCTTAAGTGTTTGACTCGAAAAGACAAAGCGGATATGATTTTGGGCTTTTCATCGGTATGCTTGCGTCAGGCGTGGCTCGCCGGGCGTGACGCGGTGAGAGCCGGAAGGGTAGCTGCAAGCAGGGCTGCGGTGTCGCTGCGGTCATGCAGTTTAGCGGCAACACAATCGTGCATCGCTCAAGTTTCGCGGCCTTCTCGCGGACTGATTCACCCCGTGATTTACCCTTGATTGACCCGTGAGTTGCCGGTGTTTAACCGGCGAAATCATTGCCGACGCAGGAGCGCACATGACTCAACATCCTGGCAAACCTGCAGGTCTGTCCGACCCGCATGAACTCGATCTGTTCGAATTTGCGCGAAGTGGACGGCAGGCCGCGGGTGTCGTGCGCGTCTCGCAACTGCCGCGCATGTTAAACGAAGTCCCGGCAGAAGCGCCAGAGCGCGACACCGCGTTCACGTGGCAAGCCGAAGGGGCGACGCAGCCGGAATTGCAGGACGACGGCACTGAGGGCCCTCAACCTTATCTGAGGTTGGCGATCCACGGCGCTGCATGGCTCGAATGTCAGCGATGCATGACACCGTATTCGCAGGCGTTCAACGTCGACGCAACTTATCGGATCGTCAACACCGAGGCGGAAGCCGAAGAGTTTCCGCTCGACGAGGATGAAGTCGAAGTGATCGTGGGCTCACGCCAGTTCGATCTCATCGACTTGATCGAAGAAGAGTTGCTGCTTTCTTTGCCGCTCGTGCCCAAGCATGAGGTCTGTCCCGAGGTGCACGAAAGTCTCATCTCGGGTGTGGCCGGTGCCGAAGGCGAAGGTGACGAAGCCGCGCTGGACGAGGCAGGTGAGGGCGATGAGCCCGAGCGGCCGAATCCGTTCGCGGCGCTCGAAAGTCTCAAGCGTGGCGAGCCGGGCGACAAGAAGCATTGAACAGTTGCATGGGAGCGCGATACGGGCGCATTGGCCATTCGGCCAATGGCGGACACCGGGTCGGGCTGTGTTAGAATTCGGAAAATTTTTAGGAGTTAGTCATGGCAGTTCAACAAAATAAGAAGTCGCCGTCGAAGCGCGGCATGCACCGTTCGCACGATTTCCTGACGGCAGCGCCGCTGGCCGTGGAACCGAGCACGGGCGAAGTGCATCTGCGTCACCACGTTAGCCCGAACGGCTACTATCGCGGTAAGAAAGTCGTCAAGACGAAGAACGACTAATCGTTTCACTGCGATGCGCCAACTGGCGTTTCGCGTGGCGATCAGCTCGCTTGACATTTTCCCGGCTCGGCAAAAAGGCGGCATTCGTTTGCCGCTTTTTTGTGTCGATCGCAGTTGCAGCTTCAGCGCTTACTGCGATCTCATGCAGAGCGCCTGAAATTCGCCGCACTCCATGACAGTAAAGCTCACGATAGATTGCATGGGAGGCGACCACGGCCCGTCCGTGACCGTTCCCGCTGCCGTCAACTTCGTTCGTTCGCATCCCGACGCGCAATTGCTGCTCGTCGGCATTGAAACTGCGATTCGTGCGCAGCTGAAGAAGTTGAAGGCTCAGGACCTGCCGGCGCTGACGGTCGTATCCGCTTCCGAGATCGTTGCAATGGACGACCCGGTCGAGGTCGCGCTGCGCAAGAAAAAAGATTCATCCATGCGCGTCGCGCTGAATCGCGTCAAGGAAGGCGAGGCGCAAGCCTGCATTTCCGCCGGCAACACCGGCGCACTCATGGCGGTTTCGCGTTATGTGCTGAAAACGCTGTCGGGAATCGAGCGCCCGGCAATTGCGTCCGCTTTGCCGAACCCGAACGGCTACACCATGATGCTCGACCTGGGCGCCAACGTCGACTGCGAGCCGCAGCATCTGCTGCAATTCGCGGAGATGGGGCACGCGCTCGTGTCGGCGCTGGAAGGCCGCGAGCGGCCCACCATTGGTCTCCTGAATATCGGCGAAGAAGTCATCAAGGGCAACGACACGATTAAGCGTGCCGGGGAGTTGCTGCGCGCGAGCACACTTAACTTTCACGGCAACGTAGAAGGCAACGACATCTTCAAGGGCACGGTCGACGTGATCGTGTGCGATGGTTTCGTCGGCAACGTGGCGCTCAAGACCTCTGAAGGCCTCGCGCAAATGCTGTCGAACATCATCAAGGAAGAGTTTGGGCGTTCGTGGCTCACCAAAGTGATGGCGGTGCTCGCGCTGCCCGTGTTGATGCGCTTCAAGAAGCGCGTCGATCATCGGCAATATAATGGTGCTGCGCTGCTCGGCCTGCGCGGACTGGTGATCAAAAGCCACGGTTCCGCAGATGCCTACGCGTTTGAGTGGGCTATCAAACGCGGGTATGATGCCGTCAAAAACGGCGTGCTGGAGCGCCTTGCGCAAGCGATGGAAGAGAACGCTGGTTCTCTTGAACAGGCGGCGCGCGACGCAAGCGGTGCGGGTCACGCAAGCCCCATCGCAGGCCAGCCGGCCGAGCCCTACGCTGCGCAATCCTCGAAGGCATAATGGCTCAATCGACAATTTATTCCCGCGTCCTCGGTACCGGCAGCTATCTGCCGCCCGCGCGCGTCACCAATCAGGACCTCGCTGAGCGTCTGGCGAAGCAAGGCGTCGAAACGAGCGACGAGTGGATCGTGGCCCGCACGGGCATCCATGCACGTCACTTCGCGGATCCTGATGTCACAACCAGCGACCTCGCGCAGTTCGCGTCGCTGCGTGCGATCGAAGCGGCGGACATCGACCCGCAATCCATCGATCTGATCATTGTTGCCACTTCCACGCCGGACTTCGTGTTTCCGAGCACGGCGTGCCTGTTGCAAAACAAGCTCGGCATCAAGAATCACGGCGCGGCGTTCGACGTGCAGGCCGTCTGCTCCGGCTTCGCTTACGCGGTGGCTATGGCCGACAGTCTGATTCGCGGCGGCCAGCATCGCACGGCGCTCGTCGTCGGCGCCGAGACGTTTTCGCGCATTCTCGATTTCAACGACCGCACCACATGCGTGCTGTTTGGCGACGGCGCCGGCGCGGTGATCCTGCAGGCGTCGGACGAGCCGGGCGTGCTTGCGAGCGCATTGCATGCAGACGGCAGTCATTCGAACATTCTGTGCACGCCGGGCAACGTGAACGGCGGTGTGATCGCCGGCAGCGCGTTTCTGCATATGGACGGGCAGGCGGTATTCAAGCTGGCCGTGAACGTACTCGAAAAGGTCGCGGTCGAGGCACTCGAAAAAGCGAATCTTTCCGCCGATCAGATCGACTGGCTGATTCCGCATCAGGCCAACATCCGCATCATGCAGAGCACTTGCCGCAAGCTCGGCTTGCCGCAGGAACGCATGGTCGTCACGGTGGGCGAGCACGGCAATACGTCGGCTGCGTCCATTCCGCTCGCACTCGACGTCGCGGTCCGCGACGGTCGCATCAAGCGCGGCCAGAACGTGCTGATCGAAGGCGTCGGCGGCGGCTTCACGTGGGGCGCGTCGGTCATTCGCTACTAAGCGGGCCGACTTCAGGCGGCGCTCTTCATGCGCCCATGCGTCGCGTGCTTTCGAGCCGCGCGCACCTCACATCTGACTAAATCGATTTTGGGGACGATATGAAATTTGCGTTCGTTTTTCCCGGACAGGGTTCGCAATCGGTCGGCATGCTCAATGCATTTGCCGACCATGCGGTTGTGCGCGAGACAGTTCAGGAAGCGTCCGACGCGCTGAATCAGGACATCGGCAAGCTGATCGCCGAGGGTCCGGCCGAAGATCTGAATCTCACTACGAACACGCAGCCGGTCATGCTGACCGCGGCCTACGCGATCTATCGCGCGTGGCAGCAGGCGGGCGGCCCCACGCCGGCCATCGTCGCGGGTCATAGTCTCGGCGAATACACGGCGCTCGTCGCGGCTGGCGCGATCGCGTTTCGCGATGCCGTGCCGCTCGTGCGTTTTCGCGCGCAGGCGATGCAAACAGCGGTGCCCGTCGGCGAAGGCGGCATGGCGGCGATCCTCGGTCTGGACGACGACACCGTGCGCGCTGTTTGCGCCGAAGCGGCGGCCACGGGCGTCGTCGAAGCGGTCAATTTCAACGCGCCTGCTCAGGTCGTGATCGCGGGCCACAAGGCAGCGGTCGAAAAAGCCTGTGAAGTGGCGAAGGCGAAGGGCGCAAAGCGCGCGCTGCCACTGCCGGTATCGGCGCCGTTCCATTCGTCGCTGCTGAAGCCGGCGTCGGATCAATTGCGCGAGTATCTGGCGAGCGTCAACGTTCAGGTGCCGTCGATTCCGGTCATCAACAATGTCGACGTCGCGATCGTGAACGAGCCGGCGCAGATCAAAGATGCACTGGTGCGCCAGGCGGCCGGCGCGGTGCGCTGGGTCGAATGCATTCAGGCCATGGCGGCTCAAGGCGTCACGCACGTCGTCGAATGCGGGCCGGGCAAGGTCCTTGCGGGCCTCACGAAGCGTATCGACGGCAATCTGGTCGGCGCGTCCGTGTTCGATCCCACTTCGCTCGAAGAAACGCTCAAGCTCGTTACGGCAGGTTGAGCGCTGCATCGCATAGACGGCAACAGGCATCAGCAATCAATCAGCCCTCCGAAGGGCATTCGGACCGACAGATGGAAAAGAATCTCGATAAGCAGATCGCAATCGTAACGGGCGCCTCGCGCGGCATCGGCCGCGCCATCGCTATGGAGCTCGCGCGCCAGGGCGCAACGGTGATCGGCACGGCGACCAGCGAAAGCGGCGCGGCGGCAATCAGCGAAGCGTTCAACGCGGCCGGCGTGAGCGGGCGCGGCGCGGTGCTCGACGTGAACGACGCGGCTGCTGCCGAAGCGCTGATCGAAGGCACGGTGAAGGAATTCGGTGCGCTGCATGTGCTCGTGAACAACGCCGGCATCACGCAGGACCAACTGGCCATGCGTATGAAGGACGACGACTGGGATGCGGTGGTCGACACCAATCTGAAGTCGGTGTTCCGTCTGTCGCGCGCGGTGCTGCGTCCAATGATGAAGGCAAAGGGCGGCCGCATCATCAATATCACGTCGGTGGTCGGTTCGGCGGGCAACCCTGGGCAGATTAACTACGCCGCAGCGAAAGCGGGCGTGGCCGGCATGACTCGCGCGCTTGCACGCGAGATCGGCAGCCGTGGCATTACCGTGAATTGCGTGGCGCCCGGTTTCATCGATACAGACATGACGCGCACGTTGCCGGAAGAGCAGCAAACGGCGCTGAAAACGCAGATTCCGCTGGGCCGTCTCGGCAGCCCGGAAGATATCGCACACGCTGTCGCATTCCTCGCGTCGCCGCAAGCAGGCTACATCACCGGCACGACGATGCATGTGAACGGCGGAATGTACATGTCGTAACCAAATTCGGTTACTATCCGCGCCTTGATGCGTTTGCAAATGCGTAAGGCGCATGCCTTGACAGCAACCTGATGCGCCGCTTTTTTGCCGGGTCAAACCTGATAAAATGCGCGCACCTGTATTTTTGAACTTCTTTCCCTTGGAGGGGTAATGGACAATATCGAACAGCGCGTCAAGAAGATCGTCGCAGAACAACTGGGCGTGGCCGAAGCTGAAATCAAGAACGAAGCTTCGTTCGTGAACGACCTCGGCGCCGACTCGCTGGACACGGTTGAACTCGTGATGGCCCTCGAAGACGAATTCGGCATGGAAATTCCGGATGAAGAAGCCGAGAAGATCACCACCGTTCAGCAAGCGATCGATTACGCTCGCGCAAACGTCAAGGCCTAAGGTCATTCGCGCCTGCGTTTATGCGTTAGCGGCGTATGACGCCCTGCCGTGTCGGTTGCCGACGCCAGCGGGGTCGCCATTTTTTGCCGTGAGGTGTGCCGTGCAGGAGCCAGCGATGTTGACAGCGCATTCTTCAGCGCGATTGCCGACTTAACAGCCACAGGGTACACAGGTCAGGTTCCTGTGGCCGCTGTGGCTTTTGTTTTTGTCATCTATGAAAAAGGGGTTACCGTGAGCCGCCGTCGTGTTGTTGTTACAGGCCTGGGGCTGATTTCGCCTGTTGGCAATAATGTTGCCGACGGCTGGGCCAATCTGGTCGCCGGCAAGTCGGGTATTGCCAATATCACGAAGTTCGATGCGTCGAACTTCTCGACTCGTTTCGCCGGCGAGGTGAAGGGCTTCAATATCGAGGACTACATCCCCGGTAAGGAAGCGCGCCACATGGATACGTTCATCCATTACGGCGTCGCTGCTGGCATCCAGGCGATGCAGGACAGCGGCCTGGAAGTCACCGACGAGAATTCGGAGCGTATCGGCGTCGTGGTCGGCTCGGGCATCGGCGGTCTGCCGATGATCGAAGTCACGCAAACCGAACTGCTCAATCGCGGCCCGCGCCGCATTTCGCCGTTCTTCGTGCCGGCGTCGATCATCAACATGATCTCCGGGCACCTGTCGATCAAGTTCGGCATCAAGGGTCCGAATCTCGCCATCGTCACCGCGTGTACAACGGGTTTGCACTGTATCGGCGAGGCTTCGCGCCTGATCGAATACGGCGACGCAGACGTGATGATCGCGGGTGGTGCGGAATCGACCGTGTCGCCGCTCGGCATCGGCGGCTTTGCAGCGGCCCGCGCGCTGTCGCAACGCAATGACGATCCGGCGACGGCAAGCCGTCCGTGGGACAAGGATCGCGACGGTTTCGTGCTCGGCGAAGGCGCCGGCGTGATGGTGCTAGAAGAGTACGAACACGCGAAGGCTCGCGGCGCGAAGATTTACGCCGAAGTCGGCGGCTATGGGATGAGCGGCGACGCCTATCACATGACCGCACCGCTCGAAGACGGTGACGGCGCGCGCCGCTGCATGCTTGCGGCCATGAAGAACGCCGGCATCAATGCCGACCAGGTCAACTACCTGAACGCGCACGGCACGTCCACGCCGCTCGGCGATCTGGCTGAGACAACCGGCATCAAGCGGGCGTTCGGCGACCATGCCAAAGACATTGTCGTGAATTCGACCAAGTCGATGACGGGTCACCTGCTCGGCGGCGCCGGCGGTCTTGAGTCGGTGTTTACCGTGCTGGCTGTTCACCATCAGGTGTCTCCGCCCACGATCAACATCTTCAACCAGGACCCCGAGTGCGACCTGGACTACTGTGCCAACACCGCACGGGAGATGAAGATCGACGTCGCGCTGAAGAACTCGTTCGGGTTCGGCGGCACGAACGGTACGCTCGTCTTCAAGCGCGCCTGATCTCTCGCAACGGGTGACGCGCCAGCCAACGGCGCCGGCTTTGCCGGCGCTTTTCCGTGATACGGCCAGCTTCGGAGGAGCGTCGCAGCAAATCGTGCTGCGGCGTTCCTTCGCGATGCGCGTTGCGTTGGCTGCTTTCGTGGTGACGGCGTCGTGTGCGGTTTATAGCTGCATGGCGTCGTGGCTCACCGCATGGCAGGCGGTTCCGTTGACGCTTGCGGTGTTTGCGCTCCTTACGCTTTGCGCGGTCAGGCACGACCGGGCGCAGCCAGCGGCGCTCAGAATGGGACGCGAGGGCATTTCTGTCTGGGGCCGGGCCGGAAATCTGCTCGTATACGGTCGAATCGCCGGCTGTGCGCACTGGAGCGACCGTTTGCTGGTGCTCGAAGTGACGCCAGACGAAGGTCGGCGTCAAACGCTTCTTGTTCCGGCCGACACTGTGCCGACGGCCGTTTTCCGCGAACTCGCGGTGCGCGGGCGGCGCCGCGCCGGCGCGTGACTGTAACGAAAGTAACCGCTGTTACCCGCGCGTCATGACCTCCGTAACGTGCCTCGTCGACGGGAACGCTACAATGGTGCCCCCGTCATGCGCCCCAAAGTTAACGGATTTATCAGGTGAGCGAAAAAGAAATTGATCAGGTGCTGGTCGAGCGCGTCCAGAAGGGCGACAAGGCCGCCTTCGAGCTTCTGGTCTCCAAATACCACCGCAAAATTCTCCGGCTAATCTCGCGCCTCGTGCGCGACCCCGCCGAAGTAGAAGACGTTGCGCAAGACGCTTTCATCAAGGCGTATCGGGCGTTGCCGCAATTTCGCGGGGAATCGGCTTTTTATACGTGGTTGTACCGGATTGCGGTCAACACGGCAAAGAACTACCTTGCGACCCAAGGCCGGCGCGCGCCGACTTCGACCGAAGCAGATGCTGAAGAAGCTGAAACTTTCTCGGACGCCGACCAACTAAGGGATATCAACACGCCTGAGTCGATGTTGATGAGCAAGCAGATCGCTGAGACGGTCAATGCTGCGATGGCGGTTTTACCGGAAGAGCTGCGTACCGCCATTACTCTTCGTGAAATTGAAGGTTTGAGCTACGAGGAAATCGCTAAGATGATGGGCTGCCCAATCGGCACCGTCAGATCGCGAATTTTCCGCGCTCGCGAAGCCATTGCGGCAAAATTGCGTCCGTTGCTTGACACACCTGAAGGCAAGCGCTGGTAAGTCACTAGCGCGCCGAACGGGGCGCGGGTGCAATATCTGAATTAGTGGTGTCACTACGGGGTCTTTGTAAGATGGGGAGCATCATGGGGTCGGTCTCGATGCAATCGCAAGCCAGCTCGCGCGGCGAGCGTCTGTCCGCTTTTGTCGACGGTGAGCTGTTCGGCGAAGAGCATCTGAATCTGGACAAGTTTCTGTCCGAGCTGGACGGCGAAGATCGCGCCGCGTGGTCCAGCTATCACCTGATCGGCGACGCATTGCGTTCCGACGACCTCGCGGTCGGTTCCGCGACGAGCAGCGCTTTCCTCAGCGGATTCGCCGCCCGGCTGGAAAGCGAGCCGCATTTGCTCGCGCCGGCAGCCATACCGGTTACGCGCCGTCTGCTGGCGCTGCGTCGCCGCGTGGTGCCGGCCTTCGCGGTGGCCGCCGCGGCCGCTACGCTAACGTGGATCGTCGTGCCGCAGTTGCAGGGCGTACCCGTCGGCCCGGGCTCGACGCAGGTCGCTTCGGTTTCCTCCCACGGCGACGCGGTGCAAAAGGTTGCCATGGCGTCCGTGCCGGTGGCGCAAGACGCGAACATCATTCGGGACGCGGGTCTCGACCAGTATCTCGAAGCTCATCAGCAGTTCGCGCAGCAACCCGTCATGCCGGGCTCAATGCCGCTGATCCGCGCTGCTGCAGTCTCCACGCAAGGCCAATAGTTTGATGCAGACTCCGCGGTTGAATATAACGACTATCTGGGGGCGGCTGCCGGCATTTCTGTTCTGCGCAGCCGTGTTGTTGTCCGCTACACCGCGGGTTTTTGCACAAACCGACGACCCGCTCGTCGCCCGCCGCACCGCTGCCGATCTGCTGGATCGCATCCATCAGGCTGCGCAGCAACAGAACTACGAAGGCGCGTTTGTCTATCAGCGGGGCAATTTCGTCCAGACGTCGCGGATCGCGCACTATGCGACGAAGGCAGACGGCGAATTCGAGCAGCTGGAAAGCCTCGACGGCAAGCCACGCAAGATGCTTCGTCATAACGAGGAGCTCTATACGTTCGTGCCGGAACGCCATTTGTGCGTTGTCGAAAAGCGCCAGAACAAAGACTCGTTCCCCGCGCTGCTTGCCGTAAGCGGCGAGCAGGTCCTGTCGGTGTACGAGCCGAAACTGCTCGGCGACGACCGCGTTGCGGGCATCGAAAGTCAGGTCATCGAACTCGATCCGAAAGACGCCTACCGATTCGCTTACAAACTGTGGGCTGACAAGAAAACCGGCCTGCTGCTGCGCGCACAAACGCTCGATCCAAGCGGTCAGGTGCTCGAACAACTGTCGTTCTCGCAGATTCGCATCGGCGTGCCCGTCGACAAGGCGGGCATTGTCAACGGTATTCGCAATACCGCGGGCTGGACGGTCGTGCATCCGCCCATCGAACCGGTCGATATGGCCGCGCAGGGCTGGCAGTTCGGCGTGACGGTGCCGGGCTTTCGCAAGATCCGTGAACTGCGCCGCCCAATGGCGGCGCGCGAAGCAGGCCAGCCCACCATTCCTGTGGATCAGGCCGTGTTCTCCGACGGTCTCGCCGCGATCTCGGTGTTCATCGAGCCGGTTGAAAACAACACGCGCAAGGAAGGCGCGGGCAGTACCGGTGCTACGCACGTACTAGTCAAGCGCCGCGGCGACTTCTGGATTACCCTGCTCGGAGAAGTGCCCCAGACCACGTTGCAGCAATTCGCGTCTGCCATAGAATACAAGGCTCCGAAGTAATCCTCCGAATCCTGAATCCCTCGGCTTCCTACGATATGACGACTTTCTCGGTGCGCAAATTCCTCGCGGCCGCGGTGGTGGCGGCATGTTTGCCGTTCGCACCGCATACGGCGTCAGCGGCCTCCGCAGCCAATCTGCCCGACTTCACCGACCTCGTCGACAAAGTCGGTCCGGCGGTCGTCAACATTCGCACGACCACGCGCGTGACGAACAGTGGCGCACGCGGCGGCTTGCCGCCCGGCATGGACGACGGCGACATGTCGGAGTTCTTCCGGCGCTTTTTCGGCATTCCGATGCCGCAGTCGCCGCAATCTCCCGGCGCGCCGCGCGGCGGGGACAATGGCGGCCATGGCGGCAGCGGCGGTAGTGGTGGTAGTGGTGGTAGCCAGGACACGCCGGACAGCAACGATCCCGAACAGAATAGCGGCGTCGGCTCGGGCTTCATCCTGTCGGCGGACGGCTACGTGATGACCAACGCGCACGTGATCGACGACGCGGACACCATTTACGTTACGCTCACCGACAAGCGCGAATTCAAGGCGAAACTGATCGGCGTGGACGATCGCACCGACGTCGCGGTCGTGAAGATCAGCGCGGCGAATCTGCCGACCATCACCATCGGCGACTCGAACAAGGTTCGCGTGGGCGAGTGGGTGGTCGCAATCGGCTCGCCGTTCGGGCTCGAGAACACGGTGACGGCCGGCATTGTCAGCGCGAAAGGGCGTGACACGGGCGACTATCTGCCGTTCATCCAGACCGACGTAGCCGTCAATCCGGGCAATTCGGGCGGACCGCTCATCAACATGCAGGGCGAAGTGATCGGCATCAACTCGCAGATCTACAGCCGTACCGGCGGCTTTATGGGCATTTCGTTCGCGATTCCGATCGACGAAGCGATGCGCGTGGCCGATCAGTTGAAAGCGTCCGGCAAGGTGGTGCGCGGCCGCATCGCGGTGGCGATCGGCGAAGTGACCAAAGACGTCGCTGATTCGCTTGGTCTGCCGAAGTCGCAGGGCGCGCTTGTCAGCAGCGTCGAGCCGGGCGGTCCGGCGGACAAGGCAGGCGTGCAGCCAGGCGACATCATCCTGAAGTTCAACGGTCATTCGGTCGATACGGCTACTGACTTGCCGCGCATGGTCGGCGATACCAAGCCGGGCACGAAGGCGACCATCACGGTCTGGCGCAAGGGCCAAACGCGCGAGTTGCCGGTCACGATCGCAGAGATGCAGCCGGACAAGACTGCAAAGGCCGATCAGCGCAAGCCACAGGCGCCGAAGCAGCGGGCCACGAATGCGCTCGGCCTGGCCGTCAGCGACATCCCGTCCGATCAGCTGAAGGCGCTGAAACTGCGCAACGGTGTGCAGATCGACGCCGCGGACGGTCAGGCGGCACGCGTCGGCCTGCAAAAGGGCGACATCATCCTGCGTGTGGGCGACACGGATATCACAAGCGCGAAACAGTTCGACGAACTGACGTCGCATCTGGACTCGCAGAAGATGGTCGCACTGCTGGTGCGTCGCGGCGAGAACACTCAGTTCGTGCCGATTCGCCCGCGCAGCGCTCAGAAATGACAACGGTGGCGCCGCTCACGCTTTATTCGCGCGCGTGGTGCCACTTGTGCGACGACATGCGCGCCGCGCTCGAGCCCTTGCTGGCCGAGTTCGGCGCGCAAATAGAAGTCATCGACGTCGACAGCGACCCCTCGCTCGAAGCCCGCTACAACGAGCTGGTACCCGTTCTGTTGTGCGACGGAATCGAGCTTTGTCACTACCGTCTCGACGAATCGCGGGTGCGTGAAGCGTTGGCTGCCCGCACCGCTGCGGCCTCCTGAGCCGGTCTTTCGTCGAAGGTCTCTGCATCCAGGCCCTGCAAGATCCGCCGGGCACCGGCCTTTTCGGCTAAAATAGATAAGTTTTTCACCTACTTACAAGGCGTGCTCCGCTATTGTCCGAGCGCGCCTTTTTTGCTTGATCGGCACTGAATGGATCATATTCGTAACTTCTCGATCATTGCGCACATCGACCATGGCAAGTCGACGCTTGCCGATCGCATCATCCAGATTTGCGGCGGTTTGTCCGACCGCGAGATGGAAGCTCAGGTGCTCGACTCGATGGACCTCGAGCGCGAGCGCGGCATCACTATCAAGGCACAGACTGCGGCCCTGACCTATCGCGCCCGCGACGGCAAGGTCTACAACCTGAACATGATCGACACGCCGGGGCACGTCGACTTCTCGTACGAAGTCAGCCGCTCGTTGTCCGCGTGCGAAGGCGCACTGCTGGTTGTCGACGCAAGCCAGGGCGTGGAGGCGCAAACAGTCGCCAACTGCTACACGGCAATCGAACTCGGCGTCGACGTCATTCCGGTGCTCAACAAGATCGATCTGCCGGCCGCGAATCCCGAGAACGCAATCGCGGAGATTGAAGACGTAATCGGTATTGACGCAACCGACGCCACGCATTGCAGCGCCAAGACGGGCCAGGGCGTGGAAGACGTGCTCGAAGCGTTGATCGCCAAAGTGCCGCCGCCAAAGGGCGATCCGGAAGCGCCGTTGCAGGCGCTGATCATCGACTCGTGGTTCGACAACTACGTCGGCGTCGTGATGCTCGTGCGTATCGTCAACGGCACACTGCGTCCAAAGGACAAAATCCGCATGATGGCGACCGGCGCGCAGTATCCGGTCGAACACATCGGCGTATTCACGCCGAAGTCCAAGAACCTCGAATCGTTGTCGGCGGGGCAGGTGGGTTTCATCATCGCCGGCATCAAGGAATTGGCCGCGGCGAAGGTGGGTGACACCGTCACGCTGGTGAACGCGCCTGCTGCCGAGCCGTTGCCGGGTTTCAAGGAAGTGAAGCCACAGGTGTTCGCCGGCCTCTATCCGGTCGAAGCGAACCAGTACGACGCGCTGCGCGACTCGCTTGAAAAGCTGAAACTGAACGACGCATCGCTGCAATACGAGCCCGAAGTTTCGCAGGCGCTCGGTTTCGGTTTCCGTTGTGGCTTCCTGGGTCTGCTGCACATGGAGATCGTGCAGGAACGTCTCGAACGCGAGTTCGACATGGACCTGATCACCACGGCGCCGACCGTCGTGTACGAAGTCCTGCAACGCGACGGCACAACCATCATGGTCGAAAATCCGGCCAAGATGCCGGAGCCCTCTAAGATCGAAGAAGTGCGCGAGCCGATCGTCACCGTGAACCTGTACATGCCGCAGGATTACGTCGGGTCGGTGATCACGCTGTGTACGCAAAAGCGCGGCAACCAGATCAACATGCAGTATCACGGCCGTCAGGTGCAGTTGACCTACGAGATCCCGATGGGCGAGGTCGTGCTGGATTTCTTCGATCGGCTGAAATCGATCTCGCGTGGTTACGCGTCGATGGATTACGAATTCAAGGAATATCGCGCGTCCGACGTCGTGAAGGTCGACATGCTGATCAACGGCGACAAGGTGGACGCGCTGTCGGTCATCGTGCACCGTTCGCAGAGCCAGTACCGGGGCCGCGAAGTCGCGGCGAAAATGCGCGAACTGATTCCGCGCCAGATGTACGACGTTGCGATCCAGGCCACGATTGGCTCGAACATCATCGCGCGGGAAAACATTAAAGCATTGCGTAAGAACGTGCTGGCAAAATGCTACGGCGGCGATATTTCACGTAAGAAAAAGCTGCTGGAAAAGCAGAAGGCAGGCAAGAAGCGAATGAAGCAAGTGGGGTCCGTCGAGATTCCGCAAGAGGCTTTCCTCGCCATCCTGCGTGTCGAAGACAAATAAGACGAACAACGGAACCCTATGAATTTTGCGCTGATTCTTTTTGTGCTCGTCGTTTTGACGGGCGTCGCATGGGTCGCAGACAAACTGGTGTTCATGCCGCAAAGGCGGCGCGCGGCGGAAGCCGCGGTCGCTGAGTTCGACCGTCAGCAGGCACGTATCGGTGAGCGTTTCGCCGACGAAAACGCCGCGCAGACGCGCGCGCGTCTGCGTGACGACAAGCTGCGCCAACCGTGGTGGCTCGAATATTCCGCGAGCTTTTTCCCGGTGATTCTGGTGGTTTTCGTGGTGCGCTCGTTTGTTGTCGAGCCGTTCAAGATTCCGTCCGGCTCAATGGTGCCGACGCTGCTGGTCGGCGACTTCATCCTCGTGAATAAATTCGATTACGGTATCCGTCTACCGATCGTCAATACGAAAATCACAGAGGGCCGGCCGCTTCAGCGCGGCGACGTGGTGGTGTTCCGCTACCCGAAAGACGAGTCGGTCGACTATATCAAGCGCGTGATCGGCTTGCCGGGCGACACGGTTGCATATCAGGACAAGCAGCTCACGATCAACGGCAAACCAGTGCCTGAAACGCCGCTGCCCGACTATCTTGACGAGGAGCGTCTTGGCTACGCGAAACAGTTCGAGGAAAATCTCGACGGCCGCAAGAACGCAATTTTGAACAATCCTGCGGTGCCGCCGTTTATCGTCGGCGCAGAAGATTATCCGTATCGCGACAACTGCACATACAACGCGCGCGGCGTGATTTGCAAAGTGCCGCCGGGCAATTACTTCATGATGGGCGATAACCGCGACAACAGCGCCGACAGCCGTTATTGGGGTTTTGCGCCGGACAAGAATATTGTCGGCCGCGCGTTTTTCATCTGGATGAACTTCAGCAATCTCAAGCGCATCGGCTTGTTCCAGTAAGTTTTGCGCCGACTGCATGACGCGCTGCGAACGTGATCGCTTATCGAAGATCAGCGATCACGTGAACGACCCTGCGGGCGCCCGCGCGTTATCGCTACATAAAGTCCTCTAACGTCGCTTCACCACGCTTTTCCCGTCGGGCCGGCCGCGTTTTCGCCCGGCCCGACGCCCGCGTTATACTCTGCCCATGCCCTCATCTCCGTTGGAAAGCCGTCTGCGCTACGAATTTCGCAATGCGGAATTGCTGCGCCAGGCTTTAACACACCGCAGTCACAGTTCCACGCACAACGAACGGCTCGAATTTTTAGGCGATTCCGTTCTGAATTGCGCGGTGGCTGCGCTTTTGTTCCAACGTTTCGGGAAGCTGGACGAAGGCGACCTGTCTCGCGTTCGCGCTAATCTGGTCAAACAGCAATCGCTTTACGAAATCGCTCAGGCCCTGAATATCTCCGAAGGACTTCGGCTCGGGGAGGGCGAACTGCGCAGTGGCGGCTTCCGTAGGCCGTCAATCCTTGCTGACACGCTCGAAGCGGTGCTGGGTGCAGTGTTCCTCGACGGCGGTTTCGAAGCCGCCCAAACGGTCATTAAGCGGCTCTACGTGCCGATCCTCGATCACATCGACCCGCGTACGCTCGGCAAAGATGCGAAAACGCTCTTGCAGGAGTATCTGCAAGGTCACAAGATCGCGTTGCCCACATACACCGTCGTGGCTACCCATGGTGCAGCGCACAATCAGCAATTCGAAGTTGAGTGTACGGTGCCGAAGCTGGACGTGAAGGTCTCTGGCTCGGGCGCCAGCCGGCGCGCGGCTGAGCAGGCCGCGGCCAAAAAAGCGCTCGACGAGGTCCTCGCCGCCGCGCCTGCAGTCGTCGGCAAGTCGAAGCGCTCAAAAAGCGCCCGCGCCGCGAAAAACGTCGAGCTTGAGATCGTTCCCGGCGTGACTGGCGTTCAGACCGCGCTTGACCTGCGCAGCCCGGATCGTAAGAGCGAGCGTGGCGCGGCGAGAGGAGAACCGCGGGTAACGTCCGGAACAGAGCCCGCAGCGGAGCGCAGCGCGTTGGCGACTGCGGTTGCGGCTGCGCCGCTGGCGGTGATTCGTGCGGCGCACGTCGAGTACAGCGCCCCGGAAAGAGTCGAACGCGCTGATAAGGGCGAGCGGCTGGAGAAAGCCGATAGGGCGGAAAAATTCGAGAAATCGGACCGAACCGTAGCGCAGTCTGGCGAAAAATCGGCGGAAAGATCAGCAGGGGACAAGCCGGCGGACAAACTGGACGCGAAGTCGGCCGAGGCCAAGCCAGCAGAGTCAAAAACTGCCGACCCGAAAGCCGCCAACGCCTCGTCCGCCGACCCGAAGCCCGCCGACCCGAAGCCCACCGAACCAAAAGCAGAGTCCGCCGCCGTCCGCAACGTAGACAAACCGCCCCGCACTCGCGAGCCGGCGTCCGACGCCGTATCGCCCGTGACGAACACTGCGGCCCCCACCGAAAACGAACCCGGCGTAGCCGACGCGGTACAAACGCGCGTCGCCGACGCGGGCCATTGATTGCCCCGGTGCGCCACCCGAGCGCGTCGATCCGAACCTGCCGTAGCCCAATATGAACGCTCCCACTCCCACTGGTTTCCGCTGCGGCATGGTCGCGATCGTCGGTCGCCCTAACGTTGGCAAATCCACGCTGATGAACGCGCTGGTCGGCCAGAAAGTCAGCATCACGTCGCGCAAGGCGCAGACTACGCGCCATCGCATCACCGGCATCCATACGCTCGAAGACGTCCAATACATTTTCGTCGACACGCCCGGTTTTCAGACCAAGCACAGCGGCGCGCTGAACCGTTCGCTGAACCGCGCGGTGACGTCTACGCTGACTTCCGTCGATGCGATCCTCTTCGTGATCGAAGCCGGCCGTTTCGGCCCGGACGACCAGAAAGTGCTCGACCTGATTCCGCCTTCCGTACCCACGTTGCTGATCGCAAACAAGCTCGACCGTGTGTCGGATAAAGACTCGCTGTTTCCGTTCATGCAGCAGGTGAGCGCGCTGCGCCAGTTCAGCGAGATCGTGCCGCTGTCGGCCAAGAACCCGGACGACATCAAGCGCCTGATGGCCACCGTCAAGCCGTATCTGCCGGAAGGCGCACCGATTTACGGGGAAGACGATCTCACCGATCGCAGCGAGCGCTTTCTCGCGGCCGAGATTCTGCGCGAGAAAGTTTTCCGTTGGACCGGCGACGAACTGCCGTACACGAGCACCGTGCTGATCGACAAGTTCGAAACGGAAGGACGCCTGCGCCGCATCTTCGCGACGATCCTCGTCGAGCGCGACACGCACAAGGCCATGATCATCGGCCAGAAGGGTGCGAAGCTGAAGCAGATCAGCACCGAGGCGCGCCTCGACATGGAGAAGCTGTTCGACGGACCCATCTATCTGGAAACCTTCATCAAGGTGAAGAGCGGTTGGGCCGACAACGAAGCAGGACTTCGTGCGTATGGGTACGAATGACGCGTGGGTCACGCTGAATTCCGACACGGATCCGGACGACTCGGGGCCGGGCGCGCCGTCACGCGAGCCGTCAAAACCGGCTCGCGCCAGCCGCAAATCTTCCACTAAAAGCACCTCCGACACCGGCCCCGATGACGCGCCTCGCAAGGCGCCGGCTCGCCGGTCCTCGCGCGGTTCCGCATCGGCTTCCGAATACCGGATCGCCGAGCAACCCGCCTTCGTTCTGCATAGTTATCCGTATCGTGAGACGAGTCTGATCATCGACGTGCTGTCGCGCGATCACGGTCGCCTCGCGCTCGTCGCCAAGGGCGCGAAGCGTCCGCACTCCGCGTTGCGCGGCGTGCTGCAGACGTTCCAGCCACTCGCGCTGTCGTGGTCCGGCAGAGGCGAGGTGCGCACACTGACCGGCGCCGAGTGGGTGGGCGGCATGCTGCCTTTGACAGGCGACGCGCTGCTGTGTGGCTTCTACGTGAACGAACTCCTCGTGAAGTTTTGCGCGCGCGAAGATCCGCATCCGCAACTGTTCCATCACTATGTCGTCACCATGACGCGTCTCGCGCACGACGAGCCGCCGGTCCAGGTGTTACGTTCGTTCGAGCGCGTGTTGCTGCGCGAAACCGGTTACGCGATGGCGCTCGATCGCACCGTCGCGCGCAAAGCGGTGGAAGCCGGCAGCCGCTATGTGTTCGATCCGGAGCGCGGCGTGCGCGAAGCATCCGACGATCTGCCGTCGCAGTGGCCGGTGATTGCAGGTCAAACCTTGCTCGATATGGAAAAGGACGATTACCATCGGGCGCAGACGGTGGCGCAAAGCAAAACGCTGATGCGCTTTCTGCTCAACACTTATCTTGGCGGCACGCCGCTCGCGACGCGCCAGATCCT
Organism: Paraburkholderia sp. 22098; assembly: GCF_052045935.1. NCBI lineage: Bacteria > Pseudomonadati > Pseudomonadota > Betaproteobacteria > Burkholderiales > Burkholderiaceae > Paraburkholderia > Paraburkholderia sp. 22098. The sequence continues at coordinate 256,189 of NZ_JBQEPV010000009.1, read as the reverse complement.
GATCGACTTGCAGAACTTATGAGCTTCTTTCTAACGTCGCCGAATGTGATTGATCTCGGCGTGAACATCGATCACGTCGCCACGCTGCGCAACGCGCGCGGCACTTCGTACCCCGACCCGATCCGCGCCGCGCTGATGGCCGAGGAAGCCGGTGCCGACGTCATCACGTTGCATCTGCGCGAAGATCGCCGCCATATCGTCGACGCCGATGTGCGCGCGCTGCGCCCGCTGCTCAAGACGCGGATGAACCTCGAATGCGCGGTCACGCAGGAGATGCTCGACATCGCCTGCGAAGTCAAACCGCATGACGTTTGCCTCGTGCCGGAAAAGCGCCAGGAATTGACGACAGAAGGCGGTCTGGACGTCGCCGGTCAGTTCGAGGCCGTGCGCGCCGCGTGCAGGCAACTGGCCGACGCGAACTCACGCGTGTCGCTCTTCATCGATCCGGACGAGACGCAGATCCGTGCAGCGCACGAAGCCGGCGCACCTGTAATCGAGCTGCACACCGGACGTTATGCCGAGGCGCACGATCCAGCCGAACAACAGCGCGAATTCGAGCGCGTGGTTCGCGCGGTCGAATTCGGCGCGACGCTCGGTATCAAGGTGAACGCAGGCCACGGCCTCCACTACACGAATGTCCAGCAGATCGCGGCGATCGACGGCATCGTCGAGCTGAATATCGGTCACGCGATCGTCGCCCATGCGATTTTCGCGGGCTGGGACAACGCGGTGCGCGAGATGAAGGCGATCATGGTCGCCGCCCGTCTCGGCGCACGTGCGTAACGCGTAACGGGCCGGCCCCTATGGCGATCTACGGTATTGGTACAGACATCGTTCAGGTGAGTCGCGTGGCCGCGGTCATGACCCGCACCAACGGCCGCTTTGCCGAGAAGGTACTCGGCCCGGACGAACTGCGTGTCTACCACGCGCGCAACGCCCGTTCTGCCGCGCGCGGGCTCGCATTCCTCGCCACGAGATTCTCGGCGAAGGAGGCGTTTTCGAAGGCGATCGGTCTCGGCATGCACTGGCCCATGACATGGCGCGCGTTGCAAACGCTCAATAAGCCGAGCGGCGAACCGATGGTGGTCGCGTCCGGGGAGTTAGCCGAATGGCTCGAGGCGCGCGGCATCACGGCGCGCGTCACGATCACCGACGAGCGCGATTACGCCGTGTCGTTCGTGATTGCCGAAAGTGCGCAAGCGCAAGAGGCGAACGGCTCCGACTCTTAAGCTGCGGCTAACCAGAAATAATTGTGAACGCGGCCCATGCGGTCGCGTATCTCCTTGCTTCACGCAATCTTCAAGCGAAAATCAATGAAAACCAATCCCGGACCGGTGATGCTCGACGTCGTCGGCAAGACGCTGAACGACGACGACAAGCGCCGTCTCGCCCATCCGATGACCGGTGGCGTGATTCTGTTCGCGCGCCACTACGAGAGCCGGGCGCAGCTGATTGCGCTGACCGACTCGATTCGCGCGATTCGCGAGGACTTGCTGATCGCGGTCGATCACGAAGGCGGACGTGTGCAGCGCTTTCGAACCGACGGGTTCACCGTGCTTCCCGCAATGGGCAAGCTCGGCGCGCTGTGGGACAGCGACGTTATGCATGCCACCAAGGTCACGACCGCAGTCGGCTATATCCTCGCTTCGGAATTGCGCGCCTGCGGCATCGACATGAGCTTTACGCCGGTGCTCGATCTCAACTACGGCCAGTCGCAGGTAATCGGCGATCGCGCATTTCATAGCGACCCGCGCGTCGTGGCGATGCTGGCGAAAAACCTCAACCACGGTCTTGCGCTCGCGGGCATGAGCAACTGCGGCAAGCACTTTCCGGGGCATGGTTTCGCGCACGCGGATTCGCACGTCGCGATGCCCGTCGACGAACGCTCGCTCGACGAGATTCTGCGCGACGACGTAGCGCCATATGACTGGCTTGGGCTGTCGCTCGGCTCGGTCATTCCGGCGCACGTCGTCTATCCGCAGGTGGACTCCAGGCCGGCGGGTTTTTCACGCATCTGGCTGCAGGACATCCTGCGCGGCAAGCTGCGCTTCGAAGGCGCTATTTTTAGCGACGACCTCTCAATGGAAGCCGCGCGCCAGGGCGGCACGCTCACCGAAGGCGCGACTGCCGCGCTGCAGGCCGGTTGCGACATGGTGCTGATCTGCAATCAGCCGGAAAAGGCCGAACAGGTGCTCGACGAATTGCGCTTTACGCCATCGAAGGAATCGCAGCAGCGGCTCAAGCGCATGCGCCCGCGCGACAAGGCGCTGAAGTGGAGCAAGCTGGTGGCGGAGCCGCGATATCTGCAAGCCCAGGCTTTGCTGCGCAGCGTGTTCGCCTGAGCGACGCGCGAAGACAGTAGATAGACCAACGGCGCCTCGCTTGAGGCGCCGTTATTCATTGGTCATCTGCGCGCGTGCATGTCATGTGCGCCGCCCCGATCCGCTTTGCGAGTGGTTCGACTTGCAAAGCGAAGCGGGCGGTCAGTTCAGCCGCATCCGTTGCAGTTTGTTGTACAGCGTCTTCGGGCTGATGCCCAGCAGCGACGCCGCCCGATGGCGTGTACCGCCTACCGCGTCGAGCGTCGCGCGAATCAGCATTTCTTCCACATCGGCGAGCGGGGTGCCGACCGTAACCTGAACGCGGCTGCCATTCAGATCGCGACCGTTGACGGAGCCCGCTTCGTCGGCGCGCAACGACTCCAGCACGTCGCCCGACGCGTGGTACGCGCGCCGCACGCGGTCCTGCAACTCGCGCACGTTGCCCGGCCATTCGTATGTCAGGCATTCGCGCAGGAAGTTGGGCCCGATCTGCTTGGCGACGTCGGATACGCCGCGCGCGGCGGCGTCGTGATTCAGGTCGTCGACAATCGCCTGCGCGATCAGCGCAGGATCTTCGTCGCGCTCGCGCAACGGCGGCAGCGTCACCGCTGCGGCTTCGAGACGCAGCGCGAGGTCCTCGTGGAGGCTGCCGTCCGCGACCGCAGCGCGCGGCGGCTTGCGCGTCGACGCGATCAACCGGAAATCGGTCACGACCTGACTAGTGCCGCCGACCCGCATGAAGGTCTGCGAATCCAGCGCGCGGAGCAGTGCTTCTTGCTGCGCGCGCGGCAACTCCGCGATCTCGTCGATGAAAAGCGTCCCGCCGCTCGCCTGCTCGAAGAGGCCCGGCTCGCGCTGATCGGCGCCGCTAAACGCGCCGCGTTCGTGGCCGAACAGCACGCTGTCCAGCGAACGCAGTTGCGAACTGGCCGCGCTGCGGCAATCGAGCGTGACGAACGGGCCTTTGCGGCGCCGGCTCATATCGTGCATCGTCTGCGCGGCCACCTGCTTGCCGGTCCCGGCTTCGCCCGAAATCAGGACTGCCGCTTCGGTCGGCGCGATATGTTCGATCGTGTCGTACACGTGCTGCATCGCGGCGCTGCGACCCAGTACCGAGCCAAAGCGCCCAAGCTGGCGCAACGATGCGCGCAGCGTCTGCACTTCTTCAGTCAACTCATACGGACGCGGAATTCTCGCCAGCAGACTGCGCAGGCGCGGAATGTTGACCGGCTTCAGCAGATAGTCCCAGATGCCGTGCCGCAAGCCTTCGATCGCGCTTTCCACGGTCGCATTGCCGGTCATGACGATCACGGGCAGTGCGCCGCCTGGCGGATGCGCGGGCAGATGCTGCAACAGATCGAGCCCGCTGCCGTCCGGGAGATTCAGGTCGACCAGAACAACGTCGGGGATGAAGCGCGTCAGCGCGGCGCGCGCTTCGGCGATGGTCGTCGCGGTGTCGACGGAAAAACCATCCGCGGCAAGAATCGCGGATAGGCCCGACAGGCTATTGGGGTCGTCTTCAACAATCAGAGCGTGTGGCATGGCGAGCGCAACTTTATAAATGGATGAAATAGCCGCTTTTTCTGCGCCTGAACCGCAGCGCGGCGAAGCGGGCACGATGGCTGGCCGGTACTGTCGGTCGGATGCGTCGCCACGCAAGTCAGCATCAGCCGGGCGGCGCGCAAGCGGCCTCCCGGTCGGCATGACCGCGATACCCGGCATTCATGACGCCGGGCGAAGCGGGCGGCGAGTCGACTCACGTAGTTCTGGTCCTTTTCTGTATCTGAGCGGGCGATTCGCCGCGCGCTGGTTAGCGCTGCGGACCGCCTGGTTCTATTCGCCGGCATCCTGCGGTCACTATGCAACGCTGCAAGGGCGCCGACGCTTACTTCGCGTCTGCTGTTTTTGCTGTCAGATATCCCGATTGCTGTCGAAGAAGCGGCGTACTTCGCGCTCCGCGTCCTCGCGCGTTTTGCCATAGCGTTCCTGGATCAGGCCCGCGAGACGGTCTGCGCGACCTTCGGCCTTGGTGAGTTCGTCGTCGGTCAGTTCGCCCCACGCAGCCTTTGCCTTGCCGACCAGTTGCTTCCACTTGCCTTCTGCGATGTCGTTATTCATCTCGCATCTCCGGAGTCGAGAGGTATTGGGTATGGGGTCTCTAGCATGAGCTATGCCAACGCGCTTTGACTTGGCATATCAAGGGCTTAGATTGGCCCACACGGCAACATCGAACGCTGCAACCGGAAATTTGGACAAAATTGCCGGTAAAGTTTTCCTCAACGATACTCGGCGGCACAAAAAAGAAAAAGCGCCCAATTGGGCGCTTTTCATTTTTGCCAGCGCGTTGTGTCGCGCTGGCGGGGCAGCTTGCCGGCGGTTATGCGCGGCTACGATACTCGTGCGTACGCGTGTCGATTTCGATCTTGTCGCCGATGTTGCAGAACAGCGGCACTTGCAGTTCGAAACCGGTGTTCAGCTTGGCATTCTTCAGCACCTTGCCCGACGACGTGTCACCCTTGACAGCCGGTTCCGTGTAGATGATTTCGCGGACCAGCGTGGTCGGCAGTTCGACGGAGATGGCTTTCTCGTTGTAGAACACGACTTCGCAAGTCATGCCGTCTTCGAGGTAGTTCATCGCGTCGCCCATCATTTCGGCTTCGACTTCATACTGGTTGTAGTCGGCGTCCATGAACACGTACATCGGGTCGGCGAAGTACGAGTACGTCACTTCCTTGCGCTCGAGCACGACGACGTCGAACTTGTCGTCTGCCTTGTACACGCTTTCCATGCCTGCGCCGGTCAGCAGGTTCTTGAACTTCATCTTGACGACGGCGGAGTTGCGGCCCGATTTGTTGTATTCGGCCTTTTGCACGACCATTGCGTCTGCGCCGATCATCACGACGTTGCCGGTGCGGAGTTCCTGTGCGGTCTTCATAAAACTGTCCTGTACGAAATAAGTAGCTTCAACTTGTGCTCAACGGCATACGGCGCAAGCGGCTTCGACGTTTCCTGCGCTTTGCGCCGCGCCGCGATGAGACGGCCCGGCGAGAAGCGGTGCATGAAGCGCGGTTGACTTGCTGCGAGGGTTCCAGTGGCGTAGCCGATGCGACGCGTTCCGCAATTCCCGCAAATCCGTTACCTGCTTTTTACCCGATGCGGGCGTGTACACGAGTGGCGCCGGTCTGCAGCGTGTTTCCTGAAGTGCGCTTTACTCCGCCGTTTCTCCACCGATTACATGCGGCTTGCGTGAAGCATCGCATTTGCATCTTTCGATGCCGGGGGAACCGGCTAAAAGTCGGAGACTAAAAGCCAACTGAAGCCAACCGAGGCCAACTGAATCCAGGATTTTTGCTGCGATCGGGCCGCGCTTGCGTCGTCGGCCGTTGGATAACCGCTTATTTTAACTGACTTTTTGTGAACAAGGCCAGATTTCCGGCGAGGTCGCCGACTCGCGCGAGTTCACCGGCCCATTCGACCGCGCGTCGCTGCAGCGCCGGGTAGTGGTCGCGCAGCGCTGCCCAGTCCGGCTTGCCGACGCCATTCCAGGCGTGCCAGAAGCGCGCGAGCGCGGCGCGGGCATCGACGGGAAGCGTGCGGCCGTAGTGTTCAAGCGCGGCGTCGAGCTTCGGCAGATGCGCGTCGTCCGCTTGCGGGTAAATGTGCCAGACGAAGGGCCTGGCGGCCCACTGCGCGCGCACAAACGAATCTTCGCCCCGCACGAAATTGATGTCGCTTGCCCACAGCAGCGCGTCGTAGCCGGGTTGTTCGGTGAACGCGAGGCCATGTGCGCTCAATCCGCCGCGCTCCGCATGGGCGCCAGCGCTGAACGACTGCATTCCGAAAAAGCGCGCGACCGCGCCGGAGATGCGGCCCTCGGGCACAAGCAGCACCACAGGTTCGACGCTATCGCGCCATTGCTCGAGCAGGTTGTCGACTGCCGGGTTCTCATAGGCGAAGAGCGAGACGACAGTCGCCCCGACAGGCGGCGCGCGTCCCACGGCTCGCAGCCACCACGCTTCTCGTGCCGCAGGCGACGCCTCGAACGCCGCGCGTACGGCATCCAGATTCCGCTCCTTCAGCACGCCGCCCGTGCCCGGCCCGAGACCGGGAAAGAAGAACGTCTTGACGAGCGGATAGCGCGGATGCGGTGACGGCCGCAGGTGGAAGTCCGAGACCCAGTCCTCGGCGCTCAGATATTCGAGGTTGATCCACACAGGCGGGCACTTGCGCTGCGCCATCGCAGCCACGTAAATGGGCGGCAGTTCGCAGGCGAACGCCTCGATCACCACGTCGGCCACTTCGAGCGTGTCGCCGGCGTGCGTCGGCGCGTGCCAGTGTTCGACGACGATCCCGTCGATGGTCTGCCGTGCACGATCGAGCGCGAGCGACGGACACAGTTTCTGGAACGCATGCAGATCGTCGACGAAGACTCGCACTTGCCACCCGTGCTCGCTCGCAAGCTGACGCGCGAGGCGCCAGCACACGCCGATATCGCCGAAATTGTCGATCACCGCGCAGAAAATATCGCACGCGATCGCTGCGGACGGTTCGCGAGGCGCAGCGGCGCTTGGATCGGCAGCTGCGTCGGCAGCTGCGTCGGCAGCCGCGTCGACGGCTGGGTCGGCGGTTGGGTCGGATGGCGGCGCGGTGGAGGGCATCGGCGGGCTCGGGCGGACGCGGAATGTTCTAAACTGGCGATTCTAGTGCGACACGCACGCTCGTGTCCGGGTAGCCCCAACGTAAGGGGCATCGACTAGCGGCAAAGGAGGCGTCTGTATGAGCCTAACCAGTCGCGAAGATATCACGCGGAGCATCGGGAAGGGGCGCGAGTCCCTCGACGCAACTGCTCGGAAGTGGGGTATCTCTTGTAGCGAAGCGAGAGCCGGTAGAGGTTTGCCGGGTCTCGTCCATACGAGTCTCGGTGAAGCACATCCTCCGAGAGCTCGCATTGCATTGACCTGATTACCGTCAGGTCCCGCCCAGTCAGCGGCTTCATCTCCGCCGACTGGGCGGAGTGATGTATGCAATTCCTGCGCCGTCATCGGCAACGGATTCGCGAACCGATACGAGCGAAAAGCTCGGCGTGTCATTGTTTGGCCTCGTCAGTTGCACGGCGAGGATAGTGAACCTGCTGTACGACCAGCAGTAGCCTAGGAAGACATGCGTCACTGGCAACGGTGGGGTGTGAAGCTCTTCTGACAATGTAGCCCCCGGATGTTTCGGGCAGGCCATTCCCGTGAGGGATTGGTCTGGACACTCCTAGCAGCAATGGGGTCGAGGAGCTAGGCTGGCTGATAGGGTTAACGTATGTGAACTGCTGATAAACCTCGTTACCAGTGAGGAGCCAAAGCTGCTTGAACATCGGGCTCTAACCAAAAAGGTACGTGGCTGGTTAGCCCACTTAGAATTTGGGCTACGTCGTTGTCAAGCCACCGGGGGATAGGCGGAACCTACGTCAGTCGTGTGACACGCCGGGAACGTGGTAAGCCTGTATGGTTGCCAGCCGTCGTTTGGCTGGCAGGCGAACCGCAAGGGACGCTGTTGATTGTGCAGGTATGGGAGGACGGAAAAAGCGAATGTCGGGCTGTAATGGCCCGGATAGGAGTTGAGACATTACTCCACGCGAAAGCGGGCAGACTTCCGTCTGGTCTACCGTCGCAGGGCGGCTGACTACCCTCTGTAACTTGGTTAGGTGCGAACGCATGCGCTCGTACTGAGGTGTTTGTCCGAGATGGGGGCGCATGCGCTCCTATTGAGGTGTCTGTTGTTCCCCAGAGGGGTGTGTCTGCCCCTCTGGGGGAGATGCGCCTTCTACCTGGGGACTTTTTCCAAGTAGGAGAGCAGCATGAAAGTATCTGGTCGAGAGACCGGGTCTGCGCTTTCCCATGCGCCAGACAACTGGAACGCTGTCGATTGGCGTCGGGTTGAACGGAACGTGAGAGGGATGCAGATTCGAATTGCGAAGGCGACGCGGGAAAGTGACTGGCGCAGGGTGAAAGCTCTGCAACGGATGCTGACTCGCACGTTGTCTGCGAAGCTGTATGCGGTACGACGTGTTACGCAAAACCAGGGTGCGCGAACGGCGGGAGTCGATCGCGAACTGTGGGACTCGCCTGAAAGCCGGTGGGAGGCCATCGGTGGGTTGAAGCGGCGCGGGTACAAGCCTCTGCCATTACGGAGAGTCTTTATCCCCAAGGCCAATGGAAAGGAGCGCCCGCTGGGCATCCCGACCATGCGGGACAGGGCGATGCAAGCTCTGTATCTGCTGGCGTTGGAGCCGGTGTCGGAATCGACGAGCGACCCGAACTCTTATGGGTTCAGGATAAACCGTTCGACGGCTGATGCTATGGGTCAGGTACGTGCTTGCACGTCCCGGAAGGATTCGTCCCGATGGGTACTGGAAGCGGATATCAAAGGCTGCTTTGACCACATCAACCACGACTGGCTGGAAAACCATGTCCCCATGGACAGGGAAATTCTCCGGAAGTGGTTGAAGGCTGGCCTGATTTACAAGGGTCAGCTACAGGCGACTGAGGCCGGTACGCCGCAGGGAGGGATCATCTCCCCGACACTGGCGAATGTGACGCTGAACGGGCTGGAGCGTGAACTGGTTGCGCACCTCGGTGCGAAATTCGGGATCGTCAAGGCTAAGAAGTTGAAGGTCAATGTGGTGCGATACGCGGATGACTTCGTGATTACCGGCGACTCGCGAGAGATACTGGAAAGCGTGGTCAGGCCTTGGGTGGAAGCGTTCCTCGCTGTTCGAGGCTTGCAACTGTCTGAGGTAAAAACGCGCGTCACTCACATTGATGACGGCTTCGATTTCCTTGGGTGGAATTTCCGAAAATACTCGGGAAAACTGCTCATCAAACCGAGCAAGAAGAACGCGCAAGCGTTCTATCGCAAGGTGGCGGAAACGATCAGCGGCAACAAGACGGCAAAGCAGGGGGATCTAATCCAACTGCTGAACCCGATGTTGCGCGGATGGGCGCAGTATCACCGTCCGGTCTCAGCCAAGCAGACGTACAGCCGCTTGGAGCATCTGATTTTTCGGAAGCTCTGGCGGTGGTCGAAGCGGAGGCACCCGCAAAAGAGCGCTGTGTGGGTGAAGCAGAAGTACTTTCACTCTATCGGTGCCCGGCACTGGGTGTTTGCGGTTCGTACGGAACGCGAAGACGGCAGTTGGGGGCTGAATGAGCTATACCAGCTTAGTGGTATGGCTATCAAACGGCACACGAGGATCAAGGGCGAGTTCAACCCTTTTGATCCGACATGGGAGCAATATGGCGAAACCTTGCGGCAGGGGCGCATGTGGGAACAAATGCGCTACCGAAAGCAGTGGGCGACGCTGTATATGTCACAAGGCGGGCTATGCGCGCATTGTGGCTGTGCGCTAACGGACGAAACGGGCTGGCACGACCATCATCTGGAATATCGGATGCATGGTGGTACCGACGCTCTGTCCAACCGGGTGCTGCTCCACCCGCACTGCCACCAGCAAGTGCACGCTGGTAAGCTGGTTGTAACTAAGCCGGTTCTGTCGTAGACAGAACTTTGTTTGTAGATTTGAGCCGTATGCGGGGAAACTCGCACGTACGGTTCTCGGGGGGCCCGGCTTTCGCAAGAAAGTCGGGCTACCCGACAAGCACCCGTTCGATCTCCTCGCGCCGGACTTCTTTGAGCGCGAAACCGATGCGGCCATACGAGGCCAGACGGGGCGACCGCCCGCGAGACAGTTCCATCAGCCGATCCTGCATGACCGAACCCGAAGCAAACATCGCTTTCGAGCCGAAAAAAGTGCTCGCCCAGTTGCCGCATCTGCCTGGCGTCTACCGCTATTACGACACGCACGGCGCGGTGCTGTACGTCGGCAAGGCGCGCGATCTCAAGAAGCGCGTTTCGAGTTACTTCACGAAGACGCAGCTGTCACCGCGCATCGCGATGATGGTGACGCGCATCGCGCGCATCGAGACGACCGTGACGCGCTCCGAGGCAGAAGCGCTGTTGCTGGAAAACAATCTCATCAAGGCGCTCGCGCCGCGTTACAACATTCTGTTTCGGGACGACAAGTCGTATCCGTACCTGAAGCTGACCGGCCACAAGTTTCCGCGCATGGCCTATTACCGCGGCTCGGTGGATCGCAAGAACCAGTACTTTGGTCCGTTTCCGAGCGCGTGGGCGGTGCGCGAGAGCATTCAGATCCTGCAGCGCGTATTCCAGTTGCGCACGTGCGAAGACTCCGTGTTCAACAATCGCACGCGGCCGTGCCTGCTGCATCAGATCGGCCGTTGCACGGCGCCTTGCGTTGGCAACATCGGCGAAGAGGACTATGCGCGCGACGTCGCGAATGCGTCGCGCTTTCTGCTCGGCCGCCAGGGCGAAGTGATGAAGGAACTCGAGCAGAAGATGCATGCGTTCGCGAGCGAGCTGAAGTTCGAGCAGGCTGCGGCCGTGCGCAATCAGATGAGTTCGCTGTCGACGGTGCTGCATCAGCAGGCCATTGAGGTGGGTAGCGATAGCGATGTCGATATTCTCGCGGTGGTCGCTCTGGGCGGGCGCGTCTGCGTGAATCTCGCGATGGTGCGCGGCGGCCGGCACCTCGGCGACAAGGCGTATTTCCCCGCGCACGTTGAAAGTGCGTTGACGGCGGAAGAGGGTGGTCTCGAAGAGGACGGCGACGACGACGTGTTGGTCGACGTCGCGTCGGATGCAGGTTCGGTTTCTGCGGAAAACGCGCTCGGCGATATAGGCGGCGACAAACTATCGTCGGACACCGCGGACGCGCTTGCAATCGCACAGGAAATGCCGCCGGAAGATGACGACGACCTCGCGGACGACGCAAGTGACGCGGGCGACGCAGCCGCGCTGGATGCCAGCCCCGATTCCAGTTCTGAACCGGTGAAACCGCGCAAGAACAGCGCGTCGGGCAGCATCGAATCGGAAGTGCTCGAGGCGTTCATCGCGCAGCATTATCTCGGCAATCGCGTGCCGCCCGTGCTGGTGGTCAGCCACGCGCCGGCCACGCGAGAACTCGTCGACGTGCTGATCGAGCAGGCCGGCCACAAGGTCACCGTGCTGCGTCAGCCGCAAGGGCAACGGCGCGCGTGGCTCGCGATGGCCGAGCAGAACGCGCGGCTCGCGCTCGCCCGACTGTTGTCCGAGCAAGGCTCGCAACAGGCACGCACCCGCGCGCTTACCGACACGCTCGGCATGGAGTGCGACGACCTCGCGCACGTGCGCATTGAATGTTTCGACATCAGCCACACCATGGGCGAGGCGACGCAGGCGTCGTGCGTCGTGTACCACCATCACAAGATGCAGTCATCGGAATATCGCCGCTACAACATTACCGGCATCACGCCCGGCGACGACTACGCGGCGATGCGCCAGGTGCTCACGCGCCGCTACGAGAAAATGGTCGCGCAGGCCGCTGCGAATGCCGCCGACGAGGCCGTCGATCTGCAAAGCGATGCGGCGGTAGACCCGTCGCTCGCGCCCGAGGCCGCTGAACCGGTCGCGTCGGGAGGTATCTTGCCGACCATCGTGTTGATCGACGGCGGCAAGGGGCAGGTGGAAATCGCGCGGCAGGTGTTCACCGAGCTTGGGCTCGATACCGGCATGCTGGTCGGTGTCGCGAAAGGCGAGGGGCGCAAGGTCGGCCTCGAAACCCTGATTTTCGCGGACGGCCGCACGCCGCTCGAACTCGGCAAGGAAAGTGCCGCGTTGATGCTGGTCGCGCAGATCCGCGACGAGGCGCACCGTTTTGCGATCACCGGCATGCGCGCGAAACGCGGCAAGACGCGTCAGACGTCGCGGCTCGAGGAACTCGAGGGCGTGGGGGCGAAACGGCGTCAGCGGCTGCTGGCGCGCTTCGGCGGACTGCGCGGCGTGGTCGCGGCCAGCGTCGAAGATCTTGCGAGCGTCGAAGGAATTTCCCAGGCGCTCGCCGAGCAGATATACCGGCAATTGCACTGAATCGCGGTGCGGCGGTCGCGCAAGCGGTGCGCGCGTCGCTCCCGGCGCCGCTTTGCTTGTGGCACGCACTGCGACACGGCACAATTGCATCTCTCCCGTCAGACGCTGCGCCTGCCCATGCCGTTCAATTTCCCGATTTTCCTGACCTGGCTGCGGATTGTTCTGATTCCGCTGGTCGTCGGCGTGTTTTATTTGCCCGACATGATGATGAGTCCCCCGCACCGTAATCTCGCGGCGGCAACGATCTTCGTGCTCGCTGCGCTGACCGACTGGTTCGACGGCTACCTGGCCCGCAAATGGAATCAGACGTCGGCGTTCGGCGCGTTTCTCGATCCGGTCGCGGACAAACTGATGGTGACCGCCGCCTTGCTGGTGCTCGTGCAACTCGCGCGAATCGATTCCGCGATTGCTCTCGTGATCGTTGGACGCGAGATCGCGATCTCGGCGCTGCGCGAGTGGATGGCGCAGATCGGCGCGTCGAAGAGCGTCGCCGTGAATTCGCTTGGTAAATTCAAGACCGTTTGCCAGATGGTGGCTATTCCGATGCTGCTGTTCAACGGTCCGTTGTCCTTCGGCGGCGGCGTGGCGATCGACACACGAACGTGGGGCTTGTGGCTCATCTATCTCGCGGCATTCCTGACGATCTGGTCCATGCTGTATTACATGAAGCTCGCATGGCCGCAAATTCGCGAGCGCAGCGGGGCTGCCTGAGCGCCGTGCGCGCTCGCATTGAACGCGATTCGCGGGAACGTCATGAGTGAAATCTGTTCAGTTAAAGAGATTGGCAAAAGGGGTTGACACGTTTCGGTCGTTTCTCCATAATCTCGTTTCTCCGATGCACGCAGTTCGAAACGTCGGTTGCAGTAGAAGGAAGAAAGGCGCAGTAGGCCTTTTTAAGCAGCACAAAAGCAGCAATACGCGGGAGTAGCTCAGTTGGTAGAGCGCAACCTTGCCAAGGTTGAGGTCGCGAGTTCGAGCCTCGTCTCCCGCTCCAGATTTTTGAAGCAGCGCGTTGGTCAGTAATGTAGTTGAGAAGTGCAAGGCGTTGCGAAGCAGTGCAATGCGGGAGTAGCTCAGTTGGTAGAGCGCAACCTTGCCAAGGTTGAGGTCGCGAGTTCGAGCCTCGTCTCCCGCTCCATACATCAGGGGAAGCAAGGCTTCCCTTTTTGTTTGGTGGACTGATGGTTGTCCACGAGACAAATCAGCGAATCTGCAGCTAGATTCCAATCCGCTTGCGGCGCGATAGCAAAGCGGTTATGCAGCGGCCTGCAAAGCCGTTTAGGCCGGTTCGACTCCGGCTCGCGCCTCCAGTAGTTGAAGTGCAGAAAAGCCCCGCCATGTCGGGGCTTTTCTTTTTTTCCGCGTCCGCAATCCAGTGCGGGCTCGTGCATATCGACGTGCTGCGGACGTGCTGCGCCGCGCGGACGATATGGCGCACAATGCACGTTTGTTCCTTGTCACACAACGTGCATGTACCTACACATCACCGGCACGAATGTGCGCCTCCTTGGCTCCATGCATCTCTTTCCCGCGTCGAGCCGCAGAACGCCGCCGTGGATCGAGCAAGCATATGACTGGGCCGAGGCGCTCGTTTTCGAATCCGACGCGCCGACCATTCTTCCTTTTCTCAAAGCCAATCCGCTGCGTGGCGCGCAAAGCCTCGCGTCTTTCCTTTCCGCCGACACCTGGACTCGTCTGCAAGCGGCCTGGCCCGCTGACGGCCCGCTCACGCCGCTCGCCGATCTGCGTCCGTGGGCCGCGCTGATCATTGCGCCTACGTTGTTTCAGCAGCTCGTCGAGGGCGTCGAGCCGCGCATGCTGCGCTGGGCGACAGGCGAGGGCAAAGCCTATGAGTTCCTGGAGACAGCGCAGGAAGTCGCCGGCGCGCTCGAATCGATTCCGCTCGATGCAGTCGCCGCGGCACTCGAGTTGCTCATGGCCGACCTCAGCGAGCCGCAGCGCACGGTCGAGCGCATGCATGAAGCGTGGCTCGACGGAGATCTGTCAGCCGTGTACCGCATTGCCGTCGAGTCACCCATGTTCAATCTGCCCGACATCCGACGCACGATTCTGGACGGGCGCAATCACATGTGGGCCGCGCGCATAAACGAGTTGCTCGCCCGGCCTGAGCGAACTCTGGTCGTAGTCGGCGCGCTTCATCTATGCGGACCGGGCAACCTCGTCGAACGTCTCGCACGATCCGTCGAACCGGTGTTTGCCGGCGAGTAGCTAGGGCGCTATGGGGAACTTGTGCGCACGCGTAAAATCGCAGATCGAGAAGCCTCGAATCGCTCAAAAGATTACTCAGGAATCACCAGATCACTACTCGCTGTTCCACGCGATGGTTTCAGAGGACACCCCATGCATCTGCCACCCATTCCCGGCAATGAAAGCACGCGTCTGGAGACGTTACGCGCGCTGAATATTCTCGATACTTCGCCCGAAGAGCGTTTCGACCGCCTGACGCGACTCGCGAAGCGTCTGTTCGGTGTGCCGATCGCGCTGGTAAGCCTCGTGGATGCAGACCGGCAATGGTTCAAGTCGTGCGTGGGCCTGTCGGCGAGCGAGACGTCGCGCGACGTCTCGTTCTGCGCGCATGCAATCGTGTCGGACGAGATACTCACGGTGCCCGACACGCTGGCCGACGAGCGCTTCCACGACAATCCGCTCGTGACCGAAGCGCCCAATATCCGCTTCTATGCCGGCTGTCCGCTGACGGTGCCCAACGGCAGCAAGCTGGGCACGCTGTGTCTGATCGACGTCAAGCCGCGCGAACTCGACGATGAAGAGCGCGAACTGCTGCGCGATCTCGCGCGCATGGCCGAACAGGAACTGGCGGCCGTGCAGCTCGCCACGCTGGACGACCTCACGCTGCTGTCCAACCGGCGTGGCTTCTCCGCGCTCGCCCAGCATGCGCTCAATGTCTGCAAGCGCCTGAACAAGCCGGCGTCGCTGCTGTTTTTCGACCTCAACGATTTCAAGCAAATCAACGACACGTTCGGTCACGCCGAGGGCGATCGTGCGCTGAAGACTTTTGCCGACATACTGCGCACCGCGCTGCGCGAAAGCGACGTGATCGGGCGGCTCGGCGGCGACGAGTTCGTCGCGTTGCTCAGCGACGCGGACGAAGCCGCCACCCGCGAGGTGACGGAGCGTCTTACGCACTTGCTCGACGAGCGCAATGCGCAGGATCAGCGCGGCTATCGGATTCGCTTTAGCGTGGGGCAAATTCAGTACGACGCCGGGCGGCACGGTTCCATCGCAGAATTGCTCACCGCGGCCGACGCCGCGATGTACAGCCATAAGCAGGCGTCGAAGGTGCGCGCCGCGAGAGGCGCGTAAGCGGTTGATTATTCCGGTGCCGCGACGCGCGGCATCATTGTGCATTCGCCGCCGTCGGTGACGGCGCGCTTCATTCCAAAAGCCTGTCATGACCGAACCGCAACACACCGCTGCCGCGAGGCTCGCGCAACTCGAATGGCGCTGGAAGGCGTTCGATGAACTCACGAGCGCCGAGGTCTACGCGATGCTCGCCGCGCGCAGCGCTGTCTTCGTGATCGAGCAGAACTGCCTGTATGGCGATATCGACGGTCTCGATCTCGACGCATGGCATCTGCTCGCGTTCGGCGCAACGGACGATGCAACCACGGGCGCCGCGCGACCGCCGCTCGCCGGCTATTTGCGCGTGCTCCT
Organism: Paraburkholderia sp. 22098; assembly: GCF_052045935.1. Lineage (NCBI taxonomy): Bacteria > Pseudomonadati > Pseudomonadota > Betaproteobacteria > Burkholderiales > Burkholderiaceae > Paraburkholderia > Paraburkholderia sp. 22098. The sequence continues at coordinate 240,200 of NZ_JBQEPV010000009.1, read as the reverse complement.
ACCCGACGCCGACGACGGCGATATTCGGATCGGCCGGGTACTGACTACCGCGAAATTCCGCGGCATCGGTCTCGGCAATGCGATGCTCGACCGCGCGATAGCGCATATCCGCACGCAGTGGCCTGGCACGCCGATCCGCTTGCACGCGCAGGCACATCTGCAAGGCTTCTACGGCGCTTTTGGGTTTGCGCCAGTGTCCGAGATTCACGAAGAGGACGGCATTCCCCACGTGTGGATGCGTTCGGCCTGAGCGTGCATGGGCGTGCCTGGGTGATCCGGGGCATCTGCCCGAGGCGGGCGAGGCGTTAGCGGGGTATCGGCGAGACGTCAGCGGTGAGAGCCGACAGTCGATGAAGCCGTGTTCGCGACATCGGCTTGCGTGGGGCTTGCCGGCCTCGCACGCCGTTCGCCGCGCACGCGTCCGCGTGCGGAGAGGCGCATCCAGTGACGCAACGCGACGAGCGCGCCGATCACGCTCATCATCGAACCTGGAATCCACAGAAGCAGACCGCCGATCTGTTGATCGCGCATCGGGCTCAGCCAGGTGAACGCGCGCCCGCAGATCGAATAGATCGGATACAGCTCTCGCGGCGAAAAAAAGATGAACGCGCCGAGGATGATCTGCGGCGGAATCGCGGCGATCACCACCAGCACGCGCTTGCCAGGCGACAGGCGCGCCGGCGGCGCGGGACGCGGGTCGAGCACGAGCCACCAGAACAGCAGGCCGTCGACCACCATGCTCCAGTTCATCACGCGATAGAGCCGCCAGTCGAGCATCGCGACAAAATGGACCGGCGACATCAGCCAGAAGTAAATTAGGCCGACGAACAATGTCACCGCGACGACCGGATGCATGACGACGTCGAGCAGCTTTCGTACGAACGGCAGCGCGAGCGCGGGCCGCACGAAGCGCTGCCGCCAGCGGAACGGAATGCCAGCGCGCAATGCCGCGCCCGGATACGACAGCGCGATAAAGAATGGCCCGAGATGATGCAGCACGAGGTGCTGCGCGCGATGCATGAAAAACTCGTGCTCGAAGAAATAATCGAGCCGCGTGTGCAACGCGACGTATAACGCCACCAGCCCGAACCAGAAGGAAACGCGGCGCGCAACCGACACCTTTGCCTTGCTCGCGCCGCGCACGAACAGGATTGCGGGCAGCAGCAGAGCGATGACGACCGTCGGTGAAAATTCCCAGGGATCGAGCCAGTAGAGCAGGTTCATTGCCGCGGGTTGCCGTGCTTACTTTGTCTGCGCGGGCGACTTCACCGCGAACGGTGTGTCGAGCTTTGCGCCGTCCGAAAACTTCAGCATCAGATGTACCGTGTCGCCCGGCGCGATCTTGTGCTTCGCGCCTTCGAGCATCACGTGATAGCCGCCCGGTGCGATTGCAACCTGCCCGTGCGCGGGAACCGTCAGCTTGTCGACCATCACCATCTTCTGCGACGAACCGTTCGAGACTGTCTGATGCAGCATCGCGTCGCCGTAGTCGGTGCTCGAAATATCGACGAGGTCCACGGGCTTGTCGCCTGAATTCACGAGCGTCACATACCCGGCGGCCGGCAGGTTGTTCGGCAGCCAGCGGACCCAGGCATTCTGTGCGGTGATCGGCTGCGCGCCGGCGGCGTGGGCAGTCGCCGCGAAAGCAAACGAAAGGGCAAAGGCGCCGGCGACGGCGGAGAGCGTACGCATTCTGGACGTTGGGATCTGTGTCATGGATTGAGTCAGGAGCGTTGATCGACGATGCGGCGCAAGTCCTGCGCGATCGCATCGGGAGTGTCGTGGTCGGTGGCGAGCAGGCGTGCGCGGCCTTGCGCGTCGAACACGTAGACGGCGGAACTATGAGTGACTTCGTAATTGCCGTTCGGGTCGCGCTTTTCCATCTGATACGCAACCCTGTAGCGCTTGGCGAGCGATTCGATCTGCCAGTCGCTGCCCGTCAGTCCTTCGGCATGCTTCGAATCGAACGCCCCGACGTAATCGTGCAGAGCTTGCGGCGTGTCGCGCGCCGGATCGACGGTGATGAACAGGATGCGCACCTTCTGCGCGTCGGGGCCGAGCTTTTCCAGCACCTGCATCAGCCGTCCCATGGTTTCGGGACAGACGTCCGGGCAATGCGTGTAGCCGAAATAGACGAGCGAGGCGCGCCCCTTGAACGAATCGCCGCTGACCGGACGCCCGTCGTCGCCTGTCAGCGTGAAGTCGAGGTCGGGCAAATGGCCCGCCACGTTGGTCAAATGCCACGGCTCCGCGCGACTTGTGCAGCCGGCAAGCGCGATCATGGCCATGAGCGCGCCGGCTGTGATCGCCGAGCGGAACCGGCGCGCGCGGCTCTCGCGAGGCCGAGACCCCGGGTGCGCTTGCAAGCGTTGCAGTGAGATGTTCGGGAACAAAGCAGGTATCAATGACTCGATTGAAGAGCGGGGCATTGCGCACGCTTTCGCGTGCGCGCGCTCAAACTTGTGCCGGCGAGCGGTTCGCGATAGTGGACGAAAATCGTCGTAACGCCAAAGTCCCATTTGGCTGCGACTGTATCGCAAAATGACGGAAGGCGTCGCTCATGGCCCACGGGCAGAGCGTTTGCGAGGCAATATGACGCACATGGCTGAAAGCCCGTTGAAGTCCGATCGTTTCCGTTTTGAACGCAATGCCAGCGAACGGGGCGCGACCTCGCTGCCGTGCTGCTCCATCCGGCTTGCGGCCCGGCTCTCTTTCTCGAAAAATTGATGGATGCGCGGTAAGATGCGCACACTTTTCCGGCTGCGAAAGGCCGAAAGGCAAAATACCCGATGCAACCACTTCCGGCTTTCCTGTCTCCTGGCGAGACCGCGTTTTTCTTCGATTTCGACGGCACGCTCGTCGAACTCGCGCCCACGCCGGACGGCGTTCAGGTGCAACCTCGCGTCATCGAGCTACTCGCCGAACTGCGGCGCTTGACCAATGGAGCGGTCGCTGTGGTGTCCGGGCGCGGCATCGACAGTATCGACGCTTTTCTCGGCATGCCCGATCTGCCGATTGCCGGTCTGCATGGCGCCGAGCGGCGCGACGCGAACGGCGACACGCAACGCATTGGCTTCCACGATGAACGCCTTCTGCGCATGGAGCAGGTTTTGGCCGAGGTGGTCAACGCCAACCCTGGCATGCTGCTCGAGATCAAGGGCGCCGCGCTCGCGCTGCACTACCGCAATGCGCCGGATCGCGAGCAGGCGGCGCGTGAGGCGACCGAGCGGCTGGTCGCGGATTATCCGAATTCGTACGTGTTGCAGCCGGGCAAGATGGTCTATGAAATCAAACCGAAGGACGTCGATAAAGGCCGCGCCATGCGCGCGTTCCTCGACGAGCCGCCGTTCGTCGGACGCAAGCCGGTTTTTGCCGGCGACGACCTGACCGACGAGAAGGGCTTCGCCGTCGTCAACGAGCGCAACGGACTGTCGATCAAGGTCGGCGCGGGCGAGACGATCGCGCAAACGCGCGTCGAATCCGTTTCCGCGCTGCTCGACTGGCTCGAGACGGTCGTTGCGGCAGCGCGTGCAGGATGAGCGGCGCGGTGTGCGGCGCAGGACATTTACAACGCACACGACATAGTGCGACAACAAGGCATTACATCGGGGACAGCGTTTCATGAGCCGACTGATTATCGTTTCGAACCGGGTTGCGCCGATCTCGGAGGGCGGTCCGGCGGCGGGCGGTCTGGCGGTCGGCGTGTACGACGCGCTCAAGGAGACCGGCGGCATGTGGTTCGGCTGGAGCGGCGACGTGCTGAGCTCCGGCCAGCCGCAGATCAAGGTCGAAGAGCGCGGCCCCGTGACTTTTGCGACCATCGCACTGATGCGCCGCGACTACGACCAGTACTATCGCGGCTTCTCGAACGCGACGCTGTGGCCGGCCTTTCACTACCGCGCCGACTTGCTGCAGTACGACCGGCATGACTTCGAGGGTTATTGCCGCGTGAACGCGTGGCTTGCGCAGCAACTCGTGCCGCTGCTGCGTGAAGACGACGTTATCTGGGTCCACGACTATCACCTGATTCCTTTCGCCGAGGCGCTGCGCGCAGCAGGCGTGAAGAATCGCATCGGCTTTTTCCTGCACATTCCGTTTCCCGCTTCGCAGGTTCTGCTGGCTGTGCCGCCACATCGCGAACTGGTACAGGCGTTGTGTTCGTTCGATCTGCTCGGTTTTCAGACTGCGCCTGACCTGCGCGCTTTCTGCGATTACATCGTCAACGAGGCGAACGGCACAGTCGACGCGTCGGCCGCCGGGCCGCTCGCAGTTCATGCGTTTGGCCGCACGTTGCGTGCAGCGGCTTACCCGATCGGCGTCTATCCGGACGAGATCGCCGAACTGGCCAAGGCGGGTGAGCGCGGCAAGCCGGTGCGCACGATGAAGGCTACGCTGCATTCGCGCAAGCTGATCATGAGCGTGGACCGCCTCGATTATTCGAAGGGGCTGGTCGAGCGCTTCCGCGCGTTCGAGCGGCTGCTGGAACACGCCACCGCGCAACGCAACAAGGTGTCGTTCCTCCAGATCGCGCCGCCGACACGCGCCGACATGCATGCCTATCAGGACATCCGTCTGCAGCTGGAAGGGGAGTCGGGCCGCATCAACGGACGTTTCGCGGAGCTGGACTGGACGCCGATCCTGTACATCCATAAGCAATATGAACGCTCGGTACTCGCCGCGCTCTTTCGTACGGCGCATGTTGGCTACGTCACGCCGCTGCGCGACGGCATGAATCTGGTCGCCAAAGAGTACGTGTCGGCGCAGGACCCGGAGAATCCGGGCGTGCTTGTGTTGTCACGTTTCGCGGGCGCGGCGCAGGAGCTGGACGGTGCGCTGATCGTCAATCCGGTGGATATCGACGGCATGGCCGATGCGCTCGCCAGAGCGCTCGACATGCCGCTCGCGGAGCGCCAGGCGCGTCATCGCGACATGATGGCGCAGTTGCGGGAGAACAATGTCTCGGTCTGGCGCGACAATTTCATGCGTGACTTGCAGAGCGCCGGTGGTGCAACCCGCACCAGGAGCGGGCGGGCGCGTACCGCTTCGGGGAAGAAGACCGCGCGCGAGGTTCTCGCGAGCTAGCTGCGGTGAACCGGTTCTGATTGGGAAAACGAAAAAAAGCCGCTTGATAAAGCGGCTTTTTTCTTTGACTAAACGCGTTTCTCTCTACGGCGCGCGGCTCAGATAACGTGCTGTTCGTCGACTTTCTTTCCGCCCACATGCAGCGTGGCGCCCTTGCCGTATTGCTTCGACAGCAGGTCGCGATACAGGCCGGGACGCAGGCGCAACTCTTCGGGACTGCCGTCGTCGATCACCTTGCCGGCGCTCATCACGATAATGCGGTCGAAGTTGTTGAGCGTCGACAGGCGGTGCGCAATGGCGATCACCGTGCGGCCTACCATCAGCCGGTCGAGCGCCTTCTGGATCGCTTCTTCGGATGCGCTGTCGAGCGCCGACGTGGCTTCGTCGAGCAGCAGGATCGGCGCGTTCTTCAGGATCGCGCGTGCAATGGCGATCCGCTGACGCTGTCCGCCTGACAGCTTCACGCCGCGGTCGCCGACGATCGTATCGAAGCCTTCCGGCATGGCTTCGATAAAGTCGGTGCAGCGGGCCTCGCGCGCCGCAGCCAGCACTTCTTCGCGGCTCGCTTCGGGGCGCCCATACGCAATGTTCTCGTACACCGTGCGATGGAACAGCGAAATGTCTTGCGGCACCAGCGCGATCGCATGGCGGAGGCTATCCTGCGTGATCGTGTTGATGTCCTGACCGTCGATTTTGATCGAACCGCCTTGCGTTTCGTAGAAGCGCTGCAGCAAGGCGAGCACGGTCGACTTGCCCGCGCCCGACTTGCCGATCAGACCGACTCGCTGGCCCGGCTCGATATGCAGGTCGAAATGGTCGAGGATCGGCCGGCGGCGCGGATAGGCGAACGTCACGCTTTCGAAGTCGACGCGGCCGCCCTGCGGCACGAGCTCGGTCGCGCCGTCGCGGTCGGGCATGCCATGCGGCTCGAGCAAGGTGCGCACGGCTTCCGCGAGACGGGCCACGTGCTGCGTGACGTCCACCAGCGCGACTGCGAGATCGCGCGTGCCGTGCAGAATAGTGAAGCCGAGCGAGCTGACGAGCACGATGTCGCCCGACGTCGCTTTACCTTGGTCCCACAGCACGAGCGCCCAGCCAAGCAGGCCGGCCGACAGCAGCGCGGTAATCACGGCGTGCAGCAGACGCAGCTTTTCCAGATAAAGCAGGCTTTGCTGACGCGCGTCCATCTCGGCCTTGACCGTCGCACCGAAGCGCTGCTGTTCGCGAAACGTCATGCCGAAGGCGCGCACGAGGCCCATGTTGCTGATGACGTCGACGAGTTCGCCGTCGACCGAGGCCGCCTTGGTCGCGAAATGGTGGTGGCGCGCCGAACCGCGGCCGGCAAGCTTGTACAGCACGACCGACAGAATGGCTGAGCACAGCATCAGGCCGCCGGCCATCAGCGGGTTCACCGCGATGATCATGAAGATCGCGCCGAGCACGGCGATGCACGGCGGCAGCACGTTCCAGGCGGTCGTGTTCTCGGCGGTGTAGACCGCATTCGACGTCGCAGTGATCCGGCTGGCCAGCATGCCGGGCTGCTTCTCGGAGTAGTAGGTCGGCGAGTGTCCGCTCAGATACTGGAACAGGTCGCGCCGCAAGTCGCCGGTCACGGCGACAAAAGTGTGGGCTGCAACCCAGCCGCCGACGCGCCACAGCAGATTGTCAGCGGCGATCAGCCCGACCAGGATCGCAAAAGCGCCCCACAGCGGCCCTGGATGATGCCGGCCAGCGCCGAGCACATCGATGAGATGCTTGATCGCATATTGCGAAGCGAGCGCACAGCCCACGGCCGCTATCACGCTGCACAGCACGGTCGCATGAGCGAGCGGGTGACGGCGGATAAAGCGGAAAAGGAACGCAAGGGGCCGATGCGCATAGCTCGCGAGCTTGGCGTTCTGGGCGTTGCGCTGGGCGATGGTCAAATGTTCCAATTGATCGTGAGGTTGATGAGGTTCGGGGGTGTGCATGCAAAGCGTGGGCCACGCGAAAAGATTCGCGGCGAAGCCAATGCTTCGCATTGTAAACATGCAAAAGCGATTGCGCCCTGTGTAACCGGGCTTTTGGCGCGATAGATGTCGCGATGGACGTCCGCGACCTACTTCTTGCTCGACTCACTGCAGCGGCAGTGGTTCACGCGGTCGGGGAATGTTTTCGAGATATAATTACAAATTGCATTCAGCCGGGACTCTGCATTCTCTTCAACGGGTACCGGCAAGATTGATGCGAGAACTTACAAGATCCCGCGGGCGAACCAGGGGCAGCCGCAGATGTCGGCCAGTCGCTACTGTAGAACTGTCTTGTAAAACAAGGGTTTGCAAAGTGTATCCCCTTTGTAACAACGTAAAGACTTTGAAATGTTGTGGTGCAGCGTGAGGCTCGGCATCGATAATGCATGCGCTCTATGCCCCACGCGGAATTTTCTGACAGTTTGTCAACGTCCGTGTTGTTTGTGCGTTTACCGCACAGGCATGAACGGTGAGCACCGTTCGGGCTCTCTAACCCGAAGCGATCTATCGTAGGATTTCTCGAAAGAATAAGGCCCGCGCCGGCATGTCCAGCCCGGCTGACCTGGCGAGCAAGCGAGTCGCTTTTACCAAACGCAGTACTTTTGCCGGTTTTTTACGAGGAGTTCTTCATTATGCGAATCGCACAAATCGCTCCGTTGCACGAGGCGGTTCCTCCCAAGCTGTACGGTGGTACGGAACGTGTGGTGTCCTATCTGACCGAAGCGCTGGTCGAGCAGGGCCACGACGTCACGCTCTTTGCGAGCGGCGATTCGCAAACCTCGGCGAAGCTCGAAGCGTTCTGGCCGCAGGCGCTGCGCCTCGACCCCACCATTCGCGACGTGATGGCGCCGCACATGCTGCTGCTCGAGGAAGTGCGCCGCCGCGCGGACGAATTCGACGTGCTGCATTTCCACATCGACTATTACCCGTTTTCGCTGTTCGCACGCCAGCCCGTGCCGTTCGTGACCACGCTGCACGGCCGTCTCGACCTGCCGGAATTGCAGCCGATCTTCAACACGTTCAAGGACGTGCCGGTCGTGTCGATCTCGGACAACCAGCGCATTCCGCTGCCGCAGGCTCACTGGCTGCAAACCGTTTATCACGGCCTGCCGGAGAATCTGCTCACGCCGATCAAGGACGTGAAGCCGAGCTATCTCGCGTTCCTCGGCCGCATTTCGCCGGAAAAGCGTCTGGACCGTGCGATCCGCATCGCCGAACAGGTCGGCATGCCGATCAAGGTCGCGGCCAAGCTCGACAAGGCTGACCGCGCTTACTACGACGAAGTCATCAAGCCGCTCATGGCGCTGCCGCACGTCGAATATATCGGCGAAATCAGCGAAGCGGAAAAGACCGAGTTCCTCGGCAACGCGCACGCGCTGCTGTTCCCGATCGACTGGCCGGAGCCCTTCGGTCTGGTGATGATCGAGGCAATGGCTTGCGGTACGCCGGTGATCGCGTTCAATCGCGGTTCGGTGCCGGAAGTGATCGAAAACGGCGTGTCGGGTTTTGTCGTCGAAGACGAAATCAGCGCTGTCGCAGCGGTCAAGCGTCTGCATACGCTGCCGCGCGAAACGGTGCGCAAGGCGTTCGAAGCCCGCTTCTCGTCGAAGGTCATGGCGCAGAACTACGTCGCCACGTACGAAGAGCTGCTGCGTCGGAAGCACCGTACCGTGCTGCGTGAAGTCAACGCGAACTGATTGAGCCGGACCGGATAGTTCCGGTCCAGGAACGGGCTTGCTGGGAGGAGCGTCTTCTACGCGTCTCGCCAGCGCCCGGCAACGCCCCGCGCGCAAGCCGCTCGCGGGGCGTTGTTGCATCCACGCCGCGTTTTTCGCGTTCCGCGATGCAAAGTAAGCGGTTCAGGCACGCGGCGGCGAGCCGGTCTTCGTAATATCCCTATAATGGCCGTGCCGCGAAATTGGCTGCGGCGCCGCCGACGACAGGAGGATGCCTTGGCGAGAACGAAAGAGACGCGTGCGAATGCCGCGCCCGGCGCCGGAACGATTTTCGCGTTACGCGCTATCGGTCTCGTGCTTCTCGCCCGCTGGCTGTTTTCCATGTCGGAGATGGATCTGACCGCGTCGCTGTCGGCCATGGCGTCCTCGCCGTGGGCGTGCATCAACCTGGTCTTCCTGTTCCTGCTCATTTTTCTTCCTGGCGCACGCGCGGTCGCAGAGCGTCCTTTTCATCCGCTGCCGCAATGGCTGCGGCAAGCGCTGCGCCTCTTCGCATTCCTGGGATTTCTGTTCGCGATGTGGTCGGTCAGCGCCTTTGCGGTAAGCGCCGGCTGGCGCCGTGCCGCGCAAGCCGTGGCGGCGACCAACGGCTGGCTGTTGGCGGCGCCCGCGCTGTACGCGGCCGTTCTGTGGATCTGCCGTCCGCGCGCGCTGTGGCGCACCAACATTGCTGCGCGCCGTTTTGCGATCGGCCGCTACGCCGTCTCGCTCGATCCGCTTACGCGCACAGTCAGCGTATGGGCCGAGCGTCGCAAGGTGGGGCAGTACGACGCGCGCGAACTCTCCGTGCGCTGGGCGGACGTGGCAGGCACGCGCTCTGCGACGGCGCCCACGCCGGTCATCGCGCTCCATGTCGCCGGCGATACTGTCGCCGGCGTTGCGTCGTCAGGCCCGAGCGGCGCTCCGTCGCTTGCTCGAGCCGCGTTCGGCCGGCGTCCGAAAATCGAGTTGCTGTGGGATTCGCCCGCGGCGGCCGGTCACAACCGGCAAACCGTATTTCGCGCGGCTCTGACGACCGAAGGAGATCGCGTCGCCGCACGCGCGCTCGACAGCACGTTGCGGCAGGTCTGAGGCAGAGGTTTTGTGCAGTCGGTCACATGCAGTGACGGTTGCGCGCGTTGTAAAGTAAGCCGTGGTCGATAATGAAACAACGATGCCGCCCGTACTGACGGCGGGCGAGTGAAACAACAATCGATGTGCCGTGTCGTTTGCAGGAGTCGCTATGCTGGTTCGCTGGTTGCTTGCCGCTCTTCATCTGCTCGCCTATGGCTTCGCACTTGCGTCGATTCTGCGGCGCACGTGGGCGCTGCGCCGTGCCGCGGTGCCAGCGGCGCTCCGCTCGGTATTCCGGGCCGATACACGCTGGGGCCTCTCCGCACTCGTGTTGATCGTCACCGGCTTGATGCGCGTTTTCGGCACGTATGAGAAGGGCGCCGATTACTATCTCCACGAGCCGCTCTTTCACGTCAAGATGACGCTGCTCGTGATAATCCTCGTGCTGGAAGTTCCGTCGATGCTGGCGTTAATGCGCTGGCGCGCATCGATACGAAAAGGCGCTGCGCCGGAGCTGCAAAACGCGCGTCGCTATGCGCATTTGAGCGTGATTCAGACTGTGTTGCTCGTGTTGATGGTCTTTGCGGCAACCGGCATGGCGCGCGGCATCGGTTTGCCCTCGGGCGCGGTGTAACGATAGCGGCGCGCCGGCGGAATATGCCTTGTACGAAGACATATTCCGCAAGACACGCCGGATCTTTCCCTCTTCAGTCATTGACCAGCAGGCTTGAATCGTCCACCGCGTGGCTGCGCGCGCGGGGCCGTTCGTGCGATGCCGGCGCTTCATTCAAGCCCTTGATCAGTTCCAGCGCCTGACGCTCGAACAGACGCCGGTAGAGTCCGTTCTCGAGTCGGATCAACGTCTCGTGGCTGCCTTCTTCGATTACCTTGCCCTTGTCGAGCACGAGCAAGCGGTCGAGCGCGCGCACAGTCGAAAGGCGGTGTGCCACGACGAGCGTCGTGCGGCCTTGCATCAGCCGCTCCATCGCCTGCTGGATCAGCACTTCGCTTTCGCTGTCGAGGCTCGACGTGGCTTCGTCCAGAATCAGGATGGGTGCATCCGCCAGAAACGCCCGCGCGATCGCCACGCGTTGGCGCTCGCCTCCCGAGAGCTTGATGCCGCGCTCGCCGACCAGCGTGTCGTAAGCATTGGGCAGCGCGCTGATGAAGTCGTGCGCGTTCGCGAGTCGCGCGGCGTGTTCGATCTCGGCGCGGCTCGCGTCCGGACGTGCATACGCGATGTTTTCCGCGAGCGAACGGTGAAACAACACCGGCTCCTGCTGCACGATGGCAATCTGACTGCGCAACGACGTCTGCCTGACTTGCGCGATGTCCTGACCGTCGATCGTGATGCGGCCTTCTGACACGTCGTAAAGACGCTGAATCAACTTGATGAAGGTCGTCTTTCCCGAACCCGAATGGCCGACCAGCCCGACGCGTTCTCCGGGCGCAATGCGCACGGAGAAGTCGCGATAGAGCGGCGTGGCGTCCGCTCCATAATGAAACGTCACATGCTCGAAGCGGATCTCGCCTTTGCCGATGACGATCGGACCGGCGGCCGGGCGATCTTCGATGCCGAGCGGCTGACGCTCCAGCGAGACGAGTTCTTCCATGTCGTTGACCGAGCGTTGCAAGTTGCGAATGTGCATGCCGACCTCGCGCAGGTAGCCTTGCAGCATGAAGAACATCGTCAAAGCGAAAGTGATGTCGCCGACGCTCGCCTCGCCGCGCAACCACAGTAGCAGCGCGGCGCCGAGAATCGCGGTCTGAATCGCCACCAGCATCGCGCCTTGCACGCCGCCGTTGATCGTGCCGCGAATCCACGTGCGGCGCGTGCGGTTGCGCCACTTGCCGATCACACGCGCAAGTAGCAACTCCTCGCGCTCTTCGGCGCCGAAAGCCTTGACCACACCGTTGCAACTGACCGCGTCCGCGAGCGCGCCGCCCATGCGCGTGTCCCACGCGTTGGCGAGGCGTGCGGCCGGCGCCACGAAGCCGAGCGACAGCGCGACAGTCACCGCGATATAGACTAACGAGCCGACGCCGACCACCGCGCCCATCATCGGCCAACGCCAGCCGAGCAGCAGCGTCGCGCCCACCAGCATGACGAGCGACGGAAACAGCGCGATCAGCAGCGTGTCGTTGAGCAGATCGAGCGCCCACATACCGCGCGTGATCTTGCGCACCGTGGAGCCGGCAAAGCTGTTGGCATGCCAGTCGGTTGAAAAGCGTTGCACGCGATGGAAGGCGTTCGCGGCGATCTCACTCATCATCTTCAACGTCAGCTTGATGATGTTGAAGTACATGGCCTGCCGAAGCAAAGTGGCGCCCAGTCCCAGCGCGGCCAGAACGCAGAAGGCCGTGATGGCTGCATGCCACGCGCTCGCACGTGCGGCCGGGCCGGATGCGATGGCGTCGACGAGGTGGCCGGCGAACATCGGCGTGAGCACGTCCGCCACGGCGGAGAGCATGACAAGCGCGGAAATGACGACAATGCGCCACGGCTGTTGAGCCCAGTGCCGGAAGGTGAAGCCGAGGACATCCTTGAACGCTTGCCCGCGAAAGTCGAGTTTTTTTCTGGTCATTTGCGACAACCCGTTCGCGCATGGCGCACCGGGGTTCCAGTCAGAAGCGAGATGGATAGACAGTCGAAGCGCGCCGCTTAACGGCAATGGAACTGCTGGCAATGAAACTGCTGGCAATAAGCCTGCGGACTCGGCTGCGAACTATCTGGGATTGCGCAGAGCGCCTTTTCAGGCCGACTTGCGCGGTTGACGAGTCAACGTCGTGGGACCATGTCAGGGATGGCCATATGCACTGCGAACATGTGACGCCTCCCTGTAGTCAATGAGGTGGAGAGAGTAGACGGGGGAATGCCCGAAAGCCGACTATATCAGCACTGTTTTGCCGCCGCAATCGACGAGGTTTCGTTGTTGACTCGCACGCACACCGCGGTGCCGACGACAGATATCGACATGCAAGCAGTGAGAAAGACAATGGCGAGGCAAACCGGACGTGACGAAACGGAAAACACAAAACGGAAAAGGGCTTACGCATTGCTGCGTAAGCCCTTTTTTCTTCGGTGATCGACACACCAAAATTCTGGTGGGTAGTACTGGGATCGAACCAGTGACCCCTGCCGTGTGAAGGCAGTGCTCTACCGCTGAGCTAACCACCCGAAGAGAGCGAAATTATGCCGGGGATTTGCGAACTCGTCCAGCACTTTTTAAGCAGGTTGCTCATCCGACACGGGCACGGGTTCGAGGCGCCACACGCTCGTGCCTTTGATTGCTTTGTCGAGGCCGTCCAGAACCGCCTGGTGTGCGGCGAGTTCTTCGTCGCTCGCGGCAATCACGACGAGGTCCAGCGAGTCGATGGCCACGCGCGGCGCATGCGCTTCGCCGCTGCCGTGCGATTCGCCAAGCATGTCGATGACAAGGCTTTCCTGGCCGCGTGTCATCGCCAGATAGACTTCGGCGAGCAGTTCCGAGTCGAGCAGCGCGCCGTGCAGCGTGCGATGCGCATTGCTGATGCCGAAGCGGTCGCACAAAGCGTCGAGTGAATTGCGCTTGCCGGGGAACATCTGCTTCGCACGCGCGAGCGTGTCGATGATCTCGCCGCAATAGGTGCTGACGGGCGGTAGGCCGAGCAACGCGAACTCGGCGTCGAGGAACCCGATGTCGAACGGCGCGTTGTGAATGATCAGGTGCGCGTCCTGAATGAAGTCACGAAACTGGTCGGCGATCTCGGCGAACTTCGGCTTGTCGCTCAGGAACTCGGTGGTCAGCCCGTGGACCGCCAGTGCGCCGGGATCACTGTCGCGCTCGGGGTTGATATAGAAGTGCAGATTGTTGCCGGTGAGGCGCCGGTTCACCAGTTCGACGCAACCCAGTTCGAGGATGCGGTCGCCGGTTCGGGCATTCAAGCCGGTTGTTTCGGTATCGAGGATAAGTTGACGCATGTTGAGTTAGCTTTGCCTCAGAAATTACAGCCGCAAATTAGCGGGGAGAAAGGTGGTCGCGCGGCCTGACGGCCGACGGTCACAATTCCGCGAGCGACGCGACGCCACGATTCGCAAGCTGGTCCGCGCGTTCGTTTTCCGGGTGCCCGTTATGCCCGCGCACCCAGCGCCATTCGATCTCATGTTGCGCGACGAGCGCGTCGAGCCGCTTCCACAAATCGGCGTTTTTCACCGGTTGCTTTGCGGCGGTGACCCAGCCTTTCTTTTTCCAGCCGTGAATCCACTCGCTGATGCCTTTCTGCACGTACTGCGAGTCGGTGTGCACAACGGCTTTGCACGGACGCTTCAGCGCCTCGAGCGCGGAGATCACGCCCATCAGTTCCATGCGATTGTTGGTGGTATTCGCTTCGCCGCCGAACAGCTCTTTTTCCTGATCGCCGAAGCGCAGCAGCGCGCCCCAGCCGCCCGGGCCGGGGTTGCCCTTGCAGGCGCCGTCGGTATAAATGTCGATGATGTTTGCTGTCATTGAGTATGGTTGCGTGTGTTCGGTGTAGCGGCGGGCGCGAGGCCCGCGGCGAGGACGGGCTTTTTCACCTTGAGTGGTCCGACGAGGCGCATGCCGCGCACGCGCTTGATCGCCTTGATCATGTAGGTCGCGCCGAAGATCGGCCACCAGCGGTCGCCGGCGGCTTCCATGAAGCCATAGCGGGAGAGCCACTGATCGCTGTCGAGCGGCGGACGATAGCAGCCGAAGCGCCCGCGTTCAAGGTCGAAGCCGAGCAGCTTGATCCAGTCTTTCAGACGCGTGAAGGCGATCAGATCGACAGCGGCGGGCACGAACGGCCGGCCCGTCATCTTGCCGACCGATTGCCGCGCGCCCCACAGCGAAAGCGAGTTGAAGCCGAGAATGATCAGCTGGCCTTCGGGCATCAGCACGCGCTCCGCTTCGCGCAGCAGGCGGTGCGGATCGCTCGTGAATTCGAGCGTGTGCGGCATCACGATCAGGTCGACGCTCTGGGCTTCGAACGGCAAATCCAGCAGATCGCACCAAACCGCGCTGCGTCCGGCCGGCGAGGGCAGCGGTGCCGGCGCTGGTCCGCCGCGCATGGGGCCGTTGCCCGGGGCGCTTCTCGAACTGTCTCTCAATCCGTCTCTCAAGCCATTCCCGGCAAGTGCCTGAGCGCGCGGGAAACTATACGGCGCACTCGCACCGCTCGCGGCGTCGAGCACGAGCCCGCGACAGGGCATGCGGTTTTCGCGCAACGCGTCGAGCTGCGGCAGGCCGAGTTGCAGCGCGTGGTAGCCGAAAACGTCCGACACCACACGGTCGAGCTGCGTCTGTTCCCATTCCAGCACGTAGCGGCCGGGCGGCGAATCCGTCCAGGCGGGCCAGTCTATAATCGCTCGGTCAGTCATATCAAAGAATGCGTCGCCTATGAATGCGCTCGAGTACGTACCGGTCCCGGCGTTTGAAGACAATTACATCTGGGTCGTTTCCGACGGATACCATGCGGTAGTCGTCGATCCGGGTGAAGCCGCTCCCGTTCGCGCCTATCTGTCGAGGCGCGGTTGGCGACTGAGCGCTATTTTACTCACGCACCATCATCAAGACCATGTCGGCGGGGTAGCCGATCTGCTGAATGGCCAGGCCGTTCCCGTCTACGGGCCCGCCGGCGAAGCGATCGGGCATCTCACGCACCGTCTGAAACATGGCGATCGAGTGACGATCGCTGCGCCCGCGCTCGATTTGAGCGTACTCGAGGTCCCGGGCCACACGAGTGGCCACATCGCTTATTTTCAGGCGGCGGACCCGGGCGGCACACCGCATGTGTTCTGCGGCGACACGCTGTTCGCCTGCGGGTGCGGACGGCTCTTCGAAGGCACGCCCAGCCAGATGCTCGCGTCGCTCGACTCGCTCGCGGCGTTGCCCGGCGCGACCGAAGTGCACTGCGCGCACGAGTACACGCTGTCCAACATCCGCTTCGCGCTCGCTTGCGATCCGGACAACGACGAACTGCTTGCCTGGCGAGACAAGGCGAGCGATCTGCGGGCTCGCAAGGTGCCCACGCTGCCGACCACGATCGCCCACGAGCGCGCCGTGAATCCGTTCCTGCGTGCCGACAACCCCGCCATTCAGGCGACCTTGCGGGAGCAGTTGCATGCCGACGTACCTGACCGTCTGGCGTCGTTTACATTGATGCGCGAGTGGAAAAACCGCTTCCGGTGACCGGGTTCGTCTCGGGCGCTTCCTCAAGCGAAGAATCGGAAGAATTCGCCAAGCCCTAGATTTGCTTGATATTTTGGTCAATTTCCGATTGACGTAGACGTTACGGTTTCGTACTATCGGCTGCAAATTCCAGCCCTTGTGGAAGCCGAGACGTTCATGCGATTTATCTTTAGTGCGTTGCTGGTCCTGACGCTCGCCGCCTGCGCGAGCCAGGGACCAACGACGAGCAGCCCCACCACCGCAACAAATCCCGCCAGCCAGCAAGCCGTAGCCGACGCACTCCGCAAGACAGCCACCGCCAAGGAAACCATCAATGTCGACCAGGGCTCAGTCACGCAGTTGACGAGCGCCGACGCCGATTTATGGGGCCGCATTCGCCGTGGTTTCCAGATGCCGGATCTGCAAACGGACCTCGTCGACATGCAGGTCAACTGGTACGCGCAGCGTCCGGATTACGTGCAGCGCATGACCGAGCGCTCGCAGAAATACCTCTATCACATCGTCGAAGAGCTCGAGGCGCGCCATATGCCGACCGAGCTCGCGTTGCTGCCGTTCATCGAATCGGCGTATAGCCCGCAGGCGTTGTCGGTGGCGAAAGCGGCCGGCATGTGGCAATTCATGCCGGGCACCGGCCGCACTTACAACCTCAAGCAGAACATGTGGCAGGACGAGCGCCGGGACGTGCTGGCGTCCACCAGTGCCGCGCTCGACTATCTGTCACGTCTGCACGACATGTTCGGCGACTGGCAACTGGCACTCGCTGCGTACAACTGGGGCGAGGGCAATGTGCAGCGCGCGATTGCGCGCAATGAAGCGGCTGGCTTGCCGACAGACTATCTGAGCCTGCGCATGCCCAACGAAACGCGCAACTACGTGCCGAAGCTGCAAGCGGTCAAGAACATCGTGTCGAACCCGCAAATGTACGGGCTCGCGTTGCCGTCGATCCCGAACCACCCGTATTTTGTGACCGTCACCACGTCGCACGATATCGACGTGGACATGGCCGCCAAACTGGCTAATCTCTCGCTCGACGAATTCCGTTCGTTGAACCCGTCGTTCAGAAAGCCGGTGATTCTGGGCGCTACGCAGCCGCAAATCCTGCTGCCGTTCGACAACGCGAGCGCGTTCGAGCGCAATCTGAAAACGTACTCGGGTTCGCTGTCGTCGTGGACCACGTATACGGTTACCGAGCGTTCGGCGCCGGCGGCCATCGCGCAAAAGATCGGTGTCGATGCCGACACGCTCATGGAAGTCAACAAGATTCCGGTCGGCATGCGTCTGAAGCCGGGTTCAACCATCGTCGTGCCGCGCGGTTCGGATGACGACGAGGACATCAGCGCGGACGTCGCCGAAAGCGCCGTGCTCGCTATGGAGCCCGACGTTCCCGACACCCGCAAAATGCTGATCCGCGTGCGCCGCAATCAGTCCATGGCGGCTATCGCGTTGCGTTATGGCGTATCCGTCGGGCAGTTGAAGTCGTGGAACCGCACGCATCGGGATAGCGTGACGCGCGGGCAGGTCATCGTGCTGCACGTGCCAGTCGGCAGGACTGTTCCGAGCGAACCGGGTCCCGAGCGTATCGCGACCGACGTCCAGGGCGGCGGTGTCCAGAAGATCGGCACGCGGGTGAGCGGCTCTAAAAGCGAATCTCGCAACGACACAAAGAAGGGCCGCGGCCACTCCGCTGTAGTGAAGGTCTCCGAGCCGGTTGCCAAGGCCGGCAAGTCGAAAGCGTCTGCCGCGCCTGCTGGCAAAGTGACCAAAGTGTCGGCTTCCACGTCGAGCAAGACAAAGAAGAGCAAGTAAGCACGGCGGTGGCAATCGGGGCCCTGACTGGGCCCCTTGCCTTTGGGGCTCCTCCAGCCGGTTCGCTGCGATCGTATTCCCGTTTTATTGACGCCGTCACCCTGTGGTGACGGCGTTTTCCATTTGCGGGGCCGGCGGCGGACATAGCCGAATTCCGATATCGTTCGTCATTTGGCCTGCGGCCAACCGGATATTGAGCGTATGTCGTCGACCCAGTTGCGCGTCTTTCTGCTGTTTTCTGCCGGTTATTTCGTGTCCTATGTGTTCCGGGGCGTCAATCTCGGTTTTGCGCCGTTTATCACCCACGACCTCGGGTTGTCCGCGGCTGATCTTGGCGTGCTGACCAGTCTGTACTTTCTCGGCTTCGCGGGCGCGCAAATCCCGGCCGGCGTATTACTCGACCATTTTGGCCCGCGGCGCGTGACGGCAGTCACCTTGCTGTTTGCCGCCGCGGGAATCTGGGTGTTCGGCGCGGCCCACAGCCTCGGAATGATGATGGCGGGGCGGTTGCTCATCGGCGTGGGCGTGTCCGTGTGCCTCGGTGCCGCATTCAAGGCGTTGGCGCAGCATTTCGCATCGGCGCGTCTGCCGCTGATGAACGGTCTCGTGATGGCGATCGGCGGCTTCGGCGGAGTCATGGTCGGCTCGCCGCTCACATGGGTGCTCACCTTCAGCAGCTGGCGCTCGGTTTGCGTCGGCCTGGGTCTGATGACGGTCGCCGTTGCGCTCGCTCAGTGGATGCTTCTCCCGGAGACAAATGAGACGCGTCATCAGGCGAGTATCGGCGCGCAGTTTCAGGGCACGCTGCATATTCTACGGAGCGCGGCCTTCTGGAAAATCGCGTCGTTTTCAGTCGTCACGCAGGGCGTTTTCTATGCAATGCAATCGCTATGGGTTGGCGCGTGGCTGCGCGACGTTCAGGGCTTCGCGCCGAAAGAAGCCGCTGCGCTGGTGTCGATTCTTGGTTTCGCGATGATGGCCGGTTGCGTCGGTTTCGGCGCAGCGGCTCGCAGTCTCGAGCGGCGCGGCGTATCGCTGTATGCGTTCTGTGGCATCGGCATGGCGCTGTATGTGTTGACCCAACTGCTGATCGTGTTCAACGCGCCGCTTCCGGCCAGCCTGCTGTGGGCGGCGTACGGAATCTTCGGCGGCACGGGCATTCTCACGTATGCGGTCATGGCGCGCAGCTTTCCAGCACACATGACCGGCCGCGTGAACACCACGCTGACATTGATCATTTTTCTATTGATCTTCGGCTTCCAGATCGGCGTGGGCGCCGTGTTGTCGCATTGGCCGGCGAGCGGCGGCCATTATCCGGCGGCCGCTCATCTCGCGGCGTGGGGAATTCTCATCGCGTTTCAGGTGCTCAGCGCAGTCTGGTACGTGATTCCGGGGCGCAAGCCGGTGCACGCCGCGGCCCACGCTCAGCAGGACGCATGAGCCTTTCCCGGCAATTTTCCGGGAAGCCGCTGAACCGGCACCTTACGGCTCGTACTATCCCGAATCCGGCAACGTAAAACTTGCCGGCTTGCCGTGTGAGCCCGTCCGATAAGGCTTTGACCGGATTGCCGTGGGTCGCGGAGGTGTCGGCGGGCAATCTCGGATTTGGAGGGAAGGGCAGTCTCAGGCTATAATTCCGAGGTTTGAGCTTATCAACCCGCACCCTAGCGCCTACCTCTTCCATACCGTTCATCCGCCGCGCGCCACTGGCGTAGCAAGCAGCCCGCACCAAGCCGATCCGTCCACAAAATGGACACATTGGACACCCCGCGCGCGCATTGCAAAGTCAACGGCAGTACGCGAGCGAGTCTGCGCGCGCATCGCATGATGCTGTCCGCTGCGGCTCGCAAACCGGATAGGCAGGTCGGCAACAGGGTGTTCCCCCAAGGAGTCTCCCGTGTTGCCGTCATTTTCTCCCGCTCTGCTCGCGCTCGCCGACGGCACGGTCTTTCGTGGTTATTCGATCGGCGCCCCCGGGCATACCATTGGCGAAGTGGTGTTCAACACCGCTATCACCGGCTATCAGGAAATTCTGACTGACCCGAGCTACGCGCGCCAGATCGTGACCCTCACGTACCCGCATATCGGCAACGTCGGCGTGAACGCCGAAGACGTCGAAGCGACGAAAGTCCATGCCGCCGGGCTGATCATTCGCGACCTGCCGGTTCTCGCGTCGAACTTCCGCATGGAGCGCACGCTCACGCAGTATCTGCAGGACGAAGGCGTGGTCGCGATCGCCGGTCTCGACACCCGCAAGCTGACCCGCGTTCTGCGTGACAAGGGCGCTCAGAACGGCGCGATTCTCGCCGGCTCGGACGACGAGGCCAAGGCTATCGAACTCGCACGCTCGTTCCCCGGCCTCGCGGGCATGGACCTCGCGAAGGTCGTGTCGACGAAAGAAACCTACGAGTGGACTCAGACCGAATGGCGTCTGGAAAGCGGCTACGGCAAACAGAATGCGCCGAAGTATCGCGTCGTCGCGTTCGACTACGGCGTCAAGTACAACATCTTGCGCATGCTCGCTGAGCGTGGCTGCCACGTGACCGTGCTGCCGGCAGAGGCATCGGCCGCGGACGCGCTCGCGCTCAATCCGGACGGCATCTTCCTGTCGAACGGCCCGGGCGATCCCGAGCCGTGCGACTACGCAATCGCGGCCACGAAGGAACTGATCGAGCGTGGCATTCCTACGTTCGGCATCTGCCTCGGTCATCAGATCATGGGCCTCGCGCTCGGCGCCAAGACCGTGAAGATGAAAACCGGCCACCACGGCGCCAACCATCCGGTGAAAGATCTGGACGACGGCCGCGTGATCATCACGTCGCAAAACCACGGCTTCGCAGTGGACGCCGACACGCTGCCGGCCAACGCGCGCGTCACGCATGTGTCGCTCTTCGACGGCACGCTGCAAGGCTTCGCGCTGAGCGACAAGCCCGCGTTCTGCTTCCAGGGCCATCCGGAAGCGTCGCCGGGCCCGCACGACATCGCCTATCTGTTCGACCGCTTCACCGCGTTGATGGACGCGAAGAAGGCCGGCAAGACCGCGGCGGCATAACGAGCGCGGCCAGAAGCAGCGAGAGGTAAAGCGCGCGCAACGCCCAGGCGGCGCGCGCTGACGGAAAGAATTCAGGAATACATTAGCGAGAGCGTTATGCCCAAGCGGACAGACATCAAGAGCATTCTCATTATCGGCGCGGGTCCGATCATCATCGGCCAGGCGTGCGAGTTCGATTACTCGGGCGCGCAGGCATGCAAGGCGCTGCGTGAGGAAGGCTACAAGGTCATCCTCGTCAACAGCAATCCGGCGACGATCATGACCGACCCGAA
The DNA here is from genome assembly GCF_052045935.1 of Paraburkholderia sp. 22098. Lineage (NCBI taxonomy): Bacteria > Pseudomonadati > Pseudomonadota > Betaproteobacteria > Burkholderiales > Burkholderiaceae > Paraburkholderia > Paraburkholderia sp. 22098. Next base: position 219,002 of record NZ_JBQEPV010000009.1, on the reverse strand, counting down.
CACGGCCGACGTGACTTATATCGAGCCGATCACGTGGGAAGTGGTCGAGCGCATCATCGCCAAGGAGCGCCCGGACGCGATCCTGCCGACGATGGGCGGCCAGACCGCGCTGAACTGCGCGCTCGATCTACACGCGCACGGCGTGCTGGAAAAGTACAAGGTCGAGCTGATCGGCGCATCGCCCGAAGCAATCGACAAGGCGGAAGACCGCCAGAAGTTCAAGGACGCGATGACCAAGATCGGTCTCGGTTCGGCCAAGTCGGGCACCGCGCATTCCATGGAAGAAGCGCTGCAGGTTCAGGCGCGCATCGCCGTCGAAACCGGCAGCGGCGGTTATCCGGTCGTGATCCGCCCGTCGTTCACGCTCGGCGGTTCGGGCGGCGGCATTGCGTACAACCGCGAAGAGTTCGAGGAAATCTGCAAGCGCGGTCTCGATCTGTCGCCCACGCGCGAGTTGCTGATCGAAGAATCGCTGCTCGGCTGGAAAGAGTACGAGATGGAAGTGGTCCGCGACAAGAAGGACAACTGCATCATCGTTTGCTCGATCGAAAACCTGGACCCTATGGGCATCCACACCGGTGACTCGATCACCGTAGCGCCGGCTCAAACGCTCACGGACAAGGAATATCAGGTTCTGCGTAACGCGTCGCTCGCGGTGCTGCGCGAGATCGGCGTGGACACCGGCGGTTCGAACGTGCAGTTCTCGATCAATCCGAAAGACGGCCGGATGATCGTGATCGAAATGAACCCGCGCGTGTCGCGTTCGTCGGCGCTGGCGTCGAAGGCGACCGGCTTCCCGATCGCCAAGGTCGCGGCCAAGCTTGCAGTCGGCTACACGCTCGACGAACTGAAGAACGAAATCACCGGCGGCCAGACGCCGGCGTCGTTCGAACCGACGATCGACTACGTCGTCACCAAGATTCCGCGTTTCGCGTTCGAAAAATTCCGCGAAGCCGATTCGCGCCTGACCACGCAAATGAAGTCGGTCGGCGAAGTCATGGCGATCGGCCGCACTTTCCAGGAGTCGTTCCAGAAAGCGCTGCGTGGTCTTGAAGTGGGCGTCGACGGTCTGGACGAAAAGACCGATAACCGCGACGAGATCATCCGCGAGATCGGCGAAGCCGGTCCGGACCGAATCTGGTACGTCGGCGACGCGTTCCGTATCGGCATGACGGCGCAGGAAATTTTCGAAGAGACGTCGATCGACCCGTGGTTCCTCGCGCAGATCGAACAGATCATCCTGAAGGAAAAGGCGCTGGCCGGCCGTACGCTCGCGAGCCTCTCGAAGGAAGAACTGAAGTATCTGAAGCAAAGCGGTTTCTCGGACCGGCGTCTCGCCAAGCTCGTCGGCGCGAAGCCCGCCGAAGTGCGCGCTCGCCGCATTGAACTGAACGTGCGCCCGGTGTACAAGCGCGTCGATACATGCGCGGCCGAGTTCGCCACGAAAACGGCCTACATGTACTCGACCTACGAGGAAGAGTGCGAGGCTAATCCGACGAACAACAAGAAGATCATGGTCCTGGGCGGCGGCCCGAACCGGATCGGCCAGGGCATCGAGTTCGACTACTGCTGCGTGCATGCCGCGCTCGCCATGCGCGAAGACGGCTACGAAACGATCATGGTCAACTGCAACCCTGAAACGGTTTCGACCGACTACGACACGTCCGATCGTCTGTACTTCGAATCGCTGACGCTCGAAGACGTGCTCGAAATCGTCGACAAGGAAAAGCCGGTCGGCGTGATCGTGCAATACGGCGGCCAGACGCCGCTGAAGCTCGCGCTCGATCTCGAAGCGAACGGTGTGCCGATCATCGGCACGTCGCCCGACATGATCGACGCGGCCGAAGACCGCGAGCGTTTCCAGAAACTGCTGCAGGACCTCGGCCTGCGCCAGCCGCCTAACCGCACCGCGCGTGCCGAAGACGAAGCGCTCAAGCTCGCCGACGAAATCGGCTACCCGCTGGTGGTGCGTCCGTCGTACGTGCTGGGCGGCCGCGCAATGGAAATCGTCCACGAGCCGCGCGACCTCGAGCGCTACATGCGCGAGGCCGTGAAAGTGTCGAACGATTCGCCGGTGCTGCTCGACCGCTTCCTGAACGACGCAATCGAATGCGACGTGGATTGCATTTCGGACGGCGAAGCGGTGTTCATCGGCGGCGTGATGGAGCATATCGAACAGGCGGGCGTGCATTCTGGCGACTCGGCTTGCTCGCTGCCGCCGTACTCGCTGTCGGGCGAGACCATTGCCGAACTGAAGCGCCAGACCGGTGCAATGGCGAAGGCGCTGAACGTGGTCGGCCTGATGAACGTGCAGTTCGCGATTCAGCAAGTTCCGCAGGCGGACGGCTCGAAGCAGGACATCATTTACGTGCTGGAAGTGAATCCGCGTGCATCGCGCACGGTGCCGTACGTGTCGAAGGCGACCAGCCTGCCGCTCGCGAAAATCGCAGCGCGCGCTATGGTCGGTCAAAAGCTTGCGGCACAAGGCGTGACGAAGGAAATCGATCCGCCGTACTTCAGCGTGAAGGAAGCTGTGTTCCCGTTCGTCAAGTTCCCGGCTGTCGACCCCGTGCTCGGGCCGGAAATGCGTTCGACCGGCGAAGTGATGGGCGTCGGCCAAACGTTCGGAGAGGCGCTTTTCAAGTCGCAGCTGGCGGCGGGCTCGCGTCTGCCGGAGTCGGGCACGGTGCTGTTGACCGTGATGGACGCGGACAAGCCGAAGGCCGTCGAAGTCGCGCGCATGCTGCACGAACTCGGCTATCCGATTGTCGCGACCAAGGGCACGGCGGCTGCGATCGAAGCGGCCGGCGTGCCGGTCAAGGTCGTGAACAAGGTGAAGGACGGCCGCCCGCACATCGTCGACATGATCAAGAACGGCGAAATTGCGCTGGTCTTCACGACCGTCGACGAGACGCGCGCCGCGATCGCCGACTCGCGCTCGATCCGCATGAGTGCGCAGGCGAACAAGGTCACGTACTACACGACCATGTCCGGCGCGCGCGCGGCCGTCGAAGGCTTGCGCTACCTGAAGGATCTGGAAGTCTATGATTTACAAGGCTTGCACGCTCGCCTAAACTAAGGCTTCGAGTTCCTGTCCAAGATGTAAGTGCCGCGGTTAAGCGGCGTTCCGCAGGTGCTGTGTCCCGGTTTCTTCCGGGTCGCCGGCTCCCACGGAATGCACTTAACCGCGGTGTTTTTTTACGGCCGCTTTTTGTTTCAAAGCACTCCACGCATCTGGCTCTTTCGCTTCAGACGCGGCGCGGGGCTCAGCGAACCGGAAGCGGCCCGGCGTTTTCACGAGAGTTGTTTATGAGCACTATTCCATTGACTAAGCGCGGCGCAGACATGTTGCGCGACGAATTGCAGCGCCTGAAATCGGTTGAGCGTCCCGCCGTGATCAACTCGATCTCGGAAGCGCGCGCGCAGGGCGACCTGTCGGAAAACGCAGAATACGACGCAGCGAAGGAAAAGCAGGGTTTTATCGAGGGCCGCATCGCAGAAATCGAATCGAAGCTCGCCGGCGCTCAGGTGATCGATCCGTCCAAAGTGGACGCGGATGGCCGCGTGGTGTTCGGCGCAACGGTCGAACTCGAAGATCTCGCTTCGGGCGCTTCGGTCAAATATCAGATCGTCGGCGACGACGAAGCGGATATCGACCACGGCCTCATTTCCATCAGTTCGCCGATTGCGCGCGCGCTGATCGGCAAGTCGGAAGGCGACGTGGCGTCGGTGCAGGCGCCCGGCGGCGTGCGCGAGTACGAAATCATCGCAGTTAGCTACGTTTGAGGGCCGCTCTGGTGTCCCTGATGCCGCATCGGATTTTCCGTCTGCTGACGGTGGTGTGGGTCGGCAGCCTGCTGACTATCGGCTATGCCGTTGCGCCCGTGCTGTTCACTTCGCTCGACCGGACAACGGCGGGCGCAGTGGCCGCGCAGCTGTTTCGCATCGAAGGGGTGCTCGGCGCCGTGTGCGGCATTTTGCTGCTCGGCCTCGCGAACGTGGTGGTCCGGCGCGGCGGCAACGCGTATCGCCGGTTGCGCTGGCTTGTCGCGGGAATGCTGGTGTGCGTGCTGGTTGGTTATTTCGCGCTGCAGCCGTTCATGAATGCGATGCGTATCGCTGCGGTCGAAGCGGGCACCGATGTCGGCCATTCCGCCTATGCTGCGCGCTTCGGCATGCTGCACGGCGTTTCGAGCCTGTTTTATCTGATTGAAAGCCTGCTCGGCCTGGTTCTGGTCTGGAAGCTGCCGCTGGGCGAGGGCGCTGGTTCAGTACAGCAGGGCGCCCCCGATGTTTCGGGAAAGGTGACAGGCTAAAGCACCGGCTGGAGGGCTGCTGCTGTGGTGTGGCGCTCGCTTGTGCTGTCGGCGCGCCAGGCGAAGAGCGCGGCCAAACGTTGAAGTCAAAGCTGGCCGCAGGCAATAGGCGCGGAGCTCGCCGCACCTTTCATACGTTTGCTTATTTCGACTGATGCGCGCGCTTGGCGCTTGTTTGTCGCTTTTTCGCGCGTTTGATGTTGCCGCCTTGCGTGACGCGTTCGTTCCCGCGCACCAGCACTGCTTTCGCCTTGGGTTTGCGCATGGGCACTTCGCTAGGCTTCACGACTTTGACGACGCGCGGCGCGCGGCCCTTGCCGGGCTTCGCTTCGACAGCGGCTTCGCGGGCGCTCGGCAATGCGCCGCGCTTGCTCTTCACCGCAGGTTGCGCTGCGGCCTCCGGCTTCCAGATAACCAGCAGCTTGCCGATATGCTGGATCGGCGCGGCGTTCAGCGTGTCGCAGATCTGTTCGTAAATGGCGATGCGTTCTTCGCGTTCGTCGCCGAACACGCGAATCTTGATCAGCTGATGAGCGGCAAGGTGAACCTTGATCTCGGCGAGCACGGCGTCGGTCAAACCTTCGGCGCCGACGAGCACGACCGGTTTGAGCGCATGTGCCTGGGAGCGCAACTCGGCGCGTTGGTCGGAAGAGACTTTGAGGGCGGGCATGTGAAGTGGGAGACTCGACTAAAATGGCAGCGCCTGCGTGGCCTATCCCGTCTTTCGATTGATTCGGTTTGGGCGCAATCGGGATACGAGTGGGACAGTACGGCAGGCGGCGCGTCAGAACAACAGAATCGCGGATAACTGCCGGTTTTTGGCGGTCGCCGCGCGAATTAACCGCGTATTATCCGCTAAAGCGTGACATGACGCAGCAAGAGTTCAACGTTTAATGGCAAAAAACAAGTTCAACACGGCGTGGTTGCATGACCACATCAACGATCCTTACGTAAAGATGGCGCAGCGCGAAGGCTACCGCGCCCGCGCAGCGTACAAGCTGAAGGAAATCGACGAGCAGGACAAGCTGATCCGCCCGGGGCAGGTCATCGTCGATCTGGGCTCCACGCCGGGCAGCTGGAGCCAGTATGCGCGCAACAAACTCGCCAAAGGGTCGCGGCGCGACGCCGAGCGGGAAGGCGGGATCGACGGCACCATTATCGCGCTCGACGTGCTGCCAATGGAGCCGGTCGCCGACGTCCACTTCATTCAGGGCGACTTTCGCGAAGACTCGGTGCTGGCGCAGTTGGAAGAATTAGTGGGAGAGCGCCAGGTAGACCTTGTAATTTCGGATATGGCGCCCAACCTGTCAGGCGTGGCCTTGGCGGATGCGGCGCGGATCGAGCATTTGTGCGATCTCGCGCTGGAATTCTCGCAGAATCACCTGAAACCGGATGGAGCCCTTTTAGTCAAATGCTTCCACGGCAGTGGTTACAGCCAGATTGTCGAAAAGTTCAAGCGCCAGTTCAAGGTGGTGGCTGCCCGCAAGCCGAAGGCTTCGCGGGACAAGTCGTCAGAAACGTTTATTTTGGGTAAGCATTTGAAGCGCCCCGCGTAGGGCGGCCCGCGTAGGGCGAGCTGCGTAGGGCCTGCAGAATGGTTCAGCGTCTGTCCATAAATGCGCTGATGACGGTGGAAATTTGCACCGTTACAGCCCGCTACGCTATTTCTGTGGTAGCGAAACCTTATGGCAGGGGTCTGCGGACTGGATTAGAATGCTTTCGTGGTGCCGCAAGGCAAATGTAGGCGCCCGTCTAAGTGAAGGAGTGGTGCTTTGAACAACAATATGTTTTCGAAAGCAGCAGTGTGGCTGGTTATCGCACTGGTGCTATTTACGGTGTTCAAGCAGTTCGACAAGCCCCGTGTCCAGGAAGGCGTTTCCTATTCGCAGTTCATGGACGACGCGAAGAACGGCAAAGTCAAGAACGTCATTGTCCAGGGGCGGAACCTCACGGTCACTCCAGCAGACGGCCAGAAGTACCAGATCGTGTCGCCCGGCGACATCTGGATGGTCGGCGATCTGATGAAGTATGGCGTTCAGGTAAGCGGCAAGGCTGACGACGAACCTAATGCGCTGGTGTCCGCGCTGTATTACCTCGGGCCGACGATCCTGATCATCGGTTTCTGGTTCTACATGATGCGACAGATGCAGGGGGGCGGGAAAGGCGGCGCGTTCTCGTTCGGCAAGTCTCGTGCGCGTCTGATCGACGAAAACAACAACGCAATCAATTTCACCGACGTCGCAGGTTGCGACGAAGCGAAGGAAGAAGTCTCCGAACTGGTCGACTTCCTGCGCGATCCGCAGAAATTCCAGAAGCTGGGCGGCCGCATTCCCCGTGGCGTACTGCTGGTCGGCCCGCCGGGAACCGGTAAGACGCTGCTCGCGCGCGCCATTGCTGGCGAAGCGAAGGTGCCGTTCTTCAGCATTTCGGGTTCGGACTTCGTCGAAATGTTCGTCGGCGTCGGCGCGGCGCGTGTGCGCGACATGTTCGAGCAGGCGAAAAAGCATGCACCGTGCATCGTGTTCATCGACGAAATCGACGCGGTCGGCCGTCATCGCGGAGCCGGCATGGGCGGCGGTAACGACGAGCGCGAGCAGACCTTGAATCAGATGCTGGTCGAGATGGACGGCTTCGAGGCGAATTCGGGTGTGATCGTGATCGCCGCAACCAACCGTTCGGACGTGCTCGACAAGGCTCTGCTGCGTCCGGGCCGTTTCGACCGCCAGGTCTATGTCGGTCTGCCGGACATTCGTGGTCGCGAACACATCATGAAGGTTCACCTGCGCAAGGTGCCGATTTCGAACGACGTCGACGCAGCGGTGATCGCGCGCGGCACGCCGGGCTTCTCGGGCGCCGATCTGGCGAATCTCGTGAACGAAGCGGCTTTGTTTGCGGCGCGCCGCGGCAAGCGCATCGTCGAAATGACGGACTTCGAAGACGCGAAAGACAAGATCTTCATGGGCCCGGAGCGCAAGTCGGCCGTGATCCGCGAAGAATCGAAGCGTGCCACCGCGTATCACGAGTCGGGTCACGCAGTCATCGCCAAGCTGTTGCCGAAAGCCGATCCGGTGCACAAGGTCACGATCATTCCGCGTGGCCGTGCGTTGGGCGTCACGTGGCAGTTGCCGGAGCATGACAACGAAACGTACTCGAAAGACTACCTGCTCGATCGTCTCGCCATTCTGTTTGGCGGCCGTGTTGCGGAAGAGTTGTTCCTCAACCTGATCAGCACCGGCGCGTCGGACGACTTCAACAAGGCCACGCAAACCGCGCGCGCCATGGTGGCTCGTTTCGGCATGACGGACGCGTTGGGACCGATGGTCTACGTTGACGACGAAAACGACGCAACGCCGTTTGGTCGTGGTTTCACGCGCACCATTTCGGAAGCAACGCAGCAGAAGGTCGACGCCGAAATCCGGCGCGTGCTGGACGAGCAATACAACCTCGCGAAGCGCCTGCTGGACGAAAACCGCGACAAGGTCGAAGCAATGACCGCCGCGTTGATGGAGTGGGAAACGATCGACGCCGATCAGATCAACGACATCATGGCAGGCCGTCCGCCGCGCTCGCCTAAGAGCTCGCCGCCGTCGGCAAGCGACGCTTCGTCGGGCGGCAGCCCCGGCACCGAAGTCAAGCCGGGCAGCGCGACCGCTCCGGCCTGATCGGCTATCAGTAGAAAGTGCGGGCCGGTGTGTTTCACACCGGCCCGTTTTGCATTTATCCGTCATAAGTGATGTAACGCTACGTGGCCACAGTCGCTATTCCTTTTCCCCGTATCCCGGAGCCGTTGCAATGCGGCCGGTTCAAGCTGAGCTTTGAACGCCCGTTGGTCATGGGCATCCTGAACGTCACACCAGATTCCTTTTCCGACGGCGGCCAGTATGCGACGCGCGGCGATGCGTTGCGTCAAGCCGAACGCATGCTGCTTGACGGCGCGGACATCATCGACATCGGCGGCGAATCCACGCGTCCGGGCGCGCCGCCAGTGCCGCTCGACGAAGAGCTAGAACGTGTGATCCCACTTGTCGAGCAACTGCGCGGCGCCAACGTGCCGCTATCCGTCGACACCTATAAGCCCGAAGTCATGCGCCACGCGCTCGCCGCGGGCGCCGATCTGATCAACGACATCTGGGGCTTTCGCATGCCCGGCGCCGTCGACGCGGTCCGCGAAAGCGACTGCGGTCTGTGCGTCATGCATATGCTCGGCGAGCCGCAGAGCATGCAACTGGGTGAACCGGCTTACGGCGACGTCGTCAGCGAAGTCCGGCAGTTTCTGGAAGAACGGGTGGACGCGCTCAGACAGGCGGGCATCGCACGGGATCGCATCAGCGTCGACCCCGGTTTCGGTTTTGGTAAGGCAGTGGTCGAGCATAATTACGCGCTGCTCGCGGCTCTGCCGGATACGGCGCCGCGCGGCGAGCCGCCGTATCCCATTCTTGCGGGAATGTCGCGCAAATCGATGATCGGCGCGGTCACCGGACGGGCGGCGCCGGAGCGCGTCGCCGGCAGCATCGCTGCAGCCGTTTGCGCGGCGGAACGCGGCGCCGCGATTCTCCGCGTGCACGACGTCGCACAAACAGTAGACGCAATGAAAGTCTGGGTAGCCCTGCGCAACGCGGCGAATCACGCCGGCCCGCGCGGTTGAACCCTCAGCCAAGGAGGAACATAAAAGATGGCACGTCGTTATTTCGGCACGGACGGAATTCGGGGAAAGGTCGGTGAAGGGCCCATCACGCCGGAATTTGTATTGCGGCTCGGCTATGCGGCCGGCAAGGTGCTGGTCGGTGCAGACCGTTGGGCACGCACGGGCACGCGGCCAACCGTGCTGATCGGCAAAGACACGCGGGTGTCCGGCTATATGCTCGAGGCTGCGCTCGAAGCCGGTTTTTCCGCAGCAGGCGTCGACGTGATGCTGGCCGGTCCAATGCCTACGCCGGGCATCGCCTATCTGACGCGAGCGTTGCGGCTTGCGGCCGGCGTGGTGATCAGCGCGTCGCACAATCCGTATTACGACAACGGCATCAAATTCTTTTCCGCCGACGGCAACAAGTTGCCCGACGAGGTGGAATCGCAGATCGAAGAGCACCTTGAGCTGCCGCTCGCCTGTGCTGCGTCCGAGCAGCTCGGCAAGGCGCGGCGTCTCGACGACGCCGCCGGCCGCTACATCGAGTTCTGCAAAAGCACGTTTCCCGCGGCGTTCGATTTGCGGGGACTGAAGCTGGTGGTCGACTGCGCGCACGGCGCCGCGTATGACGTCGCGCCGCACGTCTTTCACGAGCTCGGCGCGGAGATCATCCCGATCGGGGTCGCACCGAATGGCTTCAATATCAACGACGGCGTCGGTGCGACCGCGCCGGATGCGCTCGTGCGGGCGGTGCGGGCCAACCACGCCGACCTGGGTATTGCGCTCGACGGAGACGCCGACCGTCTGCAGGTCGTCGACTCGGCAGGGCGCCTGTATAACGGCGACGAACTGCTGTACGTGCTGGTGAAAGATCGTATCGCGACCGACGGCAAGGTCGAAGGCGCGGTCGGCACCTTGATGACCAATATGGCGGTCGAAGTCGCGTTGCAGGCGGCAGGCGTCAAGTTCGTGCGCGCGGCAGTCGGCGACCGCTACGTGCTCGAACAGTTGCGGGAGCACGGCTGGCAGCTTGGCGCTGAAGGGTCGGGCCACATTCTGTCGCTCGACCGCCATTCCACGGGCGACGGCATTGTGTCAGCGCTGCTCGTGCTTGCCGCCATGAAGCGCAGCGACAAGACGCTGGCCGAACTGCTCGACGGCGTCACGCTGTTCCCGCAAAAGCTGATCAATGTGCGGATGAAACCGGACGCCGACTGGAAGAGCAGCGACGCAATCCGGCGCGCCATCGCCAGCGCCGAAGACGCGCTCAATGGCCGCGGACGCGTGCTGATTCGCGCTTCGGGCACCGAGCCGGTGCTGCGGGTCATGGTGGAGGCGGAACATGCCGACGATGCGCTTCGTCATGCCGAATCCATCGCTGCTGCGGTGAAGCAGGCGACGGCTTAAGCGGGCGCCTCAATGCGCGGGCGGGGCCGCCGACGGCCCCCCCCCCGCGCATGCCCGAGTTTCATTGCGGCGAGCCGATGCGCACTCACGCATCGCTAGATCCCACGCTCCACCGCAAACCCTCACCCCATCTTTTTCGCCTAATCTATACAGGCACCGGGCAACGACGCGCCCGCTCCGTGATTTACCCACCACGCCTTTCACCTTCGTAAACCCACTGTCACGTACGTTTCACGGTAAGTCACGTTACTGTCACAAAGAGACCCTAAGCTTCGCGGTGTTCGTCTTACTCGCTCACACCGCTCACACCTTGGAGGTTTCGATGAAATTGATGCAAACCGTGTTCGCTGGCGTCGCTGGCGCGTTCTTCGCGATCGCAGCGCAAGCCGCAGACATCACCGGCGCGGGCAGCACCTTCGCAGCACCGATTTATACGAAGTGGGCCGACGCCTATCAGAAGTCCGGCGGCGGCAAGGTTAATTATCAGGGCATCGGTTCGTCGGGCGGCGTTAAGCAGATCGTTGCCAAGACCGTCGATTTCGCAGGCTCCGACGCTCCGTTGAAGGACGACGAACTCGCCAAGGACGGCCTGTTCCAGTTTCCGACGGTGGTCGGCGGCGTGGTGCCGGTCGTCAACGTACCGGGCGTGAAGCCGGCTGAACTCGTCCTGTCGGGCGAAGTGCTCGGCGACATCTATCTGGGCAAGATCAAGAAGTGGAACGATCCCGCGATCGTTGCACTGAACCCGAAGGTCAAGCTGCCGGACACGGACATCGCCGTGGTTCGCCGCGCCGACGGTTCGGGCACCAGCTTCATCTGGACGAACTACCTGTCGAAGGTCAACACGGAATGGAAGTCGAAGGTCGGTGAAGGCTCGACGGTCAACTGGCCGACGGGTACGGGCGGCAAGGGCAACGACGGCGTCGCCGCATTCGTGCAACGTCTGCCGGGCGCAATCGGCTACGTCGAATGGGCCTACGCCAAGCAGAACCACATGACCTACGTCGCGCTGAAGAATTCGACGGGCACGGTGGTCGAGCCGAAGACGGATACGTTCAAGGCAGCGGCAGCAGGCGCGGACTGGTCGAAATCGTTCTACCAGATCCTGACGAACGAGCCGGGCAAGAACGCATGGCCGATCGTCGGCGCGACGTTCGTGCTGTTGCACACGACGCAGGAAAAGGCACCGCAAGGCACCGAGACGCTGAAGTTCTTCGACTGGGCATTCAAGAACGGCACGCAAGCCGCGAACGATCTCGACTACATTTCGCTGCCGGAATCGGTCGTGTCGGAAATCCGCACGCAGTGGAAGTCGAAGGTCAAGGACGCAGCGGGCAAGCCGCTCGCCGAGTAAGCGTTGCCCCAGAAGAAGTAGCAGGCAACGGCTGTACGTAACACATTGGCCGTCCTCGCGTGAGGACGGCCAATGGCATTAACCGGCACGTCCCGGCGACGTCCCGGCACCCGGCAACATCAGTCGGTACTCACGCATTACCGGCCGCGCGGCATACGTCGCACGGCAACTGGAAAAGGTCCATCAGGCTCTTATGTCCGACATCCAACTCGCGTCAGGCGCTTCGCGGGCGACACCGCCCGGCAGCGCGTCCCAGCAGAAAGCGCCCAGCCGCGCCGGCGACGTGATCTTCGGCGGCCTCGCGCGCCTTGCCGCCATCGTCACGCTGTTGCTGCTCGGCGGCATCATCGTTTCGCTGATCGTCGCGTCCATGCCGTCGATCAAACAATTCGGCCTCGGCTTCCTGTGGAGCGCGCAATGGGATCCGCCGAGCAAGCAGTTCGGCGCACTCGTGCCGATCTACGGCACCATCGCCACATCGATCATTGCACTCATCATCGCGGTGCCCGTCAGCTTCGGCATCGCACTTTTTCTGACGGAACTCTCGCCCGCGTGGCTGCGCCGGCCGCTCGGCATCGCGATCGAACTGCTCGCCGCGATTCCGTCCATCGTCTACGGCATGTGGGGCCTGCTCGTGTTCGCGCCGATCTTCGCGACGTGGTTCGAGAAGCCGCTCGGCGCGGTACTCGGCGGCATTCCGGTGGTCGGCGCGCTGTTTCAGGGCGCGCCCATCGGCATCGGCATTCTGTGCGCGGGAGTGATTCTCGCGATCATGATCATTCCGTACATCGCTTCGGTGATGCGCGACGTGTTCGAAGTCACGCCGGTCCTGCTCAAGGAATCGGCTTACGGCATCGGCTGCACGACGTGGGAAGTAATGTGGAAGATCGTGCTGCCCTTCACGAAGAGCGGTGTGATCGGCGGCGTGATGCTCGGCCTCGGCCGGGCGCTCGGCGAGACCATGGCCGTGACCTTCGTGATCGGCAATACGAATCTGCTCGATAACGTGTCGCTCTTTTCGCCGGGCAACAGCATCACGTCGGCGCTCGCCAACGAATTCGCCGAAGCGGATCCGGGCCTGCATACGTCGGCCCTGATGGAACTCGGCCTCATTCTGTTCGTGATTACATTCATCGTGCTGGCGATTTCCAAGATCATGCTGCTTCGTCTCGAGAAAGGGGAGGGCGCCAAATGAGCCAGTCCACCTTGAACATGCCGGGTTCGAACGACGCAGCCGCGCTCGAAAAAATGCGCGTGCGTCTGCAAGGACGCCGGCGCATGAAGAACGCGATGGCGCTGACGTTGTCGCTCGCCGCGATGGCCTTCGGCCTGCTGTGGCTGATCTGGATTCTCTACACGACGCTGCGCCTCGGTATCGGCGGTTTGTCGATCGAGCTGTTCACGCAGTCCACGCCGCCGCCGAACACGGATGGCGGCGGTCTCGCCAACGCGATCGTCGGCAGCTTGATGCTGGTTGCGCTTGCAACGTTCGTCGGCACGCCGATCGGCATTCTTGCAGGCGTGTATCTCGCGGAATACGGACAGAAAGGCTGGCTCGCGAGCGTCACCCGCTTCATCAACGACATTCTGCTGTCGGCGCCGTCGATCGTGGTCGGTCTGTTCGTCTACGCGCTCGTCGTCGCGAAGATGGGGCACTTCAGCGGCTGGGCCGGCGTATTCGCGCTCGCGCTGCTGCAGATTCCTATCGTGATCCGCACTACCGAGAACATGCTCAAACTGGTGCCGAACGCACTGCGTGAGGCGGCGTTCGCGCTCGGCACGCCGAAGTGGAAGATGGTGTTGTCGATTACGCTGAAGGCGTCCATTGCGGGCATCGTCACCGGCGTGCTGCTCGCCGTCGCGCGTATTGCCGGCGAAACGGCGCCGCTGCTTTTCACCGCGTTGTCGAACCAGTTCTTCTCGGCGGATCTGGGCCAGCCGGTCGCGAACCTGCCGGTCACGATCTACAAGTTTGCGATGAGCCCGTTCGCGCAGTGGCAATCGCTCGCGTGGGCCGGCGTCTTCCTGATCACGCTCGCGGTGTTGGGACTGAACATCCTCGCGCGCACGATCTTCACGAACAAGTAAGGGCGGAGTGTAATCCGATGAATATGGCAGAAACTCAACTCAATCCGATCTCGCGTCCCACTGCGCCCGCCGGTTTCGATCCCGCACAAGGCGGCCAGGAGCCGTCGCCGTCGCGCCCGAAGATCGAGGTCAACGACCTGAACTTCTTCTACGGCAAGTATCACGCGCTGAAGAACATCAATCTGCAGATTCCCGAAGGCAAGGTGACTGCGTTCATCGGCCCGTCGGGTTGCGGCAAGTCGACGTTGCTGCGTACGTTCAACAAGATGTACGCGCTCTATCCGGAGCAACGCGCCGAAGGCGAAATCCTGATGGACGGCGAAAACCTGCTGACCTCGAAGCGCGATATCTCGCTGCTGCGCGCGCGCATCGGCATGGTGTTCCAGAAGCCGACGCCGTTTCCCATGTCGATCTACGACAACATTGCGTTCGGCGTGAAGATGTTCGAAACGCTGCCGCGTTCGGAGATGGACGATCGCGTCGAATGGGCGCTCACGAAGGCCGCGTTGTGGAACGAAGTGAAGGACAAACTCGGCCAGAGCGGCTACGGTTTGTCCGGCGGCCAGCAGCAGCGTTTGTGCATTGCGCGCGGCATCGCGATCCGCCCGGAGGTGTTGTTGCTCGACGAACCGTGCTCGGCGCTCGACCCGATTTCGACGGGCCGTATCGAAGAACTGATCGCCGAACTGAAGAGCGACTACACGGTGGTAATCGTCACGCACAACATGCAACAGGCGGCCCGCTGTTCGGACTACACTGCCTATATGTACCTTGGCGAGCTGATCGAATTCGGCGACACCGAAAAGATCTTCATCAAGCCGGTCCGCAAGGAAACCGAAGACTACATTACGGGCCGCTTCGGCTAATCGGCCGGGCAAAAACAACGGAGTACGACATGTCCGATAAACACCTGTCCAGCCAGTTCGACGCCGACCTGAATCTGGTTTCCTCGAAGGTGCTCGAAATGGGCGGCCTCGTCGAATCGCAGATCGTCAAAGCGATGCAGGCGCTCAACGAGTTCGATCTCGACATCGCCGAGCAAGTGATCGCGGCAGAAGACCGCCTGAACACGATGGAAGTGGAGATCGACGAGGAATGCAGCAACATCATCGCGCGCCGTCAGCCGGCCGCACGTGATTTGCGCTTGCTGATCGCAATCTCCAAGACCATCACGAATCTGGAGCGAGCGGGCGACGAGGCCGAGAAAATCGCCAAGCGCACCAAGCGTCTCATGGAAGACGGCGCATCGCGCACCATCAATATCGCCGAAATCAAATTGTCGGGCGAAATGGCGGTGTCGATTCTGCGCCGCGCGCTCGACGCGTTCGCGCGTCTCGACACGGTCGCCGCTGCGCAGATCGTGCGCGACGATAAAGCGATCGACGAAGAATTCCGCGCGTTCGTGCGTAAGCTGATTTCGTACATGACCGAAGATCCGCGCTCCATTTCGGTGGGCCTTGATTTTCTGTTCATCGCGAAAGCCATCGAGCGGATCGGCGACCATGCGAAGAACATCGCCGAGTTCATCATTTACATCGTGAAGGGTACGGACGTGCGGCACAAGTCGCGCGACGCGCTCGAACGCGAAGCACTCAGTTAATCCAGAGATAAGGACCAGAGGTGCCGATGCCCAGCAGCATTCTCGTCATTGAAGATGAGCCCGCGATTTCCGAACTGATTTCGGTCAATCTTCAACACGCCGGACACTGCCCGATTCGCGCGTACAACGCCGAGCAGGCGCAGAACCTGATCAGCGACGTATTGCCCGACCTCGTCCTGCTCGACTGGATGCTGCCGGGCAAGTCGGGTATTGCGTTCGCGCGCGACCTGCGCAACAACGAGCGTACCAAGCACATTCCGATCATCATGCTGACCGCGCGCGGCGATGAACAGGACAAGGTGCTCGGCCTCGAAATCGGCGCCGACGACTACGTCACCAAGCCGTTTTCCCCGAAAGAATTGATGGCACGCATCAAGGCGGTTTTGCGCCGCCGCGCGCCGCAATTGACCGAAGACGTCGTCGCGATCAATGGGTTGAAGCTCGATCCGGCAACGCATCGTGTCGCGGCGCACGCGGAAGGCAGCGAGATCAAACTCGATCTCGGCCCGACCGAATTCCGTTTGCTGCATTTCTTCATGACGCATCCCGAGCGCGTGCACAGCCGCACGCAACTGCTCGACCAGGTATGGGGCGACCACGTGTTCGTCGAAGAGCGCACGGTGGACGTGCACATCAAGCGTCTGCGCGCGGCCCTCAAGCCGGCCGGCTGCGATGCTATGATCGAGACGGTCCGCGGCAGCGGCTACCGTCTGGCCAAAAGCGCTTGATCGCTTGATCAATGGGTAGCGGCGCGCTCGCCGCTCTCTTCGAACGTTTAGACCATGAACATCATCTGGGCGCGCTCCATCGTTTCGATCGTGCTGCTCGCCATACTGTGCGTGGTGGTCGGCGCATTGGTCAATGTGAAGGCGGCATTGATCCTCGCGGTCGTAATGCTGCTTCTGCAAAGCTTCTTCGGTACCTTCCATAAAGAGCGCTTGTGGCGTTTGCTCGACGCGCCGGTTTACGGCGAAGTGCCGAGTGCGCCCGGCATCTGGGGCGAAATCTATTACCGGTTGCACAAGCTCGCGAAGCGCTGGCATGCACAGGTGCGCCAGGTCGAGCAGCAGCATTCGCGTTTCATTCAGGCAATTCAAGCGTCGCCGAACGGCGTCGCAATGCTCGACGACCACGATCAGATTGAGTGGTGCAACGCCATTTCCGAAGTACATTTCGGGCTCGACGCGAAGCGCGATTTGCGTCAGCACATCACGCATCTGGTGCGTCAGCCGGACTTCGTGCGTTACCTGAACTCGCACCACTACGAAGAAATGCTGATCATGCGCGGCATGGGCGAGAAGCGGCAGAACGTGCTCTCCGTGCAGGTGTTCCCTTATGGCGAGAACCGCAAGCTCGTGCTGTCGCAAGACATCACCGAACTTGAGCGCACCGACGCGATGCGGCGTGACTTCGTCGCCAACGTGTCTCATGAACTGAAGACGCCGCTCACTGTGCTCTCCGGTTTTCTCGAGACGATGCGCGAGTTGCCGTTAGCCGAAACCGAGCGCGCGCGTTATCTGGAGTTGATGGAGCAGCAGGCGTCTCGCATGCGCCATATCGTGAACGATCTACTCGTGCTCGCGAAACTCGAAGGCGATAACAAGCCGCCGAGCGATCAGATGATCGACATGCGCGCCGTATTGCGGCACTTGCGTGACGACGCGGAGAGCCTGTCGAGCGACCATCACAAGATTACATTCGACGCCGACGAGGGGCTCACGGTGACCGGCGTCGAAACCGAGATTCTGAGCGCGCTAGGCAATCTGGTGACCAATGCCATTCGCTATACGCCCGATGGCGGCGCGATCAAGGTCAGCTGGCAGGCGCAAGCCGGCGCTGCCGTGTTCTCCGTGACGGATAGCGGCCTGGGTATTCCGGCTGCCGACATTCCACGGCTAACCGAGCGCTTTTATCGTGTCGACCGCAGCCGCTCGCGCGACACGGGCGGCACGGGCCTCGGACTCGCGATCGTGAAGCATGTGCTGCAACGGCACGATGCGCAACTCGACGTGAAAAGCGAGGAGGGGCGCGGCAGTACTTTTACCGTGAGATTCCCGGTGTACCGCACGACACGGCGGCAACCGGCGCATGCGTGAGAAGCACTCGCTTCAAAGAAAAGCCCGCTAGAAAGCGGGCTTTTTTTATATACGTGGCAGCGTTCACCCGCTCGACGCGGAGTGCGCCGGCCTTCACGGACAGAACTTCGTCAACAGACTCATTTGCGCATTGCGCGAGGACTTGCCGGGACGCCGCCGACGATAGTGTCCATCGCTTTGCATCAGCCACGCAGACTGGTTGTCGCCGAGAAACGCCGACAGGCCTTCTGCGATCACACGCCGTTTGAGCCGCCGATTGTTGATGGGGAACGCGACTTCCACGCGGCGGAAGAAGTTGCGATCCATCCAGTCCGCGCTCGACAGATACACCTGCTCGCGGCCGTCGTCGTAGAAATAGTAGATGCGGTGATGTTCGAGAAAGCGCCCGACAATCGAGCGCACCGTGATGTTTTCCGACAGGCCCGGCACGCCCGGCTGCAACGAACACACACCACGCACGATCAAGTCGATCTTCACGCCCGCCTGCGATGCTTCGTATAACTCTGCGATCACCGTGGGTTCGAGCAGCGCGTTCATCTTCGCGACAATGCGCGCTTTCTTGCCGGCGCGCGCATGCTCCGCTTCGGCGCGAATTGCTTCCACGAGTTTCGGATGCAACGTGAACGGCGACTGCCATAACTCGTGCAGCTTCAGTTCGCCGCCAATGCCGGTCAGTTGCTGAAAAACGTGGTGCACGTCTTCGCAGATTTTCTGATCCGCGGTCATCAGGCCGAAGTCGGTGTAAAGGCGTGCAGTGCGCGGGTGATAATTGCCGGTGCCCAGATGTACGTAGCGCTTGAGCGTCATCTTGCCGCCCACCGTTGCGCGCCGCACGATCAGCATCATCTTTGCGTGGCACTTGTGGCCCACCACGCCGTACACCACATGCGCGCCGACAGCTTCGAGCTGCGAGGCCCAGTTGATGTTCGTCTCTTCGTCAAAACGCGCGAGCAGTTCGACGACCACCGTCACTTCCTTGCCGTTGCGCGCCGCTTGCATGAGCGCGTCCATCAGCGGCGAGTCGGTGCCCGTGCGATAAATCGTCTGCTTGATGGCGACGACGTTTGGATCTTTCGCAGCCTGCAGCAGCAGTTCGAGAACCGGCTGAAAACTTTCGTACGGATGATGCAGCAGCACGTCGCCCTGATCGATCACGTCGAACATGCTCGCTGCGTTGGCAATGGCGGAAGGGATCGCGGGAATGTGCGGCACGAACTTCAGATCGGGCCGATCCACCATCTCCGGCAATTGCATCAGACGCACGAGATTGACGGGGCCGTCCGCGTAATAGCAGTCCTTGTTCGACAGGCCGCTCTCGTCGAGCAGGCGCCGCACGACATGCGCGGGTGTCTCCGCGGATACTTCGAGGCGTACCGCGTTACCAAGGTGCCGCGCGGGAAGTTCGCCCTGTAGCGCGACGCGCAGATTCGTGATTTCGTCTTCGTCGACGAACAGTTCGCTGTTGCGCGTAATGCGAAACTGATTGCAACTTCGCACGACGAGGTTCGGAAACAGCTCGCCGACAAAGCGCTGCAATAGCGAACTCAACAGCACGAAACCATGCGGATAACCCGACAGTGCTTGCGGCATCCGCACGAGGCGCGGCAAGGCGCGCGGCGCCTGCACGATGCCCATCATCGCCTGACGGCCGAACGCGTCCTTGCCCTCGAGTTCGACGACGAAGTTCAGGCTCTTGTTCAGCACACGCGGAAACGGATGCGCCGGATCGAGGCCGATCGGCGTGAGCACGGGCAGGAGTTCGTCGAAGAAGTAGTTGCGCGCCCATTCGGTCTGCGCTTCGCTCCAGGCTTCGGTGCCGTGAAAGTAGATGCCTTCTGCCTCCAGCGCGGTGAACACGGTGTCGTGCAGCATCGTGTACTGCCGATGCACGAGCTTTTGCGCCCGCTCGACCACGAGGTCGTAGACATGCTGCAGCGACATGCCGTCGGGCGACAGCGCACCGGGGTTGTCGCGCATCTGCTCCTGCAGTCCGGCCATGCGGACTTCGAAGAATTCGTCGAGATTGCTACTGGTGATGCAGATGAAGCGCAGGCGTTCGAGCAAAGGGACGGCGGGGTCGGCGGCTTGCGCCAACACACGCTCGTTGAAACCCAGAATGCCCAGCTCGCGATTCAATAAGGGGTAGCGGATGGACATCGGCAGCGAGAATGGAATGTCAGATATGGAGGCAGAAAGACGCTCGGAAATTCTCACAGTATGATGACGTTGTTATGACATTCTCAATGTTATAAATTCTACGCTGTATTCCTCGCCTGTCGTCAATATGACGCAGTCCGTATGGGACCATGGGGCACCCCCATCTCCGCGAGGTGACATCGTGAGCTCCGGTACGCTTAGAATGGCGTCTTTGAACAGCGCGGCCGGCCGCAAGACGAAGGGAACCTCGCGTGACGGTCCCGCCTTGCTCACATCCACCGCTGCCGCGCTCGCGCGCATGGAGTCCGCATACCCGATGGTCAATACCCCACAACTCCTTGCTGCAGTCGACCTTGGTTCGAACAGCTTCCGGCTGATCGTCGGCCGGGTCGAGGAAACCGACGCGGGCAGCCAGATTTATCAGGTCGATGCATTGCGTGAGCCCGTGCGGCTCGCCGCCGGTCTGTCGCGCGACAAGATGCTCGATCGCGCGTCACAGGTGCGCGGCTGGGATGCACTGAAGCGCTTTGGCGAGCGGCTGCGCGACTTTCATCCCGACCACGTTCGCGCGGTCGCGACCAACACATTGCGTATCGCGAAGAATGCGGGCGAATTCCTCGGCGAAGCACAAGCCGCCCTAGGCTTCCCGATCGAGGTGATTGCCGGCCGCGAGGAAGCACGGCTGATTTACGCCGGGGCAGCACACTCCGTGCCCGCGAGCCCGGGCAAGAGGCTCGTGGTCGATATCGGCGGCGGCTCGACTGAGTTCATCATCGGCTCGCACTACACGCCGATCAAGATGGAAAGCCTGTACATCGGCTGCGTGAGCCACAGCCGGGCATTTTTCCCGTCAGGCAACGTCGACGAATACACGATGCGACAGGCCGAGCTTGCAGCAGGCCGCGAAATCCAGATCATTTCGGCCGAATACAAGAAAACCGGCTGGGAGCAGGCAATTGGCTCGTCCGGCACGGCGCGTGCCCTTGCGGAACTCGTCGAGGCAAACGGCTTTAACGATGCAGGCATCACGCACGGCATTTCGCGCGGGGGCCTCGAGCGTTTGAAGCGTGCGCTGATCAAGGCGGAGAACGTCAATCGTCTTAAGCTGGTTGCGTTGAAGGGCGACCGGATCCCGGTGCTGGCGGGCGGCCTCTCGATCATGATCGCGGTGTTCGACGAACTGGGCGTCGATTACGTCGATACGACAGATGGCGCTTTGAGACTCGGCGTGCTCTACGATCTGCTCGGTCGTTCGCAACACGAAGACATGCGCACGGTCACAGTGGAAGGCTTCATGCGCCGCTATGGCGTGGATCGTCCGCAGGCCGGGCGCATCGGCGAGTTGGCGGTGCGCTTTTACGATCAGTTCGCGGAGCCCGACGAAGAACGCCGCCAGGAGAACCGCATGTTTCTCGGCTGGGCGGCGGCGTTGCATGAAATCGGCTTGTCGATCTCGCACAGCGCCTATCACAAGCATTCGGCCTATATCACGAGCAATGCAGACATGCCCGGCTTCTCGCGCACCGACCAGGCGCGGCTTGCCGCGCTCGTGCTCGGTCATGCAGGCAAGCTCGGCAAGCTGTCGCAAACGCGCGAAGTGGAGTGGCCGCTGCTGTTCTGTTTGCGGCTCGCCGCACTGCTATGCCGCCGGCGTGCCGATGTCGGTCTGCCTGGCATCACGGTCGCGCAGGCCAACGGCGGGTATGAGGTGCGTTTGCCTAACGAGTGGGTCGCCAATAATCCGCTTACGGACTACAGCCTGATTCAGGAAGCCGCGGAGTGGGAAAAGGTTGGCATTCCGTATCGAGTGGTCTATACGGACGAGTGACGTGTCGATGTCCGGTTCTGTCAGTACGTAGGCAGAGCAAGCGGCACATGTAGAAAAGCCCGGTTTTTACCGGGCTTTTCTGTTTCTGCTTGCAAGCTCGCTCGAGCGTTGTCAGCGCGGCAATGCATCGCCGAGGAAGTGGCGCGCATAGCGGGCGTTGATGTCCGACAGACGGAACAGCGTCAGAAAGTCGGCGGTATTGAAGTCGGGATCCCATGCCGGTGCGCCGCAAATCTTCGCACCTAGTCGCAGATATCCTTTGACGAGCGGCGGCGGTGCGACATTCGCGCCGGTCTGCAGTTCGTCGACGGGCAGCGGCGTGTGCGGGAATGCGCGATATTCCGGCGCGGTCAGCGCGCTATCGCGCAGCGAGCAATAGAGGTTCGCTGCATAGTGCCCGCCGTCGACCATCGCGACGCTCGCGCAGCCGAGCATCGTCTCGTAGCCGTTGTGCTTCATATAAGCCGCGAGTCCGGCCCACAGCGACATGATGACGGAGCCGCTGCGATAGTCTGCGTGCACACACGAGCGGCCGACTTCGACCATCTTCGCGCGCAGGTGAGTGAGACGCGAGACGTCGAACTCGCTTTCCGCGTATAGACGTCCGATGCGCGCCGCCTGATGCGGCGGCAACGCGCGATAGGTGCCAACCACTTTCAGGGTGTCGAGATCGCGCACCAGCAGGTGATCGCAGTACGAATCGAACGGATCGACGTCGAGGCCTGCAGGGCCGCTCAGGCGAGCGCCCATTTCCTCGGCGAACACGCGGTAACGCAGACGCTGCGCCTCGCGAAGCTCTTCGTCGGTGCGAGCCCACGTGACTCGCAGGCGGTGCTGGGCGGTGACCGTCTCTTCGGCGCGGGGCAGGCGACGCGACTCGAAGATCGAAGCGAGGGGCAGGGTAGGCGTCGGCAGTTCTCGCATTGGGGCGTCCTGGTCGAAAAAAGGATGAGTCTTTTTTCGCCAATGTAGTAACGCCCGGTGACGCTCGCATGGCAAAGCCATGACGATTGGATGACTGTATGAAAGCTGCGGGTGCCGCGTCGCTTGCCGATTGGCGTTCCGTGTCCGCGCCGCGCCGGGCTTGCGGACGTTGGCGGCGCGCCGTTTGCCGCTCGGATCAGACGAGTTCGGGCGTCATCGCTGCGAGCAGCACCGCCTGGTCGTCGCCGTGGCGCTCGCGGCTGGCGATCCACCATAGGCCCGCTTTCTTGAGCGGCCAGCTGGCGTCGCTGTTCGCAAGCAGCTTTGCGGCAACGTGGCCGAGCGTCGGCTGATGACCCACGATCACCACCGTTTCGGCGATGCCCTTCGGCCAGCCGGATGCGGTGAGCACGTCTTGCGCGCTTGCATTCGGCGCCAGCTCGCGCACGACACGGTATTGATCGCTCAACGTCTCCGCGGTCTGGATGGTCCGCACCGCGGGGCTGGCGAGGATCACGGCGTCGTCGGGCAGACGCGTGCGCAGCCACTTGGCGACGTGTTGCGCCTGCTTGCGACCGCGAGTGGTGAGTGCGCGGGCGAGATCCGTGGCGGCGTAGTCCTCGGCTTCGGCGTGACGCCAGAGAATCAGATTCATGCGTGGCTCCTCGAGTCTGGATGCGGGTGTTGCAGTGCTTTGCATGCGGCGCTGCATGGTTCCGAGGCTGGGGCGCGGGCTTGAAGTCCAGCGGGGCAGCTTGCTCCGTCGGCTGAACCGCGCTTCGGTTGCAATTGTTTTAGCAGATCGCGAGCCCGGCCTCGGGCTCATCTGCATTCATTCGGATGCAAAAAGCAAAAACCCGCGAAGCCGGAGGCGACGCGGGTTTTTGTGATGCCGTTGCTGCTTTTTTCGTGGTCGGAGCGAAAGGATTCGAACCTTCGACCCTCTGATCCCAAATCAGATGCGCTACCAGGCTGCGCTACGCTCCGACGAATCCGAGATTCTACGTGGCTTTAGGTGCCAGAGTCAATCGCGAATTGCGTCGAAGCAAAAATAGCCGCGTCATATACGTCCCATGAGCAGCAACACGATGACGATGATCAGCACAACGCCGAGCAGGCCGGTCGGGCGGTAGCCCCAGCCGCTGCTGTACGGCCAGGTCGGCAACGCGCCGATCAGCAGCAGGATGAGCACGATGAGTAGGATGGTTCCGATTGTCATTTGAGTTCTCCCTGTCCGGCTCCGACGAATGCCGGGCCGCATGGTTCGTTGATCCGACGCAAATTGCCCGTCGCGATGAGCGACCTGCAACGTGCGCTGCTTGCAGCCAGCCAATCAGCAATGCGTGTGCCTAAGCTTGTAGTGCCGGCTGCGCCCCACGCGGAACGTTGGGGAGAGGCAATGCTTGACGACGCGGACGAGTCGGAGGTGCAACCAAGGCAGTGGTAAGTCGGCGGGCGAAGGAGAGCGTGACGAGGCCCAGTAGAGCACACAGTGACAAAGCCGGACGGAGAGCAGGCCAGACGAAGGCCAAGGCCCGACACGGAAGGTCAGGATCGGCGCTTGACGGGAAAGGCTCAAGGCGGGACAGATCTGGGCGTGACAGGCTCAGGCGCAACCCGGCCAGCCGTGGCGCCTCAATCGCAACATGAGCAGACCACACACCTCGACCGACACGACAGCGCCCCTCCCGCAATCGCGGGACAACCTGCAATCGAACGAGGCACAAAAACCTTCAGTGCCGGCGGCGCTTCCAGTGCGGCATGTGCACGTGCTGATGAGTCAGCCAGTGATGCAGCATGCCTTCGCCGTGTTCGCGTCGATATGTCTTCGATTCAAAAATCGAAAGTGCGAGCAGCACGGCGAGGCCGATCCCGAGTCCGACCAGACCGGCAACCGATTCAGCGTCCATGGCAGTCTCCTTTGACGTTCTGCTGTGACTTTATAGTAGGTCACGCATCGCGAAACGGCAGACCGGACTGCGCGCGCCGCGTCATGGAACGAGCGTTGCGGGTAGACTCTCGCGCTCCGCAGCTCCGGCGCTCACGCCTTGCGTTCCTTCCCATAAGAGAGACTACCGTCCATGTTCCGTGTTTCGATGATTGCCTTGTTCCTGAGTGCCGGTGTCGCGGGTTGTGCAAACGAACCATCCGGCCACCACGCGGCCCCGCCGCAGGATCCCGCGGATTATCATGGTGTGCCCACCGACACCCGTCCGCCCGCAATGGTGCCCGCGCCGGTAGCGCGTTGAGCGCGAGCGGGAAAACCGACGGGCCCTCGCCGCTACACCCCCACGCTCGTAACCACTTTCGTCAGATGACGCGCAAGCGTCGCGCCACGCGCGGCCATGAAGACAAGCATCGCGGCCCACAGGCCATGGTTGCCGTACAGCATGAGCAGCGGCCACGAGGCGCCGACGAAAATCGCGAACGACAAGACCATCGACGTCATCAGTTCTCGCGTGCGTGTTGCGCCGATAAACACGCCGTCGAGCACATAGCCGCCTACCGACACCACCGGCGAGAGCGCCGCCCAAGGCAGATAACGCTCGGCCGTGGCACGCACGGCTGCCTGATCGGTCAGGCGCTCGACGATCCACGAACCCAGGCCCGCGTACACGAGTGCGAAGCCGAGCGCGCCGAGCGCCGACCATAGCGCCGTAACCTTGATGGCCTGGACGAACGCGTGCCGGTCGCGCGCGCCGATTGCCGCGCCGACCAGCGCCTCGGCGGCGTGTGCGAAGCCGTCGAGTCCGTAAGCCATGAAGGTCTGAAAGTTCAGCAGCAGCGCGTTCGCGGCGAGCGTCGCGTCGCCCTGTTTCGCTCCGAGGTGCGCAAACCAGCCGAACGACAGCAGCAGGCACAGCGTGCGCAAAAAGATATCGCGATTGAGAACGATCAGGCGCCGCAGCGCCGCGGCGTCGAAGAGCGCCTGCCGAGTGAGGGCGGGCAGGCCGCGCGTCCTGCCGTGCCACAGCAGCGCCGCGCCGAGCACGAAGCCGAGCGCGTCGGCGGTGGCAGTGGCCGCGCCGATTCCCGCAACGCCCCAATTGAACACATACACATACAGGAACACCGCGACGATGTTCACGCCGTTGATAAACACCTGCGACAACAGCGCCAGACGCACGCGCTGCGTGCCGAGCAGCCAGCCCAGCACCACATAGTTGCCGAGCGCGAGCGGCGCGGCCCAGATGCGCGCGTGGCAGTAGAGGCGTGCGTTGCGCTGCACAGCGTCGCTTCCGCCGATGGCGCGCAAAGCGTAATCGATCAGCGGCACCTGCAGCGCGAGTATTGCGGCGCCGATCGCGGCCGCGAGCAATAGTGCTCGCACGACGTTATCGCGCAATGCCGCGTGGTCGCCCGCACCGTGCGCCTGCGCGACGAGGCCGGTCGTGCCCATGCGCAAGAAGCCGAAGCCCCAGAACACGAAGTTGAAGAAGAGTCCGCCAAGCGCGACGCCGCCGAGATACGCCGCTCCGTCCAGATGACCGGCGACGGCGGTATCCACGGCGCCGAGAATCGGCTGGGTCAGATTGGCGAGGACGATCGGAAATGCAAGCGCAAGCACGCGGCGATGCCAGCGCACCGGCAGCGCGGGCGCCGTATGTTCGACGCCTGACGCCGCTTCGCTCAATGGCGTTCCTGCACGCAAATCCACGGAGAAACGACCACGGCCCAAAGGTCAGGGTCGCGCGCGGCGAAGTCCGCGGCGGTTTCGGACTGCACTCGCTCGACAAGTCCCGCCGACAGCCATTGCGTGATCTGCGCGGTGTCGTCGCTGGCGATGGCTTCGGCCACGCTCACGAGATCGAGGTCGCTCGCGACGCGTAACAGCATGCCGCGCGCGAAGAAGCGTTCCAGTTCCGGCCAGCCGATTTTCGCTGTTTCGGCGAGGAGCTTGGCGTACAGGGGGCTATGGGCGGCGTCGTTGGAAGTCATCGTAAGCGGGTTCTGGCGGGGGTCGATACTATAAACCATCGGCGCAAGCAGCCGGCGCGGCACGCATTCCGGTACGCTTAGGCCCTTCGCAATTCGTCCGATTCTGAACCTTCATGTCACTCGATTCAACCGCGCCGGCTCCGGGCGCGCCAGTTCACGAAGTGGCCGGCGCCACGCTCACTCGCGCCGATGTCGAGCAACTGATCGCGGCAAGCGCCGTCGCGAACGGGCAGGCAAGCGGCACGCCGCTCGTCTTCAACGATTGCGATCTGGAAGGCGCCGATCTTTCGCGGCTCGACTTGCGCGGCGCGCAGTTCCACCGCTGCGCGCTTGCCGAGGCTTCGTTTTTCGGCGCAACGCTTGCGCAGACACGCTGGGTTCGTTGCCGGGCGCGCCAGGCCGATTTTGCATCGGCGGATCTCGTGGATGCGGCATTCCAGTCGAGTGATCTGAACAACACGAACTGGCGGCGCGCCAAGCTCGCGTCCGCGTCGTTTCGCGGCTGCAAGCTGACCGGCGCGAACTTCGAGGCGTGCACGGCGCTGGGCCTGAGCTTCGTCGAAACGCTGCTGGTCGGCGCGCATTTGCGCGGCCTGTCGTTCCGCAAGGCGACGCTGCATCAGCTCGATTTCTCCGACGCCGACCTCGCGGGCGTCGATTTCCGCGAGGCGATTTTCGATGGCGGCAGCCTCAAGGACGCACACTTGAAGGGCGCGCGGTTCGACGGCGCCGATCTGCGCGAAGCTGATTTGAGCGGCGTGCGGCTGGTAGACGCGGCCCTCTTCAAAGGCGCGACAATTTCGCATCTACAGGCTGCGGTGCTCATCACCGAGCTGGGATTGCGAGTCATGTAAAGCCACCGCGCAACCCGGCCGGATTATGACTTTCGGCCGACTTGTGCGGAACCGCACGAATGACTAACATCTGATTTATTCAACGCCTGAAACCTGGGATTTTAAGCGGCTTATTTGTCGGTGGATTTGAGGCGAGTTTAGAGTTTCGCCATTCGCGGATTCTCATGAGGGGTTATTGGACGTGAGCAACGCGTGCTGATTCCGATTATTTAATTGAATTGGTGCGGTGGCGCACCTAGCGTTTTTAACACCAACGATCCGCGAATAAGGCGAGGCGCCAGCGCTGGAAAGAGAGGCGCGTTATTTGTCAGCCTTGTTGCAATGAAGTGATTCAGAGCCTTGCTGCGAAAGGGTTTGCGGGCGTACTAACTCGCTTGAACCACCAGGCTAATAACTTGCCGTCTGCCGGGCTGGCCTGATTTATTGGGCGGTTATTGCCTATGTTTTCGGTTCACATAATGCGAAATCCGTGCGTCGCATCACATTGCTGTCGAAATTAAGATATTGCGCTTGTAAAACCGGGTTGTTAAATTTCGTTCTGGCGCATGGTGAACCGGTCCTTTGCCGATATGCGCCGAACCCCCGTTAGCCCGGCCTCGCGCCGGGCTTTTTTTTGGGCAGACCTTTAATTGCCGTCACCGCGATTACACACCACGCGCGGATCATAAAAGCTTACCTCTTCTTTCCTCGGTTATGACTTGGGTAATCATATTCGTTGCCGCGTGGCCAATTGCATTCGGAGCGTTACTGGCCTTCGCCGCAAGCATCGAACCGCGGTCGGGGCGTTGGGTGCGCGGCCGGCTGCACTTCGTGCAACCCGGCAGCGAGGTACGCATGCCTTACTGCTTGCAGCGGATCACCATCGAGCGGTTTTTCACGTTCGCCCCAAAAATTCCGCCGACGGTGCCGCCTGAAGTCGCGCCGTTGTCGACATCTTTCGATACGACGTCGTAGCCATAATTGCCGCAGACTTCGCCCGCGCGCTTGTAGCATTCGGCCCAGCTCGTGCTGGCGTCGCTGCCGCTGCAGTTGATCGCAAAGCCGGTGTCGCCGCTTGGCAGATAAGTCATGTTGGTGGTGGTCGAGCAGCCGCTGAGGCCGCCCAATGTCAGCAGGCCCACGCTGATCGCTGCGGCCGTCGCCACGGACGCAAATGCGCTCTTCATTGCAGATTCCCTTACAGATGGCATGAAAGACGTGGCACGAAGCCACGCGTGTCGGATTGAGCGTTTATAGCACGCAGGGTTCCCCTGTCAGTCCGTGTAACGCGGTGCTCCGGATGCGCGGACTGTAGCGCCGCGAGCCAGGCGGCGCGCCAGCAGCAGGCTGTCGCCACGCCTACGTCGCGTCTAACGTCACGTCTAACGTGCGGGCAGCGCACGCGACGGGTCGATCGAGCGGCCCTGATAGCGCAGCTCGAAGTGCAGCATGACCCGATTGGTATCGGTGTCGCCCACCTCGGCGATTTTCTGGCCTTGCGCGACGGTTTCGCCTTCCTTCACGAACAGCACGCGATTGTGCGCGTAGGCGGTCAGATACTCCGCGTTGTGCTTGAGAATCAGCAGATTGCCGTAGCCGCGCAGCCCGTTGCCCGCGTAGACGACTGTGCCGGCCGCTGCCGCAACCACAGGCGTGCCCGCTGGAGCGGAGATGTCGATGCCCTTTGAGTTTCCGCCGTCAAAGCCGCGAATGACATTGCCGTTGGTCGGCCACACGAGCGAGATCGATGACGCCGGCGGGGAAGAGGGCGCGCTCTCGACCGGCGCGGAACGCGGCGCGGCCGAAGCACTCGCGCTCCCGTTGCCGCTGCTGCGCACGGCGCCGTTCGTCGAAGCCGCGCCGTTGGGCGGATCGACACGCAGTACTTGCCCGACCTCGATGCTGTCGGGGTTCGTCAGGTTATTCCAGCGCACGATGCTTTGCACCGACTGGTGATGACTACGCGCGATCTTCGACAGTGTGTCGCCCCGTTCGACGCGATAAAAGCCCGGCCCCACCGGCGCCGACCCGCACGCGGCGATGAGCGCCACCAACGACACGCACGCGAGTCGTTTGATAATTCTTGTTGTTTCAGACATTGGACCTCGCAAAGCGCTGCCGCGCGCCGATCCCGATCACGCGGCAGGTAGATACAAAGCGTCTGATTCTAACGGTTTTGCGTTGCAGCATCGGAAAAACGGGCATTGGGCGCCCTCGGCATCTCGCGCAATAGAGCCGCGCGCACGTGACCGCTGCGCCCGTGGGACCGGAAATTAGTCGAGTTTTTCGACGCTGATGCGCAGCGCGGCGATTTCGGTCTTGCCCGGATCGAGCCAGCGCAGGCCCATGCCGTTATGAATCGCGTCGGGCAGCCCGAGCCACGGTTCGACGCAGTAGAAGTCGGACTCCGCCGCTTCGGTCCATGTCGTCACCGCGTACCAGGGCACGGAGTTCGGCCGCTGCAGATCGATGGTGATCACCCGACCGAGCCCAGGCGCGATCAGCCGTACCGGTTGTTCCGGAGCGCCCGTGAGGCAGTGGAAGCGGTCGTGAATGCGTGCTTCGTCGAGCGTGTAACGCGCTTCGCCCGGCTCGGCCGCGCTGATCGAGCCGTCTGCCTGCTGGAAGCGCCTTTCAGTGCGCGGCAATTCGAGCGACGTCTCTGCACGTTGCCGGTGCGGCAGCGTGAAGTAGAAGTGATGGCCGGCGTAATAGGGCAGCGGTGCGTCGCCGGTGTTGGCGGTCGTCAGCGTGACTTCGAGCGTGTGCGCGTCGATCAGCGTGTAGGCCGCCTCGAAGCGGAAGCCGAACGGATAACCGCCGCGCGTTGCGTCGCTATCGGTGAGCACGAGGCGCAGGCCCGCGCCGTGCACGTCGGCGTGAGCGTCGAACGGAAGGTCGCGTGCAAAGCCGTGCATGGGCAGCTCGCGGACCGTGTCCTGCGCGTCTCGCCAGTAGCCGATCTTGCCGTCCACGCGATGACGTCCGAGAAACGGAAACAGCAGCGGGTTGCCGCCGCGGATGCGCGCGGGCTGACTCCAGTCGGCGTGCTCGGGCCAATGGATCACCTCTTCGCCGTCGATGATCCACGAAAGCAGACGGCCGCCGGCTTGCGGCGCGAAGCGGAGCACGGAGGCGTCCTGAGCGATTTCGAGAATGTCCTGCTGCGGGGAAAGAGGCATGGTCGATGGTGTGATGGAGTAAGTGGTAGACGCGCCGGACGCGACAGCCGCAGCAGCTGCGACTTCCGGTACCGGCGGAAACGACGATTTTGCTCTGCTTTACGCTACGGGGAAACCCTTCTGGGGAAATTGCGGGTGTCGCAAGCGGCCGATCGTTGCCGATAATCCGTCTCACTGCCCGGTGATATCTACCGCCGGGCGAGATCGCTCAGGAGGGGTTATGGATCTCGCAATGGCAATGGGTGTCGCTCTCTTCGGCATGTTCACTGCAAGCACGGTCTACTTCTTTTACAAGCTCGATCGCTGATCTGCGTGCTCGCCCGCTGTTTGCTCGCCCGCTTCGAACGATGCGTCGCGTCGCCCATGCGCGCGGCTTGCATTTCGTAAGCTTGACGACTTCTCGAACGCGCTCATCCGGCGTTCGCCGTTAGGCGATTGAAAGGGATGCTGTCTCCCAACGGCCCTTTTCGTTTGCGTTTCGCGTAGCGACAGTCTTATGTCGTGACGCAGCGCGTCAATATCTCCCCGAATGTGGCCCAAACGCTTGGCGCTGACTTGTCAGCCAGGCATAATCGGTGCGCTTTTTAACGCGCCGGGTAGTTCGTTGTGCGGCGCGCTGTCCCCGACATCTTCCTTACAAGGACTGCCGCGTGAATCTGTCGTTTCTTATCTTCCTGAGCGTGCTGCAAGGCGTGACCGAACTTTTCCCGGTGAGCAGCCTCGGTCATACGCTGCTCGTGCCAGCATTGTTCGGCATGCATATCGATAAACACGCGCCGCAGTTGCTGCCGTTTCTCGTCGCCTTGCACCTCGGTACGGCCTTCGCGCTGCTGTGGTATTTCCGCGAACGTTGGTGCGCACTCGTACGCGGCTTCTTCGCGTCGTTTGGCGGCCGCCGTAACGACGATGCTCACATGATGTGGGCACTCATCATCGGCACGATTCCGGCTGGGCTCGTCGGCCTGCTGCTCGAGAAGCGGCTCGAACGGATTTTCCACGACCTGCGCATCGTCGCAATCGCGCTGATCGTCAACGGCGTGCTGTTGTGGCTGGGCGATCGCCTGCAGCGTTCGCGCGCGCATCAGGCGCCGGAGAAAATGGGTTTTGGCCAGGCGTTCCTCGTCGGCCTCGCCCAAGTCGGCGCGCTGATTCCCGGATTTTCGCGCAGCGGCCTCACGATGATCGCCGGCAATGCCGCTGGCCTCACGGCGGAGAAAGCCGCGGAGTTCTCGTTCCTGCTCGGCACGCCGATCATTTTCGCAGCTGGTTTGCTCGAGGTGCCGAAGCTTTTCCATGCACCGGGCCAACTCGCGGACGCACTGCTCGGCGGCGTGCTGACCGCCATCGCCGCGTATCTGAGCGTGCGTTTTCTGATGCGCTATTTCGAAGGCCGCGGACGTCTTGCTTCGTTCGGCGTGTACTGCGTGATCGCGGGCATCGTGTTCCTCGGCTGGTTTGCGCTGCATCCGCAGCCGGTCTGATAATGTGCGATGTGCCCGCCGCGTTCTGGCGGGCATGAGGCGATCGGTTATAATCCGGGCCGACCTTTGCGGCGGTAGCTCAATTGGATAGAGCACAGGTCTTCTAAACCTGAGGTTGTGAGTTCGATCCTCGCCCGCCGCGCCATTGCCCGCATGTCAAGAATCCCATCTACCGAATCCGGTGATGGGATTTTTTTATTGCCTCGCGTTTTCCCGCGTTACGACAGCGCTTGCACGTCGATCGAATCGACGCGGTCCGGATAGAACGCGAGATGTTGGGCTATCTCTTTCACAGCCGCATACGGCGACTCGTAGGTCCACACTGCATTGACCGCGCGCTCCCCGCCCGGCGTGATGCTGTAGTACGCACACTCGCCTTTGTACGGGCAGTAGGTCGTGTGGTCGGTACGCGCGAGCAGGTTCATGTCGGCGTCGTTGCGCGGAATGTAATACACCGCCGGATAAGACGCTTCGCGCAGCACGAGCGCCTTTTCCGTGTCGGCGATCACGCGACCCGCCACCGTCACGACAACGCGAGCCCGCGCGGGCTCGACGCTAATCGGATGATCGGCGCCGGGGACCTTGATGGTTCTTTCAGTCATGCTGTCGAACTCCTGATGATCGGGCGAAATGACGTCGACGCAAGTCGTCGAGCCTGTAGCGCAGCATACGCTCGTCGCGTCCGATGCGCCGCGCCGAAGGTCACCGGTCATGAGGCCCATATCACGGCCCCGGGTCTACGCGTCGCGCCAATAAATCGCGCCAATAAAAATGGGCAGCCGAAGCTGCCCGTCGAAAGCCGCGCCGCAAGGCCGGCTGTTGCTTACCAGTGCCGCTGCGCTGTCGCGCTTACTGCCTGACGTTCAGTGCGGCGGTCAGATCGCCCATCGGCTTGCCGCCGTTGGCGACGAGCGCCGAGTCGCGCGCCGCGATGCCCGGGAGCGTCGGCAGCGAGAAACGGTGCGTGATGAAGCGCAGGATCGAAGTCGTGTCGTATTGCGTGTGATCGACGAAACCCTTCTTCGCGAACGGCGAGATGATCAGCGCCGGAATACGCGTGCCCGGACCCCAGCGATCCGCCTTGGGCGGCGCGACGTGATCCCAGAAGCCGCCGTTTTCGTCGTAAGTGACGACCACCAGCATGTTGTTCCACTGCGGGCTCTTCTGCAGATGCGAAATCACGTCCGCGATATGCTGGTCGCCCGACGCGACGTCGGTATAGCCCGGGTGCTCGTTCAGGTTGCCTTGCGGCTTGTAGAACGTCACTTGCGGCAGCGTGCCGCTGTCGATCGCCTTGATGAACTCCGAGCCGCCGAGGCCGCCGTCCAGCAGATGCTGCGAACGGTTTGCCGTGCCCGGTGCGAGATCCGCGAAGTAGTTGAACGGCTGATGATGCGGCTGGAAATTAGGCGCCGTCAGGTTCGCGCCGTAAATCACGTTCGACGTGCCGTTCTGGGCGGCGCTCAACGCCGCGCCCCACGCGCCGCCGTACCATGCCCACGACACCTTCGCATTGTTCAGCAGATCGCCGATGTGTTGCTGCGTCTGCGCGGGCAACGTGGTGGCCGCGCCCGGATCGGCGAGATTCGCGTCGCCGCCCGAGGCCGCCTTGTTGCCGCTCGGCTGATACGGCGGCTGCATCGTGTTGATCGCGTAGAAGTCGGGCGTGAGGTTGCCGGACAGCACGAACTTCGGCGGCCCATTGAGCGACGAAGCCGGCGAATTGGACGCGACCTTGAGCGTCACGCCGTCGCTTTCGACGGCCGAAATCGAACCGGCCGCCGGGCTCTTGTCCGCGTTCGGATAGGTCGGCGTGCACGCGCACACGAGCCACTGGTGATTCAGAAACGAGCCGCCGAATGCGCCCATGAAAAAGTTATCGGCAAGCGTGTACTGCTGCGCGATTTTCCACAGCGGCAGCTTGTCCGCATTGAGCGTGTAATGGCCCATGACGAGGCCGCCCGAATCTGCCCATGCGGCGAACTTGTCGTTCTTGCCGCCGTCGATCTGCATCTGGTTCTCATAGAAGCGGTGATACAGATCGCGCGTCGTCGCGGTGATCGGCGTGTTGAAACCGTTGGGGTCGTCGATCGCGAACGGACTGTTCGGTAAGTTGGCCGTCATGGCCTGCGTGACGACCGGCGTCACGCCAGTTTGCGTGAGGCCGTTCCAGACCTGCGGGAGCGTCGCGAGTGTGGAGCCGTCGCGATCCAACTGCTTCGCGCTCGCCGCGCTCACGTTCTGCAAACCGTTGGCACCAGGGAAGTTGCCGTACAGGTTGTCGAAGCTGCGGTTTTCCGCGTAGATCACCACAACGTTCTTGATCGACGTGATGTCCGGTTGCGTAACCTCGTTGCCGCCGCATGCATAAAGGCTTAACACTGCAGCGATCGCCAACGGCGCCGCGCAGATCAGTTTCTTGTTCATCTTTGTAAGTTCTCTCTCTCGCGTTGGGGACGGGCCGCGTGCGTTTGATAGCTCGATGACCGCCCGCGAAAGTGTGGCGATGCAATTTGACAGAAAGATGTATTCATTACGAATTGCTTCGGCGCGGCGATTCGCTGTGGGGCGAATGTCATTTGAACGTCATATCCATGAAATACGCTCGCGGACTTCATATCGCACATTCACATCATTCACATGCGACTCGGTCTGACGGGGATCCGGAAAACAGTAGCGCCCGACGTGGCGCTGTCGCGCGCGAGGTCGGCGGTCAACCGCGGAGGTCACGCGATAGCGCTTTCGTTCGCGGTTGCGGGAATGGCGGTGAGCATGAGTCTCGCTGGCTGCGATGCCGGCACGCCGGCCGCTTCCGCAGATGCGGGTGCGAGTGCCGCTCATGCTTCGGTGGGTTCCGGTGCGGCCGTCGTGCGGGTCGCGGCGCGTGAGGTGGCACATGAGGTGACGCAACCAACACCGGCCGGCGGTCAATCGCGCGCACAAGTCTACGAATCCGTGCGGCAGATGACCGCGGTAGGCAAGCAGCTGTTCTTCGATCCGTCGCTATCCGGTTCGGGCAAGCTGGCGTGCGCGTCGTGCCACAGTCCAGACCACGCGTTTTCGCCGGCCAACTCGCTGTCCGTGCAACTGGGCGGCGGCGACATGCACCGCACCGGCATGCGCGCGGCGCCGACGCTCAAATATCTGCAATCGGTGCCGGCGTTCGCCGAGCACTATCACGAGTCCGACGACGAAGGCGACGAAAGCGTCGATGCCGGTCCAACCGGCGGCCTCACGTGGGACGGCCGCGTGGATCGCGGCAGCGACCAGGCGCGCATTCCGTTGTTGTCTTCGTTCGAAATGGGCAGCTCGCCGGCGAAAGTCACCGCCGCGATCAAGGCCGCGCCGTACGCGGGCGCCTTCCGCGCCGCGTTCGGCGAACATATTTTCGATAGCGACGACGCGACCTTCAAAGCCGTGCTGCAAGCGCTCGAAACCTTCGAGCAAACGCCCGAAGTGTTCTACCCGTACACCAGCAAATACGACGCTTATCTGGCGGGAAAGACGCAGCTAACAAAAGCCGAGCTGCACGGTTTGCAACTCTTCAACGACGAAAAGAAGGGCAACTGCGCGAGCTGTCACATCAGCCAGCGGACGCTGGACGGCGCGCCGCCGCAGTTCAGCGACTTCGGGCTGATTGCGATCGGTGTGCCGCGCAATCGCGCGCTGCCCGTGAACCGCGATCCGCGCTTCTACGATCTTGGCGCATGCGGCCCGGAGCGCACCGACCTGCAGGGACGCGCGGAGTTCTGCGGCATCTTTCGCACGCCGACGCTGCGCAACGTCGCGTTGAAGAAGAGTTTCTTCCACAACGGTATCTATCATTCGCTCGAACAGGTTCTGCACTTTTATGCCGAACGCGACACGAACCCGGAGAAGTTCTATCCGGTGTCGAAGGGGAAGGTCCAGAAGTTCGACGATCTGCCGCAGCGCTACTGGGCGAACCTGAATACGGAGCCGCCGTTCGACCGCAAGCCGGGCGACAAACCTGCGCTGAACGACGCGGAGATCAAGGACATGGTGGCGTTTCTGAATACGCTCACCGATGGCTACAAGGCGGGGAACTGACGAAGAATCTTCGGGAGCGGCGCGCCGCCACCGGATGGGCGGCGGGCACGAGGTGATCCGGCGCTTCAGATAGACGCGCCGGCGACGATGCAGAAACAGGCGGCGAGCAGCAGCGCAAAAGAGACGAGCACGCATGCGATGCCGGCGCGCGTTACAAGGTTCGGCCAGCGGGGACGGCGCAGTCCGTCGATCCGGATGATGGGCCGCGCGAGACCGGGATCGCGTCGGATAGCGACCGGCACGAGCGCCACGCAAAGCAGCGCCAGTGCGACGGCAAAGGTTTCCAGTGCAACGGTGAATTCCATGATTGGGCGTTTGAAGGGAGCAATGCGAAAGCGCAATACGGCCAATCTTAGGAAAGCGTGACGCACGGTGATATGGGAGCCATCCTAAAAATGAGAGCGCCTAAATCAGAGTGATTAGGTAAGAGCGGCTAAATGAGAGCCGCTAAATGAGAGCGGCTGCCGGTCGCGAGCTGCAGGCGCACATCGCGCATTTTTTGGGCGGGCGATTGATGCGTGGAAGGGGAACGGGTCGCCTCGGCGCAGCGCGCCCAAGCTGTCGCGACGGACATGCTATGCTTTTGGGGTCCAGATCAAGAGCGGCCATCAGTGCGCTCGAGACCGCCCAAAAACGCAGCAAAACGTATCTGAGGAGCCCCTTCATGTCGATGCGAACTCGTGCACTCCGTCAACTGACCGCCGCCGGTCTCCTGCTTGGAGCGGCCATCGGCGCGCAAGCGGCGAATCTCGGTTTCCTCAACGACACGCCGATCAGCTATATGAAAGAGCGCGACGTCGAGTCGATCAAGCAGGCGGTCTTCGCCGCGCTCGATCAGAAGCCCGACGGCGAAAGCATCACATGGGTCAATGAAGGCACGCGCAACAGCGTGAAGATCGACGCGACCATTACGATCGCGAGCACGTCGAAAGAAGGCGAGCGCACGTGTCGCGACCTCGGTGTCGTGCTCAATGCAAAAGGGCAGTCCATGAACCTGCGCCCGCAGTTCTGCAAGCAGGGCGGCGGCAAGTGGCAGTTGCAGAAGAAGAACTAGGCATGCATCCAGCCGTTGGAATGCCGGCGGATCGTTCGCGAGCCCGCACGGATGCGGTGAGTCGGACTGGGTCGGGGCGGCGATGAGTCCGCGGATCGTCTCGTGCGGAATCGTGCTACTCGATCCCGAAGGCCGCGTGCTGCTCGCGCATGCCACCGAGACATCGCACTGGGACATTCCGAAAGGTCATGGCGAGGAAGGCGAGGCCCCGCACGTCACCGCGCTGCGCGAGATGGTCGAAGAGACCGGAGTCGCAATCGAGCCGGAGCGTCTGAAGGATTTGGGCCTCTTTGTCTACCGGCGCGACAAGGATCTGCATCTGTTCGCAGCGCGCGCCACCGTCGATGAACTCGACCTGAGTTCCTACACATGCACGTCGCTGTTTCCGCGCCGCTCGGACGGTAAGCTGATTCCCGAGATGGATGCCTATCGCTGGACCGCGCCCGACGAAGTGGAAAAGTACGCGAGCCGCAGCCTCGCGCGGCTCTTTCAAACCACGCTTTCACTGACGGAATTGCATCGGTCGTTATAGCGGCGCGGCAGCGCTTCTGCTGACGATTCCCGACGCGAGAAGGCACGCACAAAGAAAAAGGCGTGCATCCGATGAGACAGATGCACGCCCTGGTCGATCACTGGTGCGCGGCTAACGCCCTCTGAAGCGGCGACGCTTGCCGTTAGCCGTTGGCTTCGCCGCTTACGCCGGCTTGCCCCAACTGTCGCGCAAACTCACGATCCGGTTGAACACGGGCTTGCCCGGCTGCGAGTCCACGCGGTCCGCGACGAAGTAACCGTGACGCTCGAACTGATAGCGCTGTTCGGGCAACGTGCCGTGCGCGCCAGGTTCGAGGTAGGCATTGACCACGCGCTTCGAGTCGGGATTCAGCGCTTCGAGGAAATCGCGGCCGCCTGCGTCCGGCTGCGGTTCCTTGAAGAGGCGGTCGTAAATGCGCACTTCGGCCGGGCACGCGGCTGCCGCGCTGACCCAGTGAATGTTGCCCTTGACCTTGTAGTTGTTCGCGCCTTCGGTGCCCGAGCGGCTGTCCGGGAAGTAGTTGCAATGCACCGCGACGATGTTGCCGTTCTCGTCCTTCTCCGCACCCGTGCATTCGATCACGTAGCCGTAGCGCAGACGCACCTTGTTGCCCGGGAAGAGGCGGAAATAGCCCTTCGGCGGCGTTTCGGTGAAGTCGTCGCGCTCGATCCACAGCTCGCGCGAAATCGGAAACTCGCGCATGCCCTGTTCCGGATGATGCGGATGCACCGGCGCACTGCACGGCTCGCTGAGGCCCTCAGGGAAGTTGTCGATGATCAGTTTCAACGGGTCGAGCACGGCGGCGATGCGCGGCGCCTTGTCGTCGAGATCGTCGCGCAGCGCGCCTTCGAACACGCTCATGTCGATCCAGGAATCGACCTTCGTTACGCCGATACGCTCGCAGAACAACTGGATCGACTCAGGCGTGAACCCGCGACGGCGCACGCCGACGATGGTCGGCATGCGCGGATCGTCCCAGCCATCCACGTGGCCTTCGTTCACGAGTTGCAGCAGCTTGCGCTTGCTGGTGATCGCGTACGTCAGATTCAGACGCGAGAATTCGATTTGCTGAGGCAGCGGGCGCGTGAAAATACCTGCTTCGGCCAGCTCGTTCAGAATCCAGTCGTAGAGCGGACGGTGGTCTTCGAATTCGAGCGTGCACAGCGAATGCGTGATGTTTTCCAGTGCGTCCGAAATGCAATGCGTGTAGTCGTACATCGGATACACGCACCACTTGTCGCCCGTGCGGTAGTGATGCGCGAAGCGGATCCGGTAAAGCACCGGATCGCGCATGTTGAAGTTCGGCGACGACATGTCGATCTTCGCGCGCAGCACGTGCTCGCCTTCCTTGAACTCGCCCGCCTTCATGCGGCGGAACAGGTCCAGGTTTTCCTCCACCGAACGCTCGCGGAAGGGCGAGGGCGTGCCGACCTCGGTAGCCGAGCCGCGGTTCGCGCGCATTTCCTCGGCGGACTGGCTGTCGACATACGCCTTGCCGCGCTGAATGAGCAGCTCCGCGAATTCGTACAGCTTGTCGTAGTAGTCGCTCGCGTAGTAGAGGTGTTCCTTGCCGTCTTTCTGCCACTCGAAGCCGAGCCAGCGCACGGCGTCGATGATCGAATCGACGTATTCGACGCTTTCCTTTTCCGGATTGGTGTCGTCAAAGCGCAGATGGCATACGCCGCCATAGCTGCGCGCCACGCCGAAGTTCAGGCAGATACTCTTGGCGTGACCGATGTGCAGATAGCCGTTCGGCTCGGGCGGAAAGCGCGTTTCGACGCGCTGGCCCCACTTGCCGGTACGGTTGTCGTCGTCAATGATGTTGCGGATGAAATTGGATGCCGCTGGCGCGTCGTTGCGTTCGGTATTCATGCGAGATGGTGAAAGTCTGTCGGGGGCGCGCAATACGCCCACTTATCCGACAATTCTACCTGACGAGGCACGATGCGACAGGCGAGTGCGGCGCGCAGCAGACGTTCGAGCGCCTTTCATGCCGCGCCGCGCCGCGAGTTATGCGGGGACTCGCGCGGCAGTTCGGGCGCAGTTCGATGCGCAGACCGGCTGTAACAGGACGTAAATCGTTTTGTTCCGCGCCTGACAGCGACTTAGCATGCCGGTCGGCGCGGGTCTGCGCGGGCGCAAGAAACGCGCTTTGCCGTCAGGCCGCCGCGCGCCGCCCCGGGCGGCCACGTCGGCGCCCGCCGATCATTCAAGAACGGTGCCGCATGCGCCGTGGCGGTGCATCCGCCTCGCGCTGCGCTCACGCAAGCCGCACGTTCCGTCTCGCCTTGCTCGGACTTTTTCCGTTCGTGCAACATGGCGCCCTAAGTTGCCGGAGTTTCTCGGATGCCAATCTTGACGCACGGCGCGCCTCGCGCGCCCTTTGCCTTTACTTCGTTCGCGCGACTGATCGCGACCGCCACGCTTTCAGCCACGTTCGCTGCGTGCATCGTCGCGCCCGCCGGGGTGTTCGCCAAAACGCCGCAGCCTAAAGCCGTGTTCGATGCATCCGCGGTGGCCGCGCCGGATCGCTACAGCGCCGACGCCGCGCAGCAAATCTTCGCCGCAGGCGGCAACGCAGTGGACGCCGCCGTGGCTATCGCCTTCACGCTGGCCGTCACGCGGCCGGACGCCGGGAACCTCGGCGGCGGTGGGTTCATGACGCTGTTCGTCGACGGCAAGCCGTATTTTCTCGACTACCGCGAGCGCGCGCCGCAGCAGGCGACGCGCGACATGTATCTCGACGACAAAGGCAACGTCGTGCCGGGCATGAGTTCCATCGGCCATCGCGCGGTCGCTGTGCCGGGCAGCGTCGACGGTATGTGGCAGGCTCAGCAGCGTTTTGGAAAGCTGAAGTGGAAGCAGGTACTCGCGCCCGCTATCCGCTACGCCACTGAAGGCTTTCAGGTCGATCCCCGGCTCCAGCAGCAGCGTGACGCGGCGGCGAAGAATTTCGCCGGCAGGACGAACTTCGACGCCTATTTCTCGGGCATGAAAGCCGGCGCCACTTATCGGCAGCCGGAACTGGCGCAAACGCTCTCACGGATTGCGAGCGACGGCGGCCGTGAGTTCTACGAAGGGCGCACCGCCGATCTGCTCGCGCAGCAGATGTACGGGCATGGTTTCGTCACGAAGGGTGATCTGCTGCAATACAAGGCCGTGTGGCGTCAGCCGCTCACTGCAAACTGGAACGGCTATCAGGTATTGACGGCGCCGCCGCCGAGTTCGGGCGGCGTGGGGCTGATCCAGATGCTGAAAATGAAGGCCGATCTGAAGCCGGCTTTCGACGGGCTCGAATTGAACTCTGCGCCGTATATCCATCTGGTCGCGCAGATCGAAGACCGCGTGTTCGCCGACCGCCAGCAGTACCTGGGCGACCCGGATTCGTACAAGCTGCCGGTCGATAAACTGCTCGACGACGCCTACCTTAGCCAGCGCGCCTCCGAAGTCAGTGCGGACGAAGCGCCAGGCGCGACGCCGGTCAAACCCGGCCTTGGCGACGCGGTACCCGAAAAAGCGCAGACCACGCATTTCTCTGTGGTGGACAAGTGGGGCAACGCGGTGTCGAACACCACGACGCTCGACGGCGAATTCGGCTCGGGCGTGGTGGTCGACGGCGCGGGTTTCCTGCTCAATGACGCGATGGACGACTTCGTGACGAAGGCCGGCGCCGCAGGCCAGTCTGGCTCGACCAGTGCGACGGCTGCCACGGGTGCGGAACTCAACACGGTGCTGGCGGGCCGCCGCCCGCTATCGTCGATGACGCCGACCATCCTGCTAAAGGACAACAAGGTGTCGCTCGTGATCGGGACGCCCGGCGGATCGCGCATTCTCACGTCGATCTTCCAGGTCATGACCGATCTCTACGACTTCAATATGCCGGCCGGCGACGCGCTCGCCGCGATGCGCTTTCATCATCAGTTACTGCCGCCCAAGACGATTTACTTCGAGCCGTACCATCCCATTACGGGCGAACTCGCCACCGCGCTGCAGGACCTGGGCTACACGCTGGAAGGGCAGTCGTTCAACGGCGACGTGCAGATGATCCGCATCGACGGCACGACGCCCGAGCCGGCCGCCGATCCACGTGGCATGGGAACAGGACGTGTGATACGTTGAGCGCTCGACGCGTTGCAGCTGGCCACCGCTGATAGCGGTCGGCCGCGATTGCGCGCTAAAACAAAATCTACGGGGAACACAATGAACGCACGACAGCCGGGCGTACTCGTATTGCCGGGTTACCAGAACTCCGGCGCAGAGCATTGGCAGACGCGCTGGGAGGCTCTTGATCCCGCATTCGCGAGGGTGCAGATGCCTGACTGGAATTATCCCGTGCGCGATGCCTGGTGCCGCGCGCTCGACTCAGCGGTAGCAGCCGCTGATGGTCCGGTCGTCTTCGCTGCCCACAGCCTCGGTTGCCTGACGGCCGCGTTCTGGGCCACGCAGTACGCGAGCGTCGCCCAGCTCGGCAAAGTGGCGGGCGCGTTGCTTGTCGCCGTTCCCGATCCCGCTGGAGCGAACTTCCCGCAGGACGCGAGCGGATTCGCGCCGGTGCCGACTGAGCGCTTGCCGTTTGCGAGCATCGTGGTCGCGAGTAGCGACGATCCATACGGTGGCGTGCCGTTCTCGCAAGCCTGCGCGAACGCGTGGGGCAGCCGCTGGATCGACGTGGGTCCGCGCGGACATATCAATGCCGACAGCGGGCTCGGCGATTGGGAGGAGGCGCGCGGCTGGCTCGCTGCGCTGCGCGCTTCCGCTTGAGCGCGGGACGAGAGGCAGCCCGCGCGGAAGCGGGCATTTCTCAAATCACGGATTGCCCGCATAACGCCGCGATCCGTTCGTCGCCGTAACCCAGCACGTCGCGCAGAACGCTTTCCGTATGCTCTCCGAGCGTGGGCGGATGCGTGAGCGCTTGTGGCGGCGTGCCCGTCATATTGATCGGATTGCGCACCAGCTTGACGGTGCCGCCCGACGGATGCGGCAGATCGACCTGCATGCCGCGCGCCACCACCTGCTCGTTTTCGAACACTTCTGCGAGATCGTTGATCGGACCGCACGGCACGCCGGCTGCCTCGAGCGCCGCGATCCAGTCCTGCTTGCCCTTTAAGCGGACCATTTCTGCGAGGATCGGCACGAGCACGTCGCGGTGTCGCACGCGTGCGGGATTGGTCGCGAAACGCTCGTCTTCGGCGAGTTCCGGGCGTTGGCCCACCTCGACGAACTTGCGGAACTGGCCGTCGTTGCCGACCGCGACGATGATCCAGCCGTCGCTCGTCTGGAACGTCTGATACGGCACGATGTTCGGATGCGCGTTGCCCCAGCGGACCGGCGGCTGACCGCTCGCGAGGTAGTTCGAATTCATGTTGGCGAGCATGGCGACCTGCACGTCGAGCAATGCCATGTCGATATATTGGCCTTCCCCGGTGCGGTCGCGGTGCGTGAGAGCCGTGAGCACGGCGATGGTCGAATACATGCCGGTCATGAGATCGGCAATCGCCACGCCGGCCTTCTGCGGGCCGCCGCCAGGCTGGCCGTCGCGCTCGCCGGTGATACTCATGAATCCGCCGATCCCCTGTACGATGAAGTCGTAGCCCGCCCGCTGCGCATACGGTCCGGTCTGCCCGAATCCCGTCACGGAGCAGTAGATCAGATCCGGCTTCACTTCTTTCAGCGACGCGTAATCGAGGCCGTATTTCTTCAGTTGCCCGACCTTGTAGTTCTCCAGCACCACGTCGCTTTGCGCGGCCAGTTCGCGAATGATCCGCTGACCTTCTGGCGACGCGATGTCGATGGTCACCGAGCGCTTGTTGCGGTTCGCCGCGAGATAGTAAGCCGCCTCGCGCGTGTCCGTGCCCTCGGGCGTCTTGAGGTACGGAGGGCCCCAGTGCCGCGTGTCGTCACCCACGTCGGGGCGTTCGATCTTGATCACGTCTGCGCCG
The DNA here is from genome assembly GCF_052045935.1 of Paraburkholderia sp. 22098. Taxonomy (NCBI): domain Bacteria; kingdom Pseudomonadati; phylum Pseudomonadota; class Betaproteobacteria; order Burkholderiales; family Burkholderiaceae; genus Paraburkholderia; species Paraburkholderia sp. 22098. The sequence continues at coordinate 175,580 of NZ_JBQEPV010000009.1, read as the reverse complement.
AAATCGGCAAGCGTCTGCGCGCACCAGGGGCCGGCGAGCACGCGGGTGAGATCCAGCACGCGGATATGACTGAGAGCGCCCATGTTTGTCGATGTCTCCTATGTAAGCGGCCGGCGCGCAAGGCACCGTGTATGTGGGCAATCTTAAGCGATTCGCGGGCGCCGGCGCAGTCGGCCAAACGTCATAAGACGAATGACGCGCAATTCTCGCAAGCGCTGCAAGAGCCGCGCGAGGACCCATGCGCGGCTTGGCGCGTCCTGTGTCTCACACTACCCGGTGCGACCTGGCCGAACGGCTGACCACGCGGCAGCGCGCCGCGCGAGGCCGCCGATCCCGTATAATCAGTCGTTTAAGAAACAAACAGTTGGCGCATCTTCCGATGCCGCCGGTAAAAGTCTGGAAACAGTCAGGACCGTCCCCCGCACGCTATGAAAGCCGCCGAAATCCGCGAGAAATTCCTCAAGTTCTTCGAATCGAAGGGCCATACGATCGTTCGCTCGTCGAGCCTTGTGCCCGGCAACGACCCGACGCTGCTCTTCACCAATTCGGGAATGGTGCAGTTCAAAGATGTGTTCCTCGGCGCGGAGTCGCGTCCGTATTCGCGCGCCACTACCGCGCAGCGCAGCGTGCGCGCGGGCGGCAAGCACAACGATCTGGAAAACGTCGGCTATACCGCGCGCCACCATACGTTCTTCGAAATGCTGGGCAACTTCTCGTTCGGCGACTATTTCAAGCGTGACGCAATCCACTACGCGTGGGAACTGCTGACGGGCGTGTACCAGCTGCCGAAAGACAAGCTGTGGGTCACCGTCTATCACGAAGACGACGAAGCGCACGACATCTGGGCGAAAGAAGTCGGCGTGCCGGTAGAGCGCATCATCCGCATCGGCGACAACAAGGGCGCGCGTTACGCGTCGGACAACTTCTGGCAAATGGCAGACACCGGCCCGTGCGGCCCGTGCTCGGAAATTTTCTACGACCACGGCCCGGACGTGTGGGGCGGCCCGCCGGGATCGCCGGAAGAAGACGGCGACCGGTACATCGAGATCTGGAATCTCGTGTTCATGCAATTCAATCGCGACGCGCAAGGCAACATGACGCCGTTGCCCAAGCAGTGCGTCGACACAGGCATGGGTCTCGAGCGTATCGCCGCGGTGTTGCAGCACGTGCACAGCAACTATGAGATCGACCTGTTCCAGGCGCTCATTCAGGCAGCCGCGCGCGAAACCGGCGTGAGCGATCTCACGAACAACTCGCTGAAAGTGATCGCCGATCATATTCGCGCGTGCTCGTTCCTCATCGTCGACGGCGTGATTCCCGGCAATGAAGGTCGCGGCTACGTGCTGCGCCGTATCGTGCGTCGCGCTATCCGTCATGGCTACAAGCTCGGCAAGAAGGGCTCGTTCTTCCATCGCATGGTGGCCGATCTCGTCGCGCAAATGGGCGGCGCGTATCCGGAACTGAAGGACGCACAACAGCGCGTGACCGACGTGCTGCGTCAGGAAGAAGAACGCTTCTTCGAGACGATCGAGCACGGCATGTCGATTCTCGAAAACGCGCTGGCCGACCTCGAAAAGAAGGGCGGCAAGACACTCGACGGCGAACTTGCGTTCAAGCTGCACGATACGTATGGCTTCCCGCTCGACCTGACCGCTGACGTATGTCGTGAGCGCGAAGTGACGGTAGACGAAGCAGCGTTCGACGAAGCCATGGCGCGTCAGCGCGAACAGGCTCGCGCAGCGGGCAAGTTCAAGATGGCGCAAGGGCTCGAATATTCGGGCGCGAAAACCACGTTCCACGGCTACGAAGAAATAATCTTCGACGACGCGAAGGTTGCCGCGCTTTATGTCGATGGTGCTTCGGTGCAGGAAGTCACACACGGGCAGCAGGCCGTTGTCGTGCTGGACCACACGCCGTTCTACGCAGAGTCGGGCGGCCAGGTTGGAGATCAGGGCCTGCTCGCCAACGCAAGCGTGCGCTTTGCGGTATCCGACACGCTGAAAGTGCAGGCCGACGTGGTCGGTCATCACGGTACCCTCGAACAGGGCACGCTGAAGGTGGGCGATGTCGTCAAGGCTGAAATCGACGCGGTGCGCCGCGCCCGCACGGCCCGCAACCACTCGGCCACGCACCTTATGCACAAGGCGTTGCGCGAAGTGCTCGGCTCCCACGTGCAGCAGAAAGGCTCGCTCGTCGATCCGGACAAGACGCGTTTCGACTTCGCGCACAACGCGCCAATGACAGACGAGCAGATCCGCCGCGTCGAAGAGATCGTCAACGCCGAAGTGCTGGCGAACGCACCGGGCATCGTGCGCGTCATGCCGTTCGACGAAGCGGTGAAGGGCGGCGCCATGGCGCTGTTCGGCGAGAAATACGGCGACGAAGTGCGCGTGCTCGACCTCGGCTTCTCCCGCGAGTTGTGCGGCGGCACGCACGTGCAACGCACCGGCGACATCGGTCTCTTCAAGATCGTGATGGAAGGCGGTGTGGCGGCAGGGATCCGTCGCGTGGAAGCAATCACGGGCGACAACGCCGTGCGCTTCGTGCAGGATCTCGACGCGCGCATCAATGCCGCGGCGGCCGTGCTGAAAGCTCAACCGTCCGAACTGACACAGCGCATCACCCAGGTGCAGGATCAGGTGAAGCAGCTTGAGAAGGAACTGAGCGCGCTCAAGTCGAAGATGGCGTCAAGCCAGGGCGACGAACTCGCCGGTCAGGCGATCGAAGTGTCCGGCGTGCAGGTTCTGGCCGCCACGCTTGAAGGCGCAGATGTGAAGACGCTGCGCGAAACGGTGGACAAGCTCAAGGACAAGCTGAAGAGCGCGGCGATCGTGCTGGCTTCCGTCGAAGGCGGCAAGGTCAGCCTGATCGCCGGGGTCACCGCGGACGCGAGCAAGAAGGTCAAGGCGGGCGAGCTCGTCAACTTCGTCGCGCAGCAGGTGGGCGGTAAGGGCGGCGGCCGGCCGGATATGGCGCAGGCTGGCGGGACCGAGCCGGCAAATCTGCCCGCAGCGCTTGCTGGTGTGAAGGGGTGGGTCGAAGCGCAGCTTTGATCGGGTTTCGATCCGGCTGTTATGCGCTGGATCGAGCCGAACCTCGTTGAAAAGATCTGAAGTGGGTCACGCGGTGCGCCGGATTGTCGGCGTGGCGGGTGACCCAATTTTTTTGCTGCGTCGGCGTTCGGTTAGCGTCTCCGGCTTACCGTTGGGGAGCGAGATACGGCGGCGTGACGCGTCTACCGGCCAATTTCAGATACTCGCCGTGTGTCCAGCGTTGTAGCGAAAATCAGGCGACGCCAGCGCTCACGCCAGCGCGAACGCCTGGATCAGCATCTGAACCTCCACCCGCAACCACCTCCGCCGTCACAACCCCGGCGCCCTCCTGCGCGACCAGAGTCTGCTTAAGCGCGTTGAGGGCCGACGAAAAATGCCCACGTCGCCAAACGAGCAATGTCTCGATCACACCGATGTCGGGCAAGTCATGCACGGCGATGTTGCTCGCGTCCGCTTGCAGTCCCAGCACCGAGCGGGGCGCAACCGCCACCCCGGCGCCCGCGGCCACGCAAGCCACGATCGCATGATACGAGCCGAGTTCCAGCACCCGCGCCGGCCTCACGCCGTGCTCCAGATACCATTTCTCGATGTAAGCCCGGTAGGCGCAGCCGCGCTCGAACGCAACGAGCGTCGATAGCGCGATGTCGCGCACTCCGCGAATGGGCCGATGGCCGCGCGGCGTCAGCATCACCAGTTCCTCTCTGAACACCGGCACAGTCTCGAACAAGTCGCCAAGCGCCGCCGGGTCCAGTGGTGTTGCCACGAGAGCGGCGTCCACTTCGAATTCGCGCACCCGTTCGATCAGCTTGCCGGTCGTACCGGTTTCGAGTTCAAGTGCGACGTCGGGCCATTGCTGGTGATAGCGGGCGAGCAACCCCGGAAGACGTGTTGCCGCGACACTTTCCATTGTGCCCAGACGCAGCCGCCCGCTCGGACGGTCGGCGCGCACCGCGTGGCGTGCTTCGTCGGCAAGAGCGAGCAGCCGTTCGGCGTACGGCAGCAGCGTCTCGCCGGCGGGCGTCAGCACGAGGCGTCGCCCGTCGCGGATAAAGAGATCCGCCCCGAGCTGCTCTTCAAGCTGTTTGATGCGCGTGGTGACATTCGATTGCACGCGATTGAGCTTCGCGGCGGCGCGGGTCACGCCGTTTTCGCGCACGACTGCCCGAAAAATCGTCAAAGCTGCCAGGTCCACGATTCTCTCCTCGCGATGGATGGTATCCAAATTATTCATTTTCCATGATCGAATCGTCAAGCTAATATGGATACAGCTTCGGCTCAGGCGCCGCCCGCATGCTGGTCGGCATGGGCCGACCGCGCGGCAGCTCAGGTGAGTTGGCGCGCGGCTTCCTGCATGTCGCGTGCGTTTCCTTCAACGGCCATCCATGAACGATTCTGCTTCCCAAGCCCAATTCATGTCCGCGGAACCCCATGCCGCCCGGCGCGCAGCGCTCGCCTGTATGGTGACGCTGGCCGTCGCGCTCGGAGTCGGGCGGTTTGCGTTCACACCGCTGTTGCCGCTGATGCTCCATGGCGGCGGCGTGTTCGGTCAGCCGCCGATCGACATCCAGCACGGCGGCTGGCTGGCGTCGTTCAATTACGCCGGCTATTTCGTCGGTGCTTTGACCTGCGCGGCGTTGCGCGTCGAGCCCGCCCGGATGGTGCGCTCCGGGCTGGTACTGACCGTTCTGTTGACACTGGCAATGGGGGTCACGAGTCAGTTCTGGGTGTGGGCTGCGGTGCGGTTCATCGCCGGAGCGGTGAGCGCCTGGACTTTCGTGTTCGCGTCGCAATGGGGCCTGCGGCGGCTCGCGGAACTTGGTCAGCCTGCATGGAGCGGCGTGATTTACACAGGGCCGGGCGTGGGCATCGTTGGAACCGGTTTGCTGGTCAGCGCGGCGGGCGGTTATGGCGCGACGGTGGGCTGGATCGGCTTTGGCTTGATCTCGGCGGTTCTCACGGTGGTGGTCTGGTCCGCGTTCGGCGCGTCGGCCGTTTCCGGTTCGGGTGCTGGGAGTGCGCGTCGCCGCTCTGCGCCTTTAGTCAATGAAAGGCCGATGGGAGACAGGCCGGCTAGCGGCTCGTTCACTGGAACGGTAGCAGGCGCCGGTCAACGCACCGGCCAAGAACACACATCGAGTTTTGACCCGGCGACGCGCGGCTCAACGGCGCCGGAGGGTCTGGCTGCCGCGAACTCCGGCGTAACTACGGCAAAGAGTTTTGCTACCGCCGCGCCTGACGCCATCGAAGCAAACGTCTCCGCCGCCGCAACCGCCGCTGCAACCGCACATGCAACAGTAGCGCCCAGTGCTGCCCCGGCAACGCCCAACGCCGCCGCGCGAAGCTATGGCCACGCAACCCGCCCGACCGTGGGCGACGAGCGTCGCAGCCACCCCGCGGACGCCTTCTGGCTCGTCGTCCTTTACGGTGTGCCTGGCTTCGGCTACATCATTACGGCGACGTTTCTGCCGGTTATCGCGCGTCATGCGCTGCCCGGCTCGCCGTGGCCCGATCTGTTCTGGCCGATGTTCGGCGCTGCGTTGATTGTCGGTGCATTGCTGGCCGCGCGGCTGCCGCTGCACCTGGACAATCGCGTCTTGCTGGCCGGCAGTTACGTGTTGCAAGCGTGCGGTATCGCGCTCGGCATTGTCTGGCCGACGGCGGGCGGCTTCTCACTCGGAAGCATTCTGATCGGCGTGCCCTTTACTGCAATTACCTTGTTCGCGATGCGGGAGGCACGGCGTCTGCGCGGCGACGACGCGGCCGGCCTCATGGGCTATGCCACTGCCGCCTACGGCCTCGGCCAGATCATCGGACCGCTCGTCGCTGCGCCGATCGCCGCGCATACCGGCTCGTTTTCGCCGGCTTTGTGGCTGGCGGCCGGCGTGTTGTTGCTGGGGGCGGGCGGTCTTGTAGCCGTCGCCAGAATGCCTCGCGGGCGAGGGCGCATGCCGGAGTGCGGCTGCGGTTGAAGCCGCGTTTGGACACCGGCGGTAAGTTCGCCGACCGTCGCGCAGCCCGGTGATGAGACAGCGGGCCGTCGCGTCCTTCGTTTGCATACTCCCGCCTGGACACCGGCGGCGGACACTTTGGTAAGTTTGCCGACGTTCGCGCATCCCCGTGACGAGACAACGCGCCGTCGCGCCCTTCGATTGCATTCTCGGCAGCGAATATCCTCGAACAACACCCTTCCGCGATCCCACGCAAAAACCTCACGCTTGCCCCCCAAGCTCGAACCACCCACGCTCAACCCCGAAACCGCACCCCATCAAAAAACAAATCCCGCCCTCTAGCACTAAAATGACGGCTTTCCGTCATCCCCGCGCGTCTGTCGCCGGCCGCGCTGCTCACCATGCAACATTTCGCGTCCGACAACTACGCCGGCATCTGTCCCGAAGCGCTCCATGCGCTGATCGCCGCCAACAACAGCGGCCACGAACCGGCCTATGGCGACGACTCCTGGACCAATCAGGTATGCGACCGTCTGCGCGAACTGTTCCAGACCGATTGCGAAGTGTTCTTCGTGTTCAACGGCACGGCGGCCAATTCGCTTGCGCTTGCGTCGCTTTGCCAGTCATACCACTCAGTGATCTGCCATGAACTCGCGCACATCGAGACCGATGAATGCGGCGGCCCCGAGTTCTTCTCTGGCGGCTCGAAGCTGCTCACGGCGCCCGGCATCGGCGGCAAGCTCACGCCCGATGCGATCGAGGCGGTCGTCACGCGCCGCGCCGACATTCATTACCCGAAGCCCAAGGTCGTCACGCTCACGCAATCGACCGAAGTCGGCACCGTCTACACCGTCGAGGAAGTGCGCGCGATCGCTGCAATCGCCAAGCGGCGTCATCTGAAGGTGCATATGGACGGCGCGCGTTTCGCGAATGCGGTCGCCGCGCTCGACGTGCATCCGTCCGAGATCACCTGGCGCGCGGGCGTCGACGTACTGTGTTTCGGTGGCACCAAGAACGGCTTGCCGGTGGGCGAAGCGGTGGTGTTCTTCGACCGCGCGCTCGCTGCCGACTTCGCCTACCGACTGAAGCAGGCGGGCCAGCTTGCTTCCAAGATGCGCTTCATTTCTGCGCCGTGGCTCGGCCTGCTCGATAACGACGTGTGGCTGCGCAACGCGCGTCACGCGAACGCGATGGCGCAACTGCTGCAAACGCGGTTGCAGGAAATTCCGGGCGTCAGCATCATGTTCCCGCGCGAGTCGAACGCGGTCTTCGCGCAGTTGCCCGCGCAAGCCGCGAAGGCCATGCGTGCGCGCGGCTGGAAGTTCTACGAGTTCATCGGCGCGGGCGGCTGCCGGTTGATGTGCGCGTGGGACACGCAACCCGAAACGGTCGAGCGTTTCGCGACCGAAGTCCGCGAGTTGTGCGCGGCGTAAAGTTCGTCCGCTGTGCAAACCGGGAAGCCGGGAAGCCGGGAATCCGTGTAAGCCGCAACACCGCAACGCCGCCAGCGCGCCGCGCCGGCAAAGACCGAACCTCCAAGTCACCTCACCATGACCGAATACCGATTTTGTCCCCGCTGCGCGACGCCGTTGACGGAGCGCGCCGACGCCGAGCATGAAGGCGGCCGCATCCGCCAGACCTGTCCCGATGCCGGATGCGGCTACGTGCACTGGAACAATCCGCTGCCGGTGGTTGCGGCGATCGTCGAATACGAGGGCGAAATTCTGCTCGCGCGCAATGCTGCGTGGGCGGAGGGCGTCTTTGCGCTGATCACGGGCTTCCTTGAAAACGGCGAGACGCCGGAAGAGGGCATTGCGCGCGAGGTGCTTGAAGAGACGTCGTTGCATGCCGAGTCGGTCGAACTGATCGGCGTGTATGAATTCATTCGCAAGAACGAACTGATCATCGCGTATCACGTGAAGGCAAACGGCACGATCTCTCTGTCGCCGGAACTGCTCGAGTACCGGCTGGTCGAGCCGGCGAAGCTGCGGCCATGGCGCGCCGGCACCGGGCAGGCGCTCGGCGAATGGATGCGGCGGCGCGGCTTGCCGTTCGAATTCGTCGACAAGCCGGGGCAATAGTCGTGAGCGGCCCGATCGCCAGTAACGTCGGCGAGCCGGACAGCGCCGCCCCAAACCCAACCGCACCCCGACACCACCACTTAAGCGACCCAGCCACCTCAATGTCCAAACCCGCCGCCGCGTCACGAAGCTCGTACCCGCACTTTCTCGCCATCACCACGCGCTGGATGGACAACGACGTCTACGGTCACGTGAACAATGTCGTCTATTACAGCTACTTCGATACGGTGGTGAACGAGTATCTGATCCGCGCCGGCGTGCTCGATTTCGAGCGTGGCGAAACGATCGGGCTGGTGGTCGAGACGCATTGCAACTACTTTGCGCCGCTCGTGTTCCCCGAGCGCGTCGAAGCGGGCTTGCGAGTGACGCGGCTCGGCACGTCGAGTGTGCGTTACGAAGTGGGACTCTTCAAGGAAGGCAGCGACGAGGCCGCCGCGCACGGCCACTTCGTGCATGTGTACGTGGATCGCGTCACCCGCCGTCCAGTGAGCCTGCCCGATGCACTGCGCGAGGCGCTCGAGCCGATCCGCTTTGTCACCGGCACAGCGGCGGATTAGGCACGTGCAGTCGTTAGCCATCAACCTGCTTAACGGGCTCAGCTTCGGACTGCTGCTCTTCATGCTGTCGGCCGGGCTGACGTTGATCTTCAGCATGCTCGGCGTGCTGAACTTCGCGCATGCGAGCTTCTATATGCTTGGCGCCTACGTCGGCTATTCGGTGGCCGCGCGGGCCGGATTCTGGAGCGCGCTCGTGATCGCGCCGCTCGTCGTCGGTTTGATCGGTGCTGCGTTGGAGCGCTGGCTGTTGCGCCGGGTGCGAAGCCATGGCCATCTCGCGGAATTGCTGCTGACGTTTGGCGCCGCCTATGTGCTCGGCGAACTCGTGAAGCTCGGCTGGGGTTTGAGTCCGCTCGGCGCGAGCGTGCCGGCCGCGCTGGACGGTCCGCTTTTCACGCTCTACGGCGCGACCTTCGCGCGGTATCGAGCGTTCATGATGCTCGTCTCTCTTGTGATGCTCGTCTCGCTGTACGCGGTGCTGCGCGTGTCGAAGGCGGGCCTCATCGTGCGGGCCGCGCTGACGCACCCGAGCGCCGTCGAAGCGCTCGGCCACAATGTACCGCGCGTCTTCACCGGCGTCTTCGCGGCGGGCACGGCGCTCGCCGCGCTGGCCGGCGTGATCGGCGCGCCGCTTTCCGTGATCGAACCCGCCATGGCCGAATCGCTCGGCTCGATTGTGTTCGTCGTAGTGGTGATAGGCGGGCTGGGATCGCTGGGCGGCGCGCTGGCTGCGTCGCTGCTGATCGGCTGTGTGCAGACACTGGCGGTGGCGAGCGATGTTTCGCTCGGCGACGTGCTCGCCACGTTCGACGCTTCGCTGCCGCGCGAATGGGACGCGCTGACGCTCGCGCAGCTTGCGCCGCTGATTCCGTACCTGCTGCTCGTCGGCATGCTGGCGCTGCGCCCGCGCGGACTCTTCGGCCGGCGCGACGATCATGCGTGAACTGCTCAAGCCGGAGGCCGCGCAAGCGTCGCCAATAGTGCGGACCCAGCGTTCTCACGCGATGTGGCGTCGTCTCGCACCGTGGCTCGGGCTCATTGTCCTTCTCACGGCACCGCCATTGATCTGGCGTCAAAGCTGGCTGCTCGTCTATCTCGCGCAGACCGCCACGATGATCGTCTTCGCGCTCTCGTACAACCTGTTGCTCGGAGAGACCGGACTGCTGTCGTTCGGCCATGCCGCCTATTCGGGTCTCGGAGCGCTGATTGCTGCGCAGGTTTTCAACCGCATCGGCGCACCGCTCGCGCTGCTGCCGCTGGTCGGCGGCGCGGGCGCCGCGTCGTGCGGGGCGTTGCTCGGTTTTATCTCGACGCGTCGCGCCGGGACCGCGTTTGCCATGATCACGCTAGGCATCGGCGAACTCGTCGCGGCCGCGGCGTGGACCTTACCCGACTGGTTCGGCGGCGAAGCGGGTGTTGCCATAGACCGCGCAAGTGGGCCCATGCTCGGCGCCTTTACGTTCGGCCCCGCACGCGAGGCTTACACGCTGATCGCGCTGTGGTGCCTGGTCGCGAGCGCCGCGATGTTCGCCCTGTCACGCACGTCGTTCATGCGGCTCGCCAACGCGGTGCGCGACAACCCGGCGCGCGCCGCGGCGATCGGCTGCTATCCGCGCCGCGTCCGCTATAGCGTCGTGGTCATGTCGGCGTTCTTTGCGGGTATCGCGGGCACACTTGCGCTGATCAACGTCGAACTGGTGTCGACCGATAGTGTGAGCATGGTGCGCTCGGGCTCGGTGCTGATCGCCACGGTAATCGGCGGTACGGGTGTCTTTTTCGGACCGGTCGCAGGCGCGGTCGTGCTGACGTTCTTCAGCGTGGCCGTGGCCAGCGTCACGCGGGCCTGGCTCTTTTATCTGGGCCTTTTCTTTATCGTGATCGTGGTCGCTGCGCCGGACGGACTCGCCGGTTTTATCCAGCGGCATACGGCGCGGCTCGCGCGTGACGGTTGGCGCACATGCCGCGCCGTCTACCTCTGCGGCACGGCTGCGATCCTGTTGTGGACGGTTGCCACCGTGCTCGCGGTGCAGTGGGCTTACGCCGTCCAGTTCGGTGCCGAGGAGGGCGCTGCGCTGCGCGTCGGCGGTCAGTCTTCGTGGCTATCGTTCGTCACCGCGTCGCCGTTGCGGCTCGGGCTGACGATCTTCGTGCTCGCAGCACTGGGCGCCTTGGCGGCTTTGTCCGCGTCGCGCGCGCAAACCCGTCTCGCGGCCCAAGTACGCACGATAAAAAACGCCGGAGGTTCGCAATGATCCCCGCGCTCGCGCTCTACGGCGTCGAGAAGCGCTTCGGCGCCACGCGCATCCTGCGCGGTGTGAATCTCGCGATCGAACCGGGCGAGCGGCACGCGTTGATCGGCCCCAACGGCGCGGGCAAATCCACGCTCTTCAATCTCATTGCCGGCGCCACGCGGCCAGACGCTGGGCGCATCGACCTCTTCGGTGCTCAGATCACGCGCCTTGCGCCGGCGGCGATTGCGCGCCGTGGTCTCGCGCGCAGTTTCCAGAACACGAGCGTGTTTGCACGGTTGAGCGTGTACGACAATTTGCGCTGCGCGGCGATGCTCGCCGAGCGCGACCGCCTACGCTGGTGGCAGCGATTCTCTGGCGCACCGGAGGTCGATGCACGCGCGGCGCAGGTGCTCGAAGCAGTCGGCCTTGACGCGCGCGCGCTTGTTCTGGCCGGCGCGCTGAGTTACGCCGAGCAGCGCGCGCTCGACCTCGGGATAGCACTCGCTGGCGGCGCGCATACGTTGTTGCTCGACGAGCCGACTGCCGGCATGAACCGCGCGGAGGCGGCGCGCGCAATCGAACTGATCCGCGAGACCACAGCGGGACGTACGCTGCTGATGGTCGAGCACGACATGGACGCGGTGTTCGCCATCGCCGATCGCATTTCAGTGCTCGTGCAAGGGCGCATTATTGCGACCGGCACGCCTGCGGCGATTCGCGCGGATGCCGCCGTGCGCGCGGCTTATCTCGGCGAAGGATTCGACGCATGACATCCTTGCTCGAGATTCGCGGACTGAATGCCTGGTACGGGCCGAGCCAGGCGTTGCACGGCGTGAATTTGCAGATCGGCGCGAGCGAAGTGGTCGCGCTCGTCGGGCGCAACGGTTCAGGACGCTCGACGCTCGTTCGCTCGATCATGGGCCTCGTGCATGCCGAAGGCGAGTTGCGCTTCGCGGGCCACTCACTTGCCGGATTGCGCACCTTTGAAATCGCACGGCTCGGCATCGGCTATGTGCCCGAGCATCGAGATGTGTTCCCCGCGCTGAGCGTCGGCGAAAACCTCGAACTCGGCGTAGCCCCCCGCAATCGCGCGCGCACGCCGCGCTTCAGCATAGACGACGCCTACTCGCTTTTCCCCGTGCTGCACGAACGACGGCGCACGCGCGCGGGCGCGCTGTCCGGCGGCGAGCAGCAGATGCTGAGCCTCGCCCGGGCGCTGCTCGGCGATCCCGATCTGCTGCTGGTCGACGAGCCCGGCGAGGGCCTCGCGGGCTTCGTGATGCAGCAGGTCGCCCAATGCCTGCGTGTGCTGCGCGAGCGCGGCATGGCGATGTTGCTGATCGAGCAGCGACTCGTGATCGCGCAGGACATTGCGAGCCGCGTCGCGGTAATGGGTCATGGCGAGATCGTGTTCGACGGCGAACTTCACGCGTTCCTGCAGCGTCCGGACGTCATGCGTGAATGGCTCGGTGTGGGTTGATCCCTGGGTGTGGATTAAACCCTTTCCCTGCGTGCGGTTCTCAACCCCGCGTGTGCTTTTGTCGAATGCCCATTTTTCCGCAAACTAAAAAGGGCGGCGGTATTAGCGTTTGACTCTCCGTTCCGGCTATGCCGCTTATCCCGAGCCCGCACGGCTTTGCGTCGACTCGTCAAAGCGATTCAAACGCTTGATCGTTTGGTGAGCGTCCTCCAGAAATCTTGTCGGCAGCGCGCGTACAAATGAAGACAATCAAGTGAAAGACGAGCGACGTCGACGTGAGCGTTGAAGACGCGTCGCGGCTTCAGGAGGAGACATCATGAACGAGACAGGCGCGGTCGCCACAGTGCTCGCCGTGGCTTTGCTGATGTGCGCTTGTGCCGACGCCAGTTCGTCGGCGAATCTGGCAACGTCGGCGACCATGCCGGCGTCGCAGGACAAAACGGGTTACGACTCAAAACCCGCATCCTCGTCGCTGCCTGCCATCGAGCGCGCGAAGGCCCACCAACTCGTCATCGAGCAAAGCATCGCCGCGCGGGTGCCGGCGGCAAGCGGCCTCAGCACGAAGCGCAGCCGCGCGCTCACACTGCGCGACTCGGGCATCGACGGTTCGCTGATGTTCGCGCGCAACGTCGACTTTCGCGTGACGGGCGACATCGGCTTCATGATCCACGACATGGCCGCGACGCTTGTTCCGTCGCGACCAGGAGAGCCGATCGTATTCGACGACCCGACCAGCCTGAGCATCGACGTTCATCGCGGCGAGGTGATGCTCGACAGTGCGAAGCTCACCGCGATCTTCAACCGTTATCTATTCCAGTATCGAGGCTCGCCTCTGCGCAACATGCGCGTCGTGCCGCAAGACGATGGCAGCTTGCGCATTACCGGCGAGATGCATCGCGATACGTGGGTGCCGATCGTTCTGTCTGGTTCACTGTCCATGCGCAGCGCCGACGAACTCGTGTTCCATGCCGATCACGTCGAAGTCGCAGGCGTGGCAGCCGACAGGCTGATGCAGGCCGCGCACGTCAGGATGGCCGACCTGTTGAAGGTCGATACGCCGATTGCGCGTCTCGACGGCGACGACGTCGTCATGCAGGTCGCGAAACTGACGCCGCCGCCCGCGCTACGCCTGACGATAACGAAGCTCGACACGAGCGCGGCGGGCGTGCGCTTCATGCTCGACGACGGCTTGGTCCCGAAGATCGACTGGCCTGCGAACATGCCCGCGCGCGGCATGCTGATGGAAGGCGGGGACGTCAAATTCATGCGCTCGATGCCGATGAACATCGACATGGCGCTCACGCCTATCGACGCGGACGCGCCGTTCGTGCTCGATCTGTACCACTATCGCGACCAGATGGCCGCGGGATATTTCACCTTCGACGAAGCGGGCGCACTTGCCGTCCACCTGCCTTCGTACACGACGCTTGCGGGTGCCGCGAAAGATCCGTCGCTGCTGATCGGCAGCGCTAACGCGCGTTTTAACGACAGTTTGATTCGCGCGCAGCAGGCCTCGCTCGCTCAGGCGCGGCTCGAATGGCGACGCGTGCCGCAGGAGTTGCAAAGCGCGTCGGCGGCGCGTGCTGTTCCTGTCAGCATGCGGAGGGCGTTTTCCGGTGCCAGGGAGGAGACTCGAACCCCTGCAACCGGCGACGAACGTCATTCATCCGGCCATGCGTCGTTGATACATGTCGAAAACGTCGACTTCTATGTGGCGGGTCGCATCGGCTTTCATGTGCGTTCGCTCGACGCGCAGATGATTCCGAAGACGCCGGGCGAGCCTGTCGACCTCGACGATCCGGGACAGTACGACATTCGAATTATCGGCGGGGAAGTGGTCGAGCCTTGGCCGGCAATGGCGGCGCTCTTCAACGACTACCTGCTCGATTACGAGCCGCGTTCGCTCAATGATCTGCAGTTGAAGCCGGTGGACGGCAAGCTCGAAGTCACGGGCGGCATCAAGTTGTGGAATCACTTTCCCGGCGTGTGGCTGCCCACGACGATGAGCGGCACCATCGTCGCGAGAGACGAGCGGCATCTCGTGTATGAGCCTTCGTCGGTGAAAGTGCTTGGCATCCCGCAGGCCGGGCTGCTGCGCGCACTCGACATTCCGCTCGCTTCACTCACGCCATTTGCGCGCAAAGGTGTCGCGCTCGAAGGCAACGAACTCGTGTTCGATCAGTACACGGTGTTCCCGCCGCCCGTCTTGCAAGGGCGTCTTGCAAGCGCGACCGTGACCGACGAAGGTCTTGTACTCAAGTTCAAGCGCGAGACCGGCATCGCGCCTGCGCGGCCGCCGGCAAACATGGTCAACGCGGCAAAAAGTTATGTGTGGATCGAATCCGGCGACGTGAAGATGTTCAATTCGCTCGTCACGAATGCGCGGACGTTCATCAAGGACAGCTCGAACGCCGGCGCGATGAAGTTCGATTTATACGGCTATCGCAGAGACGTTTCGAAGGGCACGGTGAAAATGGACACCAACGGGGGGCTCGAAGTGGATCTCGCCGCGCGAGGCAAATGATCGGGCTTTGGCATCGCGCGAGTCGGCTGCGTGGCGTTGTGTGTTGTTACGCGAAGTTGCCTCGCTCCTCGCGTGAAGCAACTTCGCACGAGGCAACTTCGCGCGGCTCAATCTTCCTTGTTGATGATCCACTCGTGCGCCGGGTCGTTGCGGAAATGCCAGACACGTTGAGCACCGGCCATAACATTCAGATAATACGAGTCGTAGCCATACGGCACGACGACCGGATGATAGCCGCGCGGCACCATCACGACATCGTGGTCCTCGACGGCCATTGATTCGTCGATGTCGCGCATATCGGTGTACACGCGTTGGAACGCAAAGCCTTGCGGCGGATTCAACCGATGGTAGTACGTCTCTTCGAGCGAACTCTCGTGGGGCACGTTATCGGTGTCGTGCTTGTGCGGAGGATAGCTCGACGCGTGTCCGCCAGGCGTTCTCACTTCAACCACCAGCAACGATTCCGCCGGCTCTGTTTGCGGAAGAATGTCGCAAACGTATCGCGTATTAAGACCCTTCCCGCGGGTCGAGCGCTTCATTGAAGACGGCTCGATCAGGCGTGCGGGCAGCTCGCCTTTCGCAGGCGCGCTCGCTACGCCGACCTCCGCATCGCGGCACGCGCGCACGGTGGCGCGCACGCCCGGCGGCAAATAGACCGCGTAAGGCGCGGCATCTTCGAATACGCTGTCGCGCGAACCGAGCGAACTCCATCGCGTGTCCGCAGTTTCAATATCCACGGCGCCCGTGAGCACGACAATGCACACTTCGCGCGACGGCTCCATCACGTGCACGACTTCACTCGTGCCAAGACGGTAAGCGGCAAAGCCGACATAGCGCCAGCATGCCGATGCCGGTGTAACTCGCGCGATCGTCTGGCCTTCGCGCTGCGCCTTCACTAATAGAGTCATGCTGCCTCCTGCGTGGTGCCATGGCTGTCGCCCCGAGTGCCGGCAGACGTCGTGTCGAGCGGGGCATCGACCAACGCACGCAATGTCTGATAGCCCTTCTGCGCATACTCGAACGACGGCGCCACGACCGGGTCCTGTTCCGCCTCCACGACGAGCCAGCCCGAATAGCCATGCCGCTTCAGGCGCGCGATGATCGACGGGAAATCGACTGCGCCGTCGCCGGGCACCGTGAAAGCGCCGGCGATCACCGCGTCGAGAAAGCTCCAGTTGCGATTGCGCGCGAGTTTCATGACGGCAGGGCGCACGTCCTTGCAATGCACATGACACACCCGTCCGATGTGTTTGTCGAGCACGACGAGCGGATCGCCGCCTGCAAAGGTAATGTGCCCCGCGTCGAACAGCAGGCCGACCGCGTCGCTCGTGCGTGACATCAACTGATCGACGTCGGCCGGCGTTTCGACATAAGCACCCATGTGATGATGGTACGCAAGCCGCACGCCGCGGCTTAGCGTATAGCGCGCGAATTCGTCGACGCGTGCGGCGTAGGCGGCCCACTGTGCGTCGCTGAAAAAACGCGGCCGTTGATATAAAGGTCTTGGCGCGCCCTGAATAGAATCCGCCACTTCGCCATACACCATGACCGTCGCGCCGTTTCGCGCGAGCAGTTCGAGATGCGGGCCGACCTCGGCGATTTCCTCTTCGACGCTACGCCGCGCGAGACGTCCCGAGTACCAACCGGACACGAGCGCGAGATCGTATTGCGCGAGCAGTGTCTTCAATGCTTGCGGTTCGCGCGGAAACTTGTTGCCGAGTTCGAAGCCCTGGTAACCGATCTCGCGGCCTTCGGTCAGCGCTAGTTCGAGCGGCGTCTCGCCGCCGAGCGAAGGCAGATCGTCGTTCATCCACGACAACGGGTTGATGCCGATGCGTACGTTGAAAGCTGTCATGCGAGCGTCCTCAATCGTTGGCCTGGTCGTTGCTGTTGCCGCTGCCGTTGCCGCTGTTCTCTGCCGAAGCGGGCGCTTTCCCGCGCGCTGAGATCTGCGCGTCGTAGTTTGCTCGCGCTTCGCGCACGCTCGCTCGCGACGAGACTTCGGGCACCGCGACTTCCCACCACCAGCCGCCGTCGCTCGTCGTGCGGGCCGGATCGGTGTCGATGCTGATCACGTACGTCCGGTCCGCCGAGCGCGCGCGTTGCAGTGCGGCTTCCAGTTCCGCCACATTCGCCGCGTGTTCCGCTCGCGCACCGAGTGCGCGGGCGTGCGCGGCGAAGTCGATCTGCGGCGCGCCGAGCGGGCCCTGCATGCTGTCTTCGAGCAGGTTGTTGAATGGCGCACCGCCGCATGCCTGTTGCAGGCGATTGATACAACCGTACCCGCGATTGTCGAGCACCACGACAATGAGCTTCGCGCCGAGCATCACCGACGTGGCGATCTCGCTGTTCATCATCAGATAGCTGCCGTCGCCCACCATCACGATCACTTCACGCTCGGGCCGCGCAAGCTTCACGCCGAGTCCTCCGGCGATTTCGTAGCCCATGCACGAGTAGCCATATTCGACGTGATAGGCGCCTGGCGTTCCGGCGCGCCACAGCTTGTGCAATTCGCCGGGCAAGGTGCCGGCCGCGCACACGACAATGTCGTTCGCCGGTGAATTCGTGCTTGAACGTTGCACGGCGCCGATGACATCGCCTTCATAAGGCAGCACGGAATCTCGTTGCGGCGCGTGCGTGAGCGCATGCACGGTATCGCGCCAGCTTGCGGCCAATTCGTGCGCGCGCGAGGTCCACGCGCGATCCGCCTGCCAGTCTTGCAGACGTTCGGCGAGTGCGTCGAGCGCGAGACGCGCGTCCGCCTCGACGACTTGCGCGCGATGCTTGAGGGCGTCGAACGCATTTGCATTGATGCCGATCACGTCGGCTTGCGTGAACAGCGTATTCGAGCCGGTTGTGAAGTCCTGCAAGCGCGTGCCGAGCGCGAGCACGCAGTCGGCATCGCGGGCGAGCGCGTTGGCCGCGGGCGAGCCGGTCACGCCCAGCGATCCGGCGTTCAGTGGATCGTCCCATGCAAGCGAACTCTTGCCGGCTTGCGTCTCCGCAACCGGAATGCCGTGCGCGGCAGCAAAACGTTGCAACGCATCGGTCGCACGGCCGTACAGCACGCCGCCGCCCGCAACGATCAGCGGACGCTTCGCGCGCTGCAAACGTGCTACAGCAGCGTCGATTTCGTCGACACGCGGTGCCGGCGCATAGAACGTGACAATGCGCGGCGCAAAGAAGTCGGCAGGGAAGTCCCACGCCTGCGCCTGCACGTCTTGCGGCAACGCAAGCGTGACCGGCCCGCACGACCCGGCGTCGGTGAGCACGCGCAGTGCGCGGGGCAGTGCGCTCAGCAGTTGCGCGGGATGCATGATGCGATCGAAGTAGCGCGACACGGGTTTGAACGCGTCGTTCGCGGAAACGCCGCCATCGTGGAAATCTTCAACCTGTTGCAGGACCGGATCGGGCGCTCGCGACACGAAGATGTCGCCCGGCAGCAGCAGCACCGGCAAACGATTCACGTGCGCGAGCGCGGCGGCCGTCAGCAGATTGGTAGCACCTGGTCCGATCGACGTGGTGACCGCCATCATGCGTCGGCGAAAGTGCGCCTTTGCATAAGCGATCGCGCTGTGCGCCATCGCCTGTTCGTTATGGGCGCGCAGCGTCGGCAGCTCGTCGCGATGCTGATACAGCGCCTCGCCCATGCCGGCGACGTTGCCGTGTCCGAAGATCGCGAACACGCCGCCGAAAAGCGGTTCTGTTCCCAAGCCGTCTTCAGTGGCGACGCGTTGTGCGGCGAGGTAGCGAACGAGCGCTTGCGCGGTGGTCAGCCGGATGGTCGTACCTGAGACTACCGCGCCCGCCGATGCCGCCTCGTCGTGTTCATGATGTAACTCGCGCTGATTCATGCCGCCTGCTCCTGATGAACACGGTTGCTGGCGCCTCGTTCGGCGGCGGCGGCGTCCCGCGCCGCGCGCCACGATGCGATTAGCGTTTCGAACGTGCGGCGCACGCGCGCGATCAATTCGTCGTCGCCGATCTCGCCTGCGAGCCACGCATGACTCGGCTCGTGGAAGATCGTGCGGCCAACTGTGAAACCGCGACACGTCGACGAGCGCGCCGCCGCGCGAAAGCCCTCGTTCAACTGCTCGACGCCCGCCGACAAACCGAGCAGCACGACGCCCCGGCAATACGGATCGCGCTCGGCGATCAGCGCGTCGATGTTGCGCCATTGCGCGGCGTCCATCGGTTCGAGCTTCCACCACTCGGGATAGATGCCGATGTTATAGAGCCGCTTCAACGCGCGATACACAATATCCGGACCCTGCGGCAAGTTCGCGTGCTTCGGCGGAATCACTTCGAGCAGCAACTCGTGCCCGCTTGCTTGCGTCGCGTCGTAGAGCGCGCGCAATTGGGCTTCCTGTTCGAGGCGCTGTTCGACGGGTTCGTCGGGGTGGAATTGCACGAGGCACTTCGCGACGTGTTCCTGCGGCCACGACACGAGCGTCGTGCCGACCGAGCGGCCATGGTCGAACACGAGCGGCACCGAGCCGGGCAGCTCGACCGGGCGGCCGATCCACCAGCCGCGGCCCGTTGCCGCGTTCAGCGCGTCCTGGCCGTAGCGGCTGTCGATCAGCACGCCAATGCGGCCTTGCAGGCCCAATGCGCTTTCGGTCTGCGCGACCGCGTCGACGAACAGCCCCTTGAGCTGGGCGATGCGTGCTTCGCTTGCGCCGCTCTGCTGCGCGAGTTCAAAGAACTGATTCCGATGATCGAACGCGAAGCCGAGCACTTCGTCCCACTGCTTGCGCGCAGGTGTCACGCGATGCAGGCGCGCCAATGTCGCGTCGCGGTCGGGGCGGCGCATACGCTCGGGATCGGCCTTCGCCTCGCGCAGAAAGTAGTCGAGTTCAGCGGGCGTCGGCATGGCCGGCGCGCACGCGTGGCGCGAAACGACGAGTGCACCGCTGGCATTCGCGGCACGCGCGCAGGCGTCGAGCGGTTGATCGCGCAGCCATCCGGAGAGAAAACCGGACGCGAAGGCGTCGCCGGCACCGAGCACGTTCAGCACTTCGACTTCCACGCCGCCGTGCACCGGCGTGTCGTCGAGCGAGGCGGGCACTTCGCCGTCGATGATCTGGCAGCCCATCGGCCCGCGCTTGAGCACGAGCGTGGCCGGAGTGACCGCGCGCACCATTGCCAGGGCGTCGACGAGATCGCTTTTGCCGCCCGCAATGCGAAATTCCTCCTCGGTGCCGATCACGAGATCGAACAATGGCAGGATGCGTTGCAAATGCGCGGTGACTCCTTCGCTTGCAACAAAGCGCGTTTCGCCGTCCGCCTTACCTGTGAGGCCCCACAACACGGGGCGATAGTCGATGTCGAGAACGGTGCGCACCTGGTTGCGCCGCGCGTAATCGAGCGCGCGGCGGCTCGTGCGGTTCACCTGTTCGGTCGAGAAGTGCGTGCCGGTAATCAGCAGCGCTTTCGACGACGCGATAAATGCCTCGTCGAAATCCGCTTCGTCAACGGCCATGTCCGCGCAATTCTCGCGATAGAAGATCAGTGGAAACGTATCGCGATCTTTGAGGCCGAGCAGCACGAGCGCGGTCAGACGTTCGGGATCCACGCGCACGTGGCTCACATCGCAGCCTTCCTTCGTCAACGTTTCGGTGAGAAAGCGGCCCATGTGATCGTTGCCCACGCGTGCGAGCATTGCCGACGCAAGTCCAAGGCGCGCGCATCCGAATGCAATGTTCGCCGACGACCCGCCGAGATACTTCGCGAAGCTCGACACGTCTTCGAGCCGCGCGCCGACCTGCTGCGCGTACAGATCGACCGCGAGCCGGCCAAGACACACGATGTCGCGGCTGCGGCCCGGCGCGAAGCGGCTGCCGGCGGTTGCGCCCGGCTGCTGCGCCGGCGTACCGCTGAATGTACTGGATTGAGCCATGAATGTCCCTGAATGACGGAGCGCGGCGAGCGGTGCCACGGCAGCAGCCGCCGCGCGAATGAATCAGATCGTTGCGCCTTCGAGTTCGCCTATCATCTTCTGCATCTCGGCACCGCCCGCCATCATGTCGAGCACTTCGTCCTTGCTGATCGTTTCTTTTGTGAACGTGCCGAGCGATTTGCCGCGATTGAGCAACGTGAACGAATCGCCGATCGGATACGCGTGATGCACGTTGTGCGTGATGAAGATCACCGAGATGCCTTTTGCGCGCGCCTTGTGGATCAGCTTTAGCACATTGAAGCTCTGCTTGACGCCGAGCGCAGCGGTCGGCTCGTCGAGGATCAGCACACGCGCGCCGAAATGGATGGCGCGCGCAATCGCAAGGCACTGTTTTTCGCCGCCTGACATCGTGCCGATCGGCTGATGCGGATCGCGCACGTTGATGCCCATTTCTGCGAGCTTGTCGCGCGCTGTCGTCGCGCTCGTTTCGAGATCCATCACGTTCAGGAACCCGAACAGTTTCTTTTGCGGCTCCCGTCCCATGAAGAAATTACGCGCGACGGAGAGCAGCGGCACCAGCGCGAGATCCTGATAGACGGTCGCAATGCCGAGATCCAGTGCGTCTTTGGGCGACTCGAACAGCACCGGCTTGCCGTCGACGAGATACTGGCCCGACGACGGTTGATGTACGCCCGCCAGAGTCTTGATCAGCGTCGACTTGCCCGCGCCGTTGTCGCCGAGCAGGCAATGAACTTCGCCGCGTTTCAGGCGCAAGGTCACGCCGCTTAGCGCGATTACTTTTCCAAAGTATTTGTTGACGTTCTCGAGAGCGAGGATCACGTCGTCCTGCGGCGCGGCACTCGTCAGATTCATTTCGTTCGTCACATGGTTCGTATCGGACATGTGCGTCTCCTCGTTACGATTGCGCGACGCGACGGCGCACATAGTGATTGAACAGCACGGCGATGAGCAGCATCACGCCGAGGAATACGCGGAACCAGTCGGAGCTCACATTCGTATAGGTGATGCCGATTTGCACCACGCCGAAAATCAGCGCGCCGAAACATGCGCCGATCACCGAGCCGTAGCCGCCCGTCAACAGTGTCCCGCCGATCACCGCCGCGATGATCGCCTCGAACTCCTTCTGCAAACCGCGGTCGGCCGCAGCCGAGCCGATATCGCACACTTGCAGCACCGCGAACAGGCACGAGCAGAACGCGGTCAGCACGAAGAGCAGGATCTTTACGCGACGCACCGGAATGCCGACGTTTTTCGCCGCGTTGGCGTCGCCGCCCACTGCGAGAATCCAGTTGCCCGCGCGCGTTTTCGCGAGGACGAATGCGCAGATCGCGGCGAGACCGAACCACCACAGAATTACTTTGGGAATGCCGGGCACGAGCGCGTGACCGTTATCGAGCAGGGTGCCGATGCCGTGATGCGCGAGCATCGTGAAGAGACCCTGCAGCGCAACGCCGTGGAAGAGCGTGTTGGCGAGCCAGTCCTGCTGTGCAAGATCGCCCACGCCGGAAACGATGGTGCGGTCCGCGAACATGATCGACAGCGCAAGGGTGAGGCCGCGCAGAATAAAGAGGAACGCGAGCGTGACGATGAACGACGGCAGGCGCGTGCGCATCACGAGATAGCCGTTGAGCGCCCCCAGCAGCATCGAGCCGACGAATGCAAAGAGAATCGCGAGCGAAATCGGCCAGTGAAAATACACGGTGGGGATCGCGACCATCATGCCGGCAAAGCCGATCATCGAGCCGATCGACAGATCGAACTCACCGGCGATCATCAGGAGACAGGCGCCCACGGAAAGAATCCCGAGATAAGCGGACACCTGCGACCAGTTCATTACGCCGTCGAGATTGAACATGCCGGAGCCGCCGGCCGTCAACGCGAAGACTAGAAACACCAGCACCGCGCCGGAGATCGCGGCGAACTCGGGGCGGTTCAGCAAATGACCGAACCATGATTCCTTGCGCACGCGCTCGTCGCGCCCGTCCGTTTCGGGGCGCGACGCAGCGCTATGCGAAGCGGCGCTATTCGAGTCGACGCGCGGTGGAAAGTGCTTGCCGGCTACACCCATGATGTCTCCTTGGAGCCGGCTGTGTGTCCGGGCAAGCGGGAATGCGTTGCGGGAACGACAGCCGGTGAAATGCGCGTTGGCAGCGAAGCCGCCCGGCGGGAGCGTTGCCCGCCGCGCGCGTGACTAGCTAGAGAAAAGAATCAGCGGTACTGCCCTGCGTATTTGATGACCTTGTCGAGGTTTTCCTTCGTGATGAAGCCCGGACCGGAGCGAATATTCTTCGGGCCATACGAAGGCGCGAGGCCGTAAGTGGCAAGCCGTGCCTTGAACTTAGGATTCGCTTCGAGAATCTGGCGAATCTTCGCGGGGTCGGTGGTGTGCTCTTTCTTCACGATGGCCAGCACGGCGACCGGAATGTAGCCCTGCAGATACGGCTGCTGATCGATCGCGAACTGGATCGTGCCGTTCTGGATCGCCTTCGCGATGTCGTCGGAGAAGTCAAAGGTGCAGAAGTAGATCTTGCCGTTCAGGCCCATTTGCTGCACTGCTTTGAGCGTGGCCGAAGCGGGCGTCGGTCCGAGCGTGAGAATGGCGCCGGTGTTCGGATGGTTGCGCAAATAGGCGCTGACTTTCGATTGAATCTCGGTCGGGTCCTGGCCGGAATCGATCGTGGAGGACTTGTAGTCGACGCCAAGCGCCTCGGCGAAACCGCGGCAACGGTCGAACGAAACGGTGTTGGTCGCGAGGTGATTCACGCACAGGAACGACTTCACGCCGGCTGCTTTCGCCTTTTCGCCTGCCGCCTTGCCGGCGACGTACTCCGGCTGGCCGATGTGCATGATCGCGCCGAGTTGCGCGCTTTGTTCCTCGGTGCCCGAGTTGATCGTGACGAGCGGGATCTTTTTGGCGGTGACTTTGTTGATAGAGCTTTTCAGCACGTCGTAATCGGCGATGGTGACGATCACACCGTCGTAATTGCGCGCTGCGGCCTGTTCGACGAGACGCGCCATATCGGCGATGTCACCGTTCGGCGGATTGCGATAGTCGGTCTCGACGTTGAAGTCCTCATCGGCCTGCTTGATGGCGTTTTTAATCGTGTTCCACCACGAATCGGAGTCCGGCGCGTGGCTGATCAGCACGAAATGAGCGTCAGCCGCGCGGGCGGCCGAGGCCGCTCCGAATCCCGTCGCCAACGTCAAAGCCGTCACCAGAATCCTGAGCGTAGCCTTGCCCTTGCAAAGTCTCATGTCTCCACCTTTCTCGGTCTGTCGTTATTGAAGGAGCGTGTGGCGCACGGTACGCAAGGCGGCACCGGAGGTGTCGCACGATCGCCGCAGCACCATCGCTCACGACCAAGATTAGGTCATCTTCGAATGGCTTGCAATGGAAATTTCACCGTAGATAAAAATGGAAAATACGTTCCATTTATGCGGTGCGCTGCCTATAATCGGCAACGTCAGCAGCCTCTGCGGCGCCGGTCCGAAAGCGCCTGCCGCAGTGCAGTAAAGCCCCGAAGAGAGAACCATGGCGGAAGAAAGCACAGAAGAATTGCCGAGCGTCGAAGAATTGATGCAGCGCATCGCCGATAACTACGAGGCGCTGCCGCGTCAGTTGAAGAACGTCGCGACGTATATCGAGCAACATCGTTCGAGCGTGATGGTGGACCGCACGAGCGATATCGCCGCGAGTTGCGGCGTGCATCCGTCGGCGGTCGTGCGATTTGCGCAGCGCTTTGGTTTCTCCGGCTTCTCCGATTTGCAGGCGGTGTTTCGTCAGGCGTATACAGGGCAGGGTGCGTCGTCGCCCAGTTATCAGCAACGCATTCGCAAGCTCATTGACGAGAAGCCCGGTGCGTTGTCCGGCGGCGCGGTCGCGCGCGAGTTCATCGCGGCTTCCCGCGGCGGTCTCGAAGAACTCGAAGCGGGGCTCGACGACAAGCAGTTCGACGCCGCCGTGAAGATGCTGCAACAGGCGGACAACATCTATGTGATCGGCGTGCGGCGCTCGTTTCCAGTGGCGAGCTACATCGTCTATGCGTTGCAGCACACGCCCAAGCGCGTGCACCTCGTATCGGGTTTCGGCGGCATGTACCGCGAGCAGATACGCAGCGTGAAAAAGGGCGACGTGGTGATCGCGATCAGCTTCGCGCCTTATGCGAAGGAAACGCAGTATTGCTTGCGGGTCGCGCATCATCATCAGGCGAAGACGCTGGTCATTACGGACAGCCAACTATCTCCGCTCGCGCGTTACGCGAGTACCCAGCTGTATGTGAAAGAGGGCAGCGCGTTCGCGTTCCGCTCGCTGACCAGCACGATCTGCCTGTGCCAGGCGCTCTTCATCGCGCTTGCGTACAAGCTCGAATTAAACGTAGAAGAATCGAAAGACACTGGAGGATACGATGACTGACGCAGCAAAACCGATCGACGTCGCAGTGTTCGGCGCGGGCCGTATCGGCAAGATTCACGCGGCCAATCTCGCGCGGCAACCGGGCGTGCGGCTGAAATATGTGGTCGATGTGAATAGCGAGGCGGCCGCGGCGCTGGCTGCCGTGCATGGCGCCAAGGTGGCCGATATTGACGGCGCAATGGGCGACGCGTCCGTCGGCGCCACGGTGATCTGTTCGAGCACCGACACGCATGCCGATCTGATCATGAAGTCGGCCGCTCAGAAAAAACATGTGTTCTGCGAGAAGCCGGTCGACCTGACGCTGGAGCGTGCGCGGGCTTGTGCTGATGCCGTTGAGCGCGCGGGCGTGGTGTGCATGATCGGCTTTCAGCGCCGCTTCGATCCGACGTTCTCCGCGTTGAAGGCGCGCCTCGATGCGGGCGAGATCGGCGCGCCGGAAATGCTGGTGGTGACGAGCCGCGATCCAGGCGCGCCGCCGGTGGACTACATCCGCCATTCGGGCGGCATCTTCAAGGACATGCTGATTCACGACTTCGACATTTTCCGCTGGATTCTCGGCGACGAAGCGGACACGTTGCACGCTACCGGCAGTTGTCTGAGCGACCCGGCAATCGCGGAGGCGGGCGACATCGATTCGACCGCGGTGACCATCCGCACGAAGCGCGGCCGCCTGTGCCAGATCAACACCGCGCGCCGCGCCGCCTACGGCTACGACCAGCGCTTCGAAGTGCTCGGCAGCGCGGGCATGCTGCAGGCGGGCAACGTGCGGCCCACGGAAGTCACGGCTTACTCCAGGACGCAGGTGTCGAGCGACGTGCCCGAAGCGTTTTTCCTCGAACGTTATCGCGCCGCTTATGCGCTCGAAATTGCGCATTTCTTCGAGGCGGTCACGCAGGGCAAGCCGGTGCGCACCACGGTGGCCGACGGTTTGAAAGCGCTAGAACTCGCTGAGGCCGCCACGCGCTCATGGCGCGAGGGGCGTGCGGTGAAGCTCGGCGAGGCCGCGCAATGAGTGCGGCGGCGTCAACGCGGCGGCTGCGTCTCGGCGTGGTCGGCCTCGGGCGGCTCGGCAAACGTCACGCTGAAAATCTCGCGTATCGCGTGCCGGGCGCGGAACTGGTTGCTGCTTGCAGCCCGCTCGAAGAAGAGCGGAGGTGGGCGCGCGACGCTTTGCCGTCGCCGCGCCTTTACGATGACTACGCGCGGCTGCTGGACGACAAAGACGTGGACGCCGTGTGGCTCGTCACGCCGTCGTCGTTGCACGCGCAGCAGATCGTCGACGCTTTGCGCGCCGGTAAGCACGTGTTCTGCGAAAAGCCTTTATCGCTCGATCTGGCCGAGTGCGAGCGCGTGCTGCACGAGGCTGCGCAGTACCCGCATCTGCAGGCGACGATTGGCTTCATGCGGCGTTTCGATCCGAGCTACAAGGACGCGTTCGACAAAATCGAAGCGGGCGCGATCGGGCGGCCGTTTCTCGTGCGCTCGCAAACCACCGACAAGAACGACACCGACGGCTTCTTCGTGCGCTTCGCGGCAACTTCCGGCGGCATTTTCCTTGACTGCACGGTGCACGACATCGACGTTGCGCGCTGGCTGCTCGGAAAGCCGCGTGCGAAGCGCGTGTTCGCGGCGGGCGCCGTCGCGCTGCACGAAGGCCTGCGTGAATTCGGCGATGTGGATAACGGCGTGGCGATCTGCGAATTCGAGGACGGCAAGCTCGCCATGTTCTACGCGTCGCGGACCCAGGCACACGGTAACGACACGCACAGCGAGGTGATCGGCACGGCAGGCGGACTGACCATTGGCCATAATCCGCGCGCGAATCGCGTCGAGATTTACGACGCGACGGGCATTCGCAACGAGTGCACGCCGAGCTTCTTCGATCGCTTCGAAGAAGCGTTTCTGCACGAGGCGCGCGCGTTCGTTGCGTCGGTGCAGGGCGGGGCGGGATCGACCGCGCAAGCGGGCGCGACGCTCGCCGACGCGCTGGAAGCGACCCGCATCGGCAATGCGCTGCGGCAGTCGCTGCAAAGCGGGCAGGCTGTGACGCTGTAGCGTCGATATGGCTGGTTGGGCGGCGTGGTGCGCGGTGCCCGCGCCGGCAAGGCGGCGAAGGCTGCGGTAGAATTTGACCCTCTGTCCGGCGTCGCGAACGACGCCTTGTCCCGAAGGTCATCGTCGATGCAAATTCAGATTCATAAGGAAGTCGATGCGCGCGGGCTGATGTGCCCGCTGCCCATTTTGCGCGCCAAGAAGGCGCTCGCCGATATGGAAAGCGGTCAGATTCTCAAGGTGCTCGCCACCGACCCCGGCTCGCAGCGCGATTTCGCCGCGTTCGCGAAGCAGACGGGCAATGAGATCGTCGAGAGTTCGGCGCACGACAAAGTCTTTACGTTTCTCATGAAGCGCCGCTGAAGCGCATACATTCAGACGCACGCTCCAAAACAAAAGGCGCTGTGCCCGCGAAAGCGGGGCACAGCGCCTTTTTGACTTTCGGGAGATGCCTCGCGATTCAAGGCATCTCGCAGGGGCTTTAGCCTTCCAGAACCGGCGAACGGGTACGCAGATATTCGTCGAAATCCGCGGCCACTTCGGGGTGACGCAGCGCGAACTCGACCGTTGCCTTCAGATAACCGAGCTTGCTGCCGCAGTCGAAGCGCGTGCCATGGTACTTGTACGCGAGAACCTGTTCGTCGGCGAGCAACGACTGGATTGCGTCCGTAAGCTGCAGTTCGCCGCCGGCGCCCGGCTTGATCGAGCGGATGTGGTCGAAAATGCGCGGTTTGAGCACGTAGCGGCCCACCACGCCGAGATTCGACGGTGCGACGCTCGGTTCCGGCTTTTCGACGATGCCCGACATCTTGATGATCGAGTCTTCCCATTCCTTGCCGTCGACAATGCCGTACGACTTGGTTTCCTGCGCCGGGATCTCTTCGACGCCGATCACCGAGCTGTGATAGTGGTCGAACACCTCGATCATTTGCGTCATGACGGGCGGCGTGCCGTACAGCAAGTCGTCAGCCAGAATCACGGCAAACGGGTTGTCGCCCACCAGCTTTTCCGCGCACAGCACGGCGTGGCCGAGGCCGAGCGCTTCGGGCTGACGCACGTAGAAGCAGTCCACATGGCTCGGCTTGATGCTGCGCACGAGTTCGAGGAGCTTGTCCTTGCCGCGCGCTTCCAGTTCGGCTTCGATTTCGTACGATTTATCGAAGTGGTCTTCAATCGCCCGTTTGCTGCGGCCCGTGACGAAGATCATTTCGGTGATGCCGGCCGCCATGGCTTCTTCCACCGCGTACTGAATCAGCGGCTTGTCGACGATCGGCAGCATTTCCTTCGGGCTTGCCTTCGTGGCAGGGAGGAACCGGGTGCCAAGACCTGCTACCGGAAATACTGCCTTTGTAACTTTTAGCATGTGATTACCCTGAGTCCTCTGGTTTAGCTATCTGTCCGTGCCCGTCGCGCGGGCGGGCGTGGAGCGTCGATCAGGCCGGCAAGCGCGCGAGCTGCGCTTTCAGCTTGCCGACAGTCGCTTCGAATTCCGCCAGCCTTTTCTGCTCCTGCTCGACGACTGCGGGCGGCGCCTTGGCGACAAAACTTTCGTTCTGCAGTTTAGCGTTGCACTTGACGACTTCTGTGCTCAACCGCGCAATCTCCTTAGACAACCGCTCGCGCTCGACAGCGACGTCGATTTCCACCTTCAGCACGAGCTTGTCACTGCCTACGATAGCAATTGGCGCGCCATCCGCTTGCGCGTCGAGCGCGGCTTCGTCGGCAATGATCTGCACTTCCGACAAACGGGCCAATGCCTGGGCGTACGGAGCGAAGGTGCGCAGACGCTCCGCGTTGCCGGTAGCGAGCAACGGCACCTTGACCGCCGGCGACAGATTCATTTCGCCGCGCAGATTCCGGCACGCATCGATCACTGCTTTCAGGTCGGCCGCCCATTGCTCCGCGTCTTCGTCGAGCTTCGACATCTCGGCAACGGGGTACGGCTGCACCATGATGGACGCTTCGCCCTCGGCCTTGCCCGCGGGATAACGCCCGGCCAACGGCGCAACTTTTTGCCACAACGCCTCGGTGATGAACGGAATCACCGGGTGCGCGAGGCGCAACACCGTCTCGAGCACGCGCAGCAGGGTGCGCCGTGTGGCGCGCTGCTGGTTCGGCTGACCCGTCTGGATCTGAACCTTGGCGAGTTCGAGATACCAGTCACAGTATTCGTCCCAAACGAACTTGTATAGGGCGTTGGCCACATTGTCGAAGCGATAGTCGGCGAAACCCCTGGCGATCTCGGTTTCCACGCGCTGCAGGCGGGACACGATCCAGCGATCCGCCGACGAGAAGTTCAGGTGGCCGTCCGGTCCGCACTCGCCGCACTGTTCCGGCTTGCCGAAACCGCAATCGTGACCTTCGCAGTTCATCAGCACGAAGCGGGTGGCGTTCCACAGCTTGTTGCAGAAATTGCGGTAGCCCTCGCAGCGTGCGAGATCGAAGTTGACGTTGCGCCCGAGCGTGGCCATTGACGCCATCGTGAAGCGCAGCGCGTCGGTGCCGAATGCGGGAATGCCGTCGGGAAATTCCTTGCGGGTTTTCTTTTCGATCGACGCGGCCTGCTTCGGGTTCATGAGGCCGGTGGTCCGTTTGGCGACGAGGGCGTCAAGGCCGATGCCGTCGACGATATCGATCGGATCGAGCGTATTGCCCTTGCTCTTCGACATTTTCTGACCTTCGGCGTCGCGCACGAGACCGTGCACGTAGACCGTGTCGAACGGCACCTTGCCCGTGAAGTGCGTGGTCATCATGACCATGCGCGCGACCCAGAAGAAGATGATGTCGAAGCCCGTAACCAGCACCGACGACGGCAGGAAGTGCTTCAGTTCCTGCGTTTCGTTCGGCCAGCCGAGCGACGAGAACGGCACGAGCGCGGACGAAAACCACGTGTCGAGCACGTCTTCGTCGCGTTTGAGCGGGCCCGTGTAGCCGGCTTCTGCCGCTTTTGCATGCGCGCCTTCCTCGGTCTTCGCGACGAAAATCTCGCCATTTTCGCCGTACCACGCGGGAATCTGATGGCCCCACCAGAGCTGGCGCGAGATGCACCAGTCCTGAATGTTCTCGAGCCACTGGTAGTAGGTGGTGGTCCAGTTTTCCGGCACGAAGCGGATTTCGCCGTTGCGAACCACGTCGAGCGCGGTTTCGGCGATCGATTTGCCCGGATTGAACGTGCCTTCAGGCGCCGGTTTGCTCATCGCGACGAACCACTGGTCGGTCAGCATCGGCTCGATCACGACGCCGGTGCGGTCGCCGCGCGGCACCATCAGCTTGTGCGGCTTGACCGATTCGAGCGCGCCGAGCGCTTCGAGGTCGGCGACGACCTGCTTGCGGGCTTCGAACCGGTCGAGGCCACGGTATTTTTCCGGCGCGTTGTCGTTGATCTTCGCGTCGAGCGTGAGAATCTCGATTTGCGGCAGCTTGTGGCGCAGGCCGACCTGATAGTCGTTGAAGTCGTGCGCGGGCGTGACCTTGACGACGCCCGTGCCGAACTCGCGGTCGACGTAGTCGTCGGCGATGATCGGCACTTCGCGGCCCGACAGCGGCAGCGTGACGGTCTTGCCGATCAGATGCGCGTAGCGCTCGTCTTCCGGATGGACCATCACGGCGGTGTCGCCGAGCATGGTTTCGGGCCGCGTGGTCGCGACCGTCAGATGGCCGGAGCCGTCGGTGAGCGGATACTGAATGTGCCACAGGTGGCCGGTTTCTTCTTCGCTGACTACTTCGAGATCGGAAACGGCGGTAAGCAGCACCGGGTCCCAGTTGACGAGGCGTTTGCCGCGATAGATCAGGCCCTGTTCATAAAGGCGCACGAACACGTCGCGCACGGCGGCCGACATTTTGTCGTCCATCGTGAAGTATTCGCGCGACCAGTCGATCGACGCGCCGAGGCGGCGCACCTGGTTCGTGATGGTCGAGCCGGATTCCTGCTTCCATTCCCAGACCCGTTCGACGAATTTCTCGCGGCCGAGGTCGTGGCGCGACACGCCTTGCGCGTCCAGTTGCCGTTCGACGACGATCTGCGTGGCGATACCCGCGTGGTCGGTGCCCGGCACCCACAGCGTGTTGTCGCCGAGCATGCGGTGATAGCGGGCGAGACCGTCCATGATGGTCTGGTTGAACGCGTGGCCCATGTGAAGGGTGCCCGTGACGTTCGGCGGCGGCAACTGGATCGAGAAGTCTTTCCTGTTCCCGTCGAAAGAGGGCGCCGCGTAGGCGCGCTTTTCCCATTCGGGGCCCCAGTGGGCTTCGATGGTGTGCGGCTCGAAGCTTTTGGCAAGGGTAGAGGAGGTGTCGCTCGGGGTGTCGCTCATGGGTCGATCGGCTGGTAAATGCGGAGAATGTTCGATTATAAAGGGCGCCGGGGCGCGGCTCTGGTTTTGAGGTTTTTGCTTGTCGGGATTCGAACCCGCCAGAACGGAACGCCGGGCTCGCCGGGCAAAAAAAGCAAGCGGGCGCCGGGGCATATAATGACGAACACCCCGCCGTCCCTCCGAAAAAATGCCCGATCTGCTAGCCAATCTCAACCCCGAACAACACGCCGCCGTCACACTCCCCAACGAGCCCGCGCTCATTCTCGCCGGCGCGGGCAGCGGCAAGACCCGCGTGCTCATCACGCGCATTGCGTGGCTCATCCAGCACGGGCTTGCGTCGCCCGCCACGATTCTGGCCGTGACCTTCACCAACAAGGCCGCGCGCGAAATGATGTCGCGCCTGTCGGCGCTTTTGCCCATCGACACGCGCGGCATGTGGATCGGCACCTTTCACGGCCTGTGCAACCGCATGCTGCGCGCGCATCATCGCGATGCCGGCTTGCCCGCCACCTTCCAGATTCTCGACACCGCCGACCAGCTGTCCGCGATCAAGCGTCTGATGAAGGGCCTGAACATCGACGACGAAAAATATCCGGCCAAGAACCTCCAGTACTTCATCAACAACGCGAAGGAACAAGGACTGCGCCCGAAAGACGTCGACGCCACCGACAATTTCAACCGCAAATTCGTCGAACTGTACGAAGCGTATGACCAGCAGTGTCAGCGTGAAGGCGTCGTCGACTTCCCGGAACTGCTGCTCCGCTGCTATGAACTGCTCGCGCACAATCCGCCGCTGCGCGCGCATTATCAGGCGCGCTTCAAGCACATTCTCGTCGACGAGTTTCAGGACACGAACAAGCTGCAATACGCGTGGCTGAAGCTGCTCGCGGGTCAGACCAATTCGATCTTCGCGGTCGGCGACGACGACCAGTCGATCTACGCGTTCCGCGGCGCCAACGTCGGCAACATGCGCGACTTC
This sequence comes from Paraburkholderia sp. 22098, assembly GCF_052045935.1. Taxonomy (NCBI): domain Bacteria; kingdom Pseudomonadati; phylum Pseudomonadota; class Betaproteobacteria; order Burkholderiales; family Burkholderiaceae; genus Paraburkholderia; species Paraburkholderia sp. 22098. The sequence goes on along the minus strand of NZ_JBQEPV010000009.1, from coordinate 143,028 downwards.
GAGCACGAGTTCAACGTGCGGCATCTGATCAAGCTCGAACAGAACTACCGCTCGCACGGCCATATTCTCGACGCGGCCAATCAGTTGATCGCGAACAATTCGCGGCGTCTCGGCAAGAATCTGCGCACCGACGCCGGTCACGGTGAACCGGTCCGTGTTTATGAATCCGCGACGGATTCGCAGGAAGCCGGCTGGATCGTCGAGGAAATCAAGGCGCTGATCAGCACCGGCACGTCGCGCAGCGAAATCGCGATTCTCTACCGCAGCAATGCGCAGTCGCGCACGATCGAGCACACGCTCGTCAATGCGGGCATCGCGTATCGCGTGTATGGCGGCTTGCGCTTTTTCGAGCGCCAGGAAGTCAAGCACGCGCTCGCGTATCTGCGTCTGATCGACAATCCGAACGACGACACAGCGTTCGCGCGCGTGGTCAATTTCCCCACGCGCGGCATCGGCGCGCGCTCGATCGAACAGCTCGCGGACGCGGCGCGACTGTATAACTGCTCGATGGCCGCGGCGATCCCATATGTCGCCGGCAAGGCGGGCTCCAGTCTTGCGAGCTTCGCGAACCTGATCGGCAAGATGCGCGCGGAAACGCAGCAGATGAGCTTGCCGGAAACCGTCGAGTACGTTGTCCGTGCAAGCGGTCTCGCGGACTTCTATCAGAACGAGCGCGAAGGTCAGGACCGGCTCGAGAACTTGCAGGAACTCGTCAACGCGGCCGCCGCGTTCGTCAGCGAAGAGGGCTACGGCATGGACACGCCCGCGCGCTCCATTCCGCTGCGTCCGGGCGCCACCGCGGCGCCCGAACTGGCAGTCGCGACCGACGACCCGAACACCGTAGTGCTCGACGCGCCCGGCATCGCCGACCCCGCGCAAAACCCGGACACCATGACGCCGCTCGCCGGCTTCCTGTCGCACGCGTCGCTCGAAGCGGGCGACAACCAGGCGCAAGCCGGCCAGGAAGCCGTGCAACTCATGACGGTGCACGCGGCCAAGGGCCTCGAATTCACGGCCGTGTTCATTACGGGTCTCGAAGAGGGGCTGTTTCCGCACGAGAACAGCGCAATGGAGTCGGACGGACTGGAAGAAGAGCGCCGTCTGATGTATGTCGCCATCACGCGCGCGAAGGAGCGCCTGTACTTGTCTTTCGCGCAAAGCCGGATGCTGCACGGCCAGACCCGCTACAACATTCGCTCGCGTTTCTTCGACGAATTGCCGCAGGAAACGCTCAAGTGGCTCACGCCGAAAGTCGAGGCGGGCGCGCGCTGGGGCGGCCGCTCGGACAATGCCGGTTATGGACGAGACTGGTTCGCCCGGCCCGACCGCCAGCAGGGGTACGGCGGCGGGGCGTCCACGGCAGCCGCGCCGTTGCCGGCCTTCGCTAACGAGCAACGTGCGGCGGAGGCGGGCTTCCGCGTCGGCCAGCAGGTGTTTCACACCAAGTTCGGCGAAGGCACGATCACCGCGCTGGAAGGCGGCGGGGCCGACGGGAAGGCGCAAGTCAAGTTCAAGCGCCACGGCGAGAAGTGGCTCGCGCTCGCGGTCGCCAAACTGCAGGCGGTCGAATGAGCGCCGCAAGTCAGGGCCATGACGCAGCGCTGGCCGCGTCGTCGTCGAAGAGACCGCTCGGCATACTCGCGGCCTTGCCGCAAGAACTCGGCGACCTGATCGAGGCGATGCGCGCGGAATCCGGCGTGCGCACGGTCACGCACGGCCGGCGCGACTATCACGTCGGCACCGTCCATGGCGCGCCGTGCGTCGTAACGCTCGCGCGCGTCGGCAAGGTCGCGGCGGCGGCAACGGTCAGCGCATTGATCCATGCATTCGACGTCAAGGCTGTTGTGTTCACCGGCGTCGCCGGCGGAGTGGGCGCGGAGGTGCGCGTTGGCGACATCGTCGTTGCCAATGCGTTGTTGCAGCACGATCTGGACGCGTCGCCGCTCTTTCCGCGTTTCGAAGTGCCGTTGCTCGGCATGTCGCGCTTTACCGCCGACGCCACGTTGGCCGCGCAGCTCGCCGCCGCGTGTGAGCGTTTTGTCGCGGAGGAAGGCGCTGCGTCGGCGGCGCGTTTCGGCACGATGCGGCCGCGCGTGCATCGCGGGCTGATTATCAGCGGCGATCAGTTCGTGGCGAGCGCGGCGGGCGTCAAGGCTTTGCGCGAGGCCTTGCCGGACGCGCTTGCCGTCGAGATGGAAGGCGCCGCGATCGCGCAGGTCTGTCACGAATACGGCGTGCCGTGCGCAGTTGTGCGCACTATCTCCGATACCGCCGACGATCACGCGCCGGCGTCGTTCGTCTCTTTTCTCACCGAGATCGCGGGCGCTTATTCAAACGCGATCCTCACGCGCTTTCTGGTCGCGCGCAGCGCGGGTTGAGTCGAAGCGGGCCGACAGAAACCCCGGCCTTACTCGTTGCGCGCTGACTCGCTCAGCCCCTCGCGCACCTGCTGCAACGCGGCCGGGTCTTCGATAGTCGGCAGTTCGCCCGGCTCGCGCCCTTCTGCCAGTGCGGCGATAGCCCGGCGCAACAACTTGCCTGAGCGCGTCTTCGGCAGCATCGAAACGATCACCACGCGCGACGGCCGCGCAATCGCGCCGAGTTGCCGGTCGACCGTCGCCGTGAGTTCCGCCTCCAGCTTCGTGCGTGCGTTGGCATCCGCGTAAGCCTGCGCGTCGCGCAGCACGACGAAAGCCATCGCTGCCTGACCCTTCAACGGGTCGGCGACGCCGACCACCGCGACTTCCGCAACGGCCGCGTGACTCGACAACGCTTCCTCGATCTCGCGGGTACCGAGCCGGTGCCCCGCGACGTTGATCACGTCGTCGGTGCGGCCGAGGATAGTCACGTAACCGTCTTCGTCCTGAATGCCCCAGTCGAAGGTCGAATACACCTGCTGGTCCGGAAAGCTCGACCAGTACGTACTGACGAAGCGCTTGTCGTCCCCCCAGACCGTCGACATGCAGCCCGGCGGCAACGGGTAATTCAGCGTCAGCACGCCTTTTTCGCCGGGCGGGCATGGCTCGCCCGTCAGCTCATTGCGCAGGGTCAAATTGAATCCGGCCGACGGTACACCCGGCGAGCCGAGCTTCGTCGGCAGCGCTTCGACGCCGCGCGGAATCGCGAGCATCGGCCAGCCGGTTTCCGTTTGCCAGTAGTTGTCGATCACCGGCTTGCCGAGCGCGCCGGTAATCCATGAGGCGGTCGGTTCGTCGAGCGGCTCGCCGGCAAGGAACAGCGTGCGCAGGCTCGACAGGTCGGCGCTTTCAAGCAGCGCCGGGTCCTGTTTCTTCAGCACGCGCAGCGCGGTCGGCGCGGTGAACATCAGATTGATCTTGTGCTGTTCGACGAGGCGCCACCAGATGCCGCCGTCGGGGCGGATCGGCGTGCCTTCGTACATCACCGTGGTCAGCCCCGCGATCAGCGGCGCGTAGACGATATAGCTATGGCCGACCACCCAGCCGACATCCGACGCGGTGAACATCGTGTCGCCTGCCTTTCCTTCGAAGATGTATTCCATCGACGCCGCCAGCGCCACCGCGTAGCCGCCCACATCGCGTTGCACGCCTTTGGGCTTGCCGGTCGTACCCGACGTGTACAGCACGTACGAAGGCTCGCTCGACTCGAGCCATTCGCAGGACACGTGCGCGTCGAAGAACTGTTCGCGCAGCGGTTCGTAATCGACCAGGTAAGTTGCGTTGAGCCGTTCCGGCGCGAGCTGGCGGTCGATCAGCAGCACGCGCGCCGTCTTGTGCGTTGCGCGCGCGATTGCTTCGTCCACGAGCGGCGTGTAGTCGATCACCTTGCCGCCGCGCGCGCCGGCGTCGGCGGTTACGATCAGCACCGGCTTGGCGTCGTCGATGCGCGCGGCCAGGTTCGGCGCCGCGAACCCGCCGAATACGACCGAGTGGATCGCGCCGAGCCGCGCGCAGGCGAGCATGGCGAAGAGCGCTTCGGGGATCATCGGCAGATAGAGCAGCACGACGTCGCCGCGCTTCACGCCAAGCGAGCGCATCACTGCGGCCATCCGGTTGATTTCGGCATATAGCTCGGCGTACGTGTAGCGCCGCTCGATGCCGGTTTCCGTCGACACATATACCAGTGCATTTTGCTGCGCGCGGTCGACAAGGTGCCGGTCTACCGCGTTATGACAGAGGTTCGTGCGCCCGCCGACGAACCACCGCGCGAACGGCGGATTCGAGCGGTCGAGCACGGTGTCGAACGGCGTTTCCCAATGAATGCGCCGCGCCTCGTCGCGCCAGAATGCCTCGGGGTTCTCGATCGAACGGCGGTGGAAGTCGCGGTAGCGGGTCATCTGCGGCGATCCTTCGGATGCTGGGTGACGAACAGGTGGAAAGGCCGTGCGCTGCGGCCATGTTGGGCGGCGCCGGAGCGAGGCGTGTGGCACAAGCATAGAGTACGCGCGGCTCGCCGGACAACGGGGGTTCACCATGAGCGGCGCGCGCAAAAGAAAAAGGCGCCGCAGCGCCTTTTTTTATCCGTCGACAGCAGGCTTTTACGCCTTCGCGCGCTTGCCTTCCACGTCCGGCAGAAACACCGTCAGCACGCCGATCAACGGCAGGAACGAGCAGACTTTGTATACGTACCCAATGCTGGTGGCATCGGCCAGTTCACCCAGCACCGCCGCGCCGATACCGCCCATGCCGAACGCGAAGCCGAAGAAGAGCCCGGCGACCATGCCGACCTTGCCGGGTATGAGCTCCTGCGCGTACACGAGAATCGCGGAGAACGCCGACGCCAGCACGACGCCGATGATCACCGTCAGCACGCCGGTCCAGAAAAGATTCGCGTAGGGCAGCAGCAGCGTGAAAGGCGCGACGCCGAGAATCGACACCCAGATCACGTATTTGCGGCCGATCCGGTCGCCGATCGGACCGCCGATCACCGTGCCCGCGGCGACCGCGGCGAGGAACACGAACAGATGAATCTGCGCGGCCTGCACCGGCAAATGGAAGCGGTCGATCAGATAGAACGTGAAATAGCTGTTGATGCTCGCGAGGTAGAAGTACTTCGAGAACACCAGCAGGATCAGCACGCCCATCGCGAACATGACCTGGTTGCGCGACAGCGTCGCATGACCGGTCTGGCTGCGCGCCTTCTTGACCGACGGATGCTGCTTGTACCAGCGTCCGATCTGCGTCAGCACGACGATCGCGACGAGCGCCGCCACCGAAAACCACGCGATGCTGCGCTGGCCGTGCGGAATCACGATCAGCGCGGCAAGCAGCGGTCCGAGCGACGAACCCGCATTGCCGCCCACCTGGAAGAGCGATTGCGCAAGTCCGTGACGGCCGCCCGACGCCATGCGCGCGACCCGCGACGACTCGGGATGAAACACCGACGAGCCGCAGCCGACGAGCGCCGCCGCCACCAGCAATACGCCGAAATTGGGCGCCATCGACATGAGCAGCAGGCCGGCCAGCGTGAAGCCCATGCCGACGGGCAGCGAGTACGGCTTCGGATGCTTGTCGGTATAGATGCCGACGAGCGGCTGCAGCAGCGACGCGGTGATCTGATAGGTCAGCGTGATCAGACCGATCTGGCCGAACGACAGCGAGAAGTTGTCCTTCAGCATCGGGTAGATGGCGAGAATCAACGACTGGATCATGTCGTTGAGCAGATGCGAAAAACTGATTGCGCCGAGCACCGAATAAACCGTGCGCTGCACGGTCGCGGCCGGCTGCGCGGACGAGCCCGTCGAGTTGGGAGTGGCGGTGGTGCCGGTTACGGCTGACGCGCCGGCAAGTGCGCGTTTATCGAGGCTGGTTTCCATACGCTTGGACAAAGGAAGAGAAAGGGGCAATTCCCGGCTGGCAATAGATCGCGATCGGCGTACTCCGTCGCGCTTTGTCGTTTCGGCATTTCGACGGGGCGTCGCGGGGCGGCCAGCTATTTGTCGCAGTTTAATGTGGCTCGACGGAACTGTAAGGACAAGTTTTGTCGCGAATGAGACATCAGGCTGCGCGGTCCATGCCCTCCGGCGCGCTGCGATGGAGCGTTTCGCGCACCGTCGCAGTGCCCGGTCGCGAGCGGCCGGCACGCCAGTAAGCGTCTGGCAAGCCTGCCGATAAAAGCGCTATGGGGATTTTTGGCCATGTATAAACGGGCGCGGACGCGCGCTCACAAAGCTGCGCGTCGAGGACCGGGCGATCACGATCGGCTTTTTACGAACCGCACTAAAGATCGCGGACGTCGATGCCGTAGACCCGGAGAGATAAGAAGCAATGCCGGAACAGACCTTTGCGGCAGTTCTAAACGTGGGGACGGGGAATATGAAAGCAGTTTCGTTGGGCAGCCGGACAGGCGCGGGCTTTGTTCCGGATGGAAAAGCGGCGGCGTCGCCGTCGCGCGGAAAGGGTGGAAACGGCGGCCGCTCGCGGGCGGTGAGCTTGAAGGGGCTGTCGGTCAAGACGATGTTGCGTCTGGCGTTCGCCGTGCTGCTGATCGGCACGCTGGCGATCGGCGTATTTTCCCTTACCCAGATCAGCCGCCTGAATGCGTCGGCCCAATCCATCTACGATCAAGGCCACGTTGCGAGCCGCGCTGCGGAAGAAGCACGCGGTCACATGTTGCGCGCGAGCCGCGCGCAAAAAATGCTGTTGACGGCAACGACTGCTAAAGAACGCGACGAACTGGGCACCGACATCGACAAGGGCTTGAACGGCCTTTCCACCGAACTGGGCACGCTGCAACAGTACGTCGACAAATCCGACGCGAAGGCCGTCGAGCATCAGAAGAAGTTTTCCGCCGCTGTGACGGTGTGGAGCGCGCATCTGCGCGACTTCGTGACGCTCGTGAAGGCGCAGCCGCTCGACCTGTCGCAGATGAACTGGCAGGTCGGCACGCAAGACGTGTCGCTGCTGGTCGAAACCGGCAAGCTCGAAAAACTCGTCGACGAAATGGTCACGGAGCGCGGCACGGCCGCGAAGGCGACGATCGACGCCTCGCGTTTCATTTACCAGTCGTCGTTCGTCATGCTCGCCGTCATGACGATTGGGCTGATCGTGCTGGCCGCCGGCATCAGCGAATGGGTCGTGCGGCGTCTCGCGCGCCAGCTCGGCGGCGAGCCGGCATACGCGAAGGAGATCGCGAGCCGGATCGCGGCGGGCGATCTGTCGAACCACATCACGCTGGGACGCAAGGACAAGTCGAGCGTGCTGTACGCGCTCTCCGACATGCAAAGCGGTCTTGCGACGACTGTGTCCGACATTGCATCGAGCGCGGACGCGATTGCGACCGCTTCGGGCGAAATTTCGATGGGCAACCTCGACTTGTCGCAGCGCACCGAGCAGCAGGCGATGGCGCTGGAGCGCACCGCGACCAGCATGGAGCAGCTGACGTCGACGGTCCGGCAAAACGCCGACAACGCGAAGCAGGCGAGCACGCTCGCGAATAACGCGTCGGAGATCGCGGAGAAGGGTGGCGAAGTGGTGAGCCGCGTCGTCGCGACGATGAACGAGATCAACGACAGCGCGCGCAGCATCGGCGACATCATCGGCGTGATCGAGGGGATCGCGTTTCAGACGAATATTCTGGCGCTGAATGCGGCAGTCGAGGCAGCGCGCGCCGGCGAGGAAGGCCGCGGGTTTTCAGTAGTCGCAGCCGAAGTGCGCAACCTCGCGCAGAGGAGCGCCGCTGCGGCGAAGGAGATCAAAGGGCTGATCAGCACGTCCGTCGAGCGCGTGAGCAACGGTTCGACGCTCGCTCAGGACGCGGGGCAAACCATGGACGAAGTCGTTAAGGCGGTGAAGCGCGTGACGGACATCATGGGCGAGATTTCGGCGGCTTCTTCCGAGCAGAGCGCAGGTATCGAGGAGATCAATCTTGCCGTCGCGCAGATGGATTCGGGCACGCAGCAAAACGCGGCGCTCGTCGAACAGGCGACTGCCGCAGCACGATCTCTCGACGATCAGGCTCACGGCCTGAAGCAGATGGTGGGCAAGTTCAGGTTGTGAGGCTTAGGACGGGTTAGGCGTATTGATGTGGCGGCGTGCCCGGCACCAACCGGGCGCACTGCGCCGCTCAGCTTTGCTTCACCACCACCGTGCAGGTAATGCCCGCCGCGAGCACCACACCGTCAGGCACCGAATCGATCCTCACGCGCACCGGCACGCGCTGCGCGAGCCTGACCCAGTTGAATGTCGGGTTCACATCGGCGAGCAATTCGCGGCTTTGCGGATTGTCTCGATCGTAGATGCCGCGCGAGATGCTCTCCACATGGCCTTCGAGCGTGCCGCCGCTCATCAGCCGGACTTCGGCCTTGTCGCCGATATGCACGTGCGGCAGCTTGGTTTCCTCGAAGTAGCCATAGACCCAGAACGAGTGACTGTCGACAATGGCGAGCTTCGCCGCGCCGGCTGTCGCATAGTCGCCGCGAAACACATTCAGATTCGTCACGTAGCCGTCGACCGGCGACACAACCCGCGTGCGCGCCAGATTGAGCTTCGCGGCATCTAGCGCGGCGAGCGCCTGCTGATAGGCAGCCTCGGCGGCCGACGCCGTATGCGTCGCGTTTTCCTGGTTTTCTTTCGACACCACGAGCGAATCCATATCCGCGCGGCGCTTTGCGTCGTCGCGCCTCATCTGCAATTCGGCCTTGCGCGCGGCCACGGCGGCCTGTGCCTGTTCGACGGCGATCTCGTAGTGCGACGGATCGATCTGCATGAGCAGATCGCCCTTTCTCACCATTTGATTGTCCTTCACCGGCAGATCGACGACCGCGCCTGAAACGTCCGGCGCGACGTTGACGATCTCGGCGCGCACGCGTCCGTCGCGCGTCCACGGTTCGTCCATGTAGTGAACCCACAGCACGCGTCCGAGCAGGATCGCGACGATAAAAATTATGGCTGTCGCGACGAAGCCAACAAGATTTCGAATGGTCATGTTTCGACTCTGATCAACGGTAAACGGCGAGGCCCAGCACGCCGCAAACACACACGAGCAGGCTGGCCCGGAATAGGGACGGGTGCCACACGACGCGATACACGCCCGTGTAGGCGATGACGCGATCCAGCACCCAGGTGAGCACGGCGCCCGCAATGAACAGCAGAACGATCGTCGGCACGTAGGCGTCGAAAACGGCAATGTCACGCGGCATGCGGAACTCCTTCTGACACGTCGGCTCGTGCGCTCATCAACGGTTCGAGCGGCGATTGCTGATCGAGCAACGCGGTACGAATGAAATGCAACTGACTCAGAATGCGCTGCAACTGATGACGCTCTTCGCGCGGCGGCGTGAACTCGGCGAGCAGCAACTGGACGGCGCCGATCGAGTTTGCGGTGGCGGCGAGTGCGCGCTCGAAACGCTCCGTACGCGGCCGCTCGAACAGAACGCTCAGCGCATCGCACACTGCGTGCAGCGAGACCCGCCACGGCATCGTCTTCGCATAGCGCGGGTCGGCGGGCAGCATCGCCACTTCGCGTCGCAGATCGATGACCGCGTTGCCCACTTCGAGCACCGAGAAGAGCCAGCGTAACGTGTCGCGCTTCGCCGACGCGTCGTCCTGTGCGAGCGCGTTGATCTGGAACATCAGATCGCGCGCGCCGCTCTCGAAGCGCGAGCGCACGCGACCGAGGCGTGCACGGCTCGCCACCGCGACCTGGCGCCGCAGATCCACGAGCAGCCGGTTGCGCAGCCACGGCGTGGACGGCGGCAGCAGCACGGCGAACGCGACCGACGACACCAGCATCGACAGCACGAGCGCGATCGCATCGTTGATAAAGGCGCTCGGGTCGTAGTGCATCACGTTGTCCGGACCGGCAAGAAAGCAGAAGAAGATGCAGTAGCCGACGCCGTAGCCGGCTAGCGCGGGCCGCGTGGTCATGAAAACGCCGAACAGCAGGAACGGCGCGAGCGCCGCGCACAGCAGCGGAAATCCGTCGATGCGCGGAAACACGCCGTACACCGCAAGCATGCCCATCACCGAGGCGACGAGCGTGCCCCCTGCCATCTGGAACACGGTGCGTTTCGGATTCGGGGACGACGACGCCAGCGCGCAAACGGTCGCTGCATTCAGCGTCAACGTCAAGCCGCTCGGCCACGCGGTGGCGATCCAGAACGCGCCGAGCACTATCATCACGAGAGCCGCGCGCAGGCCCGCGACGCCCGCGGCGATCGCGTTCGTCTTGGGCTGGTAACGCTCGACCCAGCGCTCGCGCTCGTGCGTGTCCACGGCAAGCGACGCGTAAGTGGCGGCATATGCATGCAGATCGTCGATAAAGCGGTACAGCAGTTCCGCGCCCGTGTCGAAGTCGAGCAGCGGCGCATTGGGATGCGCTTCGAGCGCGGCGCGCGTCGCGCGCACGCGGCGCGGCAACTCGGCCTTGTACGCGTCGAGTTGCGCGGCGGCGTGGGCGGCGTCGGCCGCGCTCAACACGGGTTCGCCGGACTTCGCGAGCAACGGTGCGATTTCCTTGAAATACGGCTCGAGCGCGTCGATGGCGATGGCCGCGCCGTGCGTGCCGGCGTCGCGCAGTCGGTTCATCAACTGATGCAGCGCGTGAAAGCGCGTCGATGCGGTCATGAACTCGCTGTTCAGCCGCGCGAGACGGCCGCCGCGCATCCGCGAATCCGGTCCTTCGAACACGGCGACACTGCGCGCCGCCTCGAACCCGACGATGTCCGCGACGAAGCGCGCATTGGTCGCTTCGATCTGCGCGCGGTCATTGCGGCCGGCGAGCGACGTCGACACGTATTCGACGAACGCGGAGAACCGCGCTCGCACCGTGCCGCGCATCTGCAAGCCGGTGAACTGCGGGAAAACGAGGCCGCTTACGGCGCCCGCGCAGACGATGCCCAATACGACTTCGGCGACGCGCGTGAGCGCGCTCAGAAATGCGCCGTCGGGATGTTGCGAAGCGGGGATGCCGATCAGCGCGGCCGTGTATCCGGCAAGCACAAATCCGTAGGACCTGAAGTTGCGGTTACGCGCGGCGCCCGCTGTGCAGATGCCGACCCAGATCGCCGTCGCGACGATGAACATCTCTGGCTGTTGCGCAAACAGTCCGAGCAACGCAAGCGTCACGACGAGGCCAACGAGCGTGCCGCAAATCCGGTAGAAGCTTTTCGCGAACACCATGCCGCTTTGAGGCTGCATCACGATGAAGACGGTCGTCATCGCGGTGCGCGGTTGGGGCAGGTCGAGCTTCATTGCGATACCGAGCGCGAGGAAGCACGCGGCGAGCGCCTTGAACAGATAGATCCACGTGAGGCCGTCGGTGCGCGCCCATTCGGCGGCGGCCGAGTACCACACGGCGAACGACGAAGCGCGCGGAGCACATGAAGAGGAGGCTGACATGGCGGGCTTCCTTATTCGGCAGCCGGCGCGGCGTTGCCGGTGTCCGCATGGCTGGCCGCCGCCGCGCGCTTCGGCGTCATGTTCGCCGCAGGGTCTGCGTTGCGCTCGCCTGCCGTGCCTATCGCGGCCGGTGCAACCGCTGCTTTCGCGGCAGTCGCGTTCGACGGTTGTACGGCAGCTTTGCCCTTGCCCTTACCGTGCTCCGGCAGAGTCTGGTCCGCTTGCGGACCGTTGGCCGGATCGTCGAGCCCGCCGCCCAGAGCCGTGACCAGCGACGCATGCACGCCGAGCCGCTCGGCCTGAATCCTGGCCACGCCTTCCTGAGCCCGAAGCAACTGATTCTGCGCGATCAGCACGTTGAGATAGTCGGTCAAACCGCGTCGATAACCCTCGCGCGAGAGGTCGTAGTTTTTGCGCGCGGCGGCGACCGAACGGTCGGCGTCTTGCGCCTGGGTCGCGAGCGAACGCATGCGGATGACCTGATCCGAGATGTCCTTCAGCGCGCCGACGATCGACTGGTTGTAGCGTTCCACCGCCTCGTCGTAACCGGCCGACGCTGCGCCAAGCTGCGAGCGCAGCCGGCCGCCGTCGAAAATCGGCAGCGACAGCGCCGGCCCGGCGCTCCAGCTATGCGAAGGATTTTTCAGGAACTGGAACAACGGCCCCATTGCCGCATAACCGCCGATCGACGCGAGCAGGTCGATATCCGGATAGAACTCGGCTTTCGCAACATCGATGCCGCGCGCCTGTGCCGCGACTGTCCAGCGCGCGGCAACCACGTCCGGCCGATGCCCGATCAATTCCGCGGGCAGGGCGCTCGGCAAGCCGGCAGGCGCGCTGAGCGACAGCACCGGCCGCTGGATCGAGTCGCCCGCGCCGGGACCCTTGCCGGCCAGCGCGGCGAGTTGATTGCGGCTCAACGCGATGTTTTCTTCGATCGAGTCGATCTGGCGTTCGTATTCCGGCAGCGGCGTTTCGGCCTGGCTTACTTCGAGCTGCGTGCCGATGCCGCCTTTCATGCGCCGGCGGGCCAGGTCGGCGATTTGCTGCTGTTGTTGCAAGGTGGCGCGAGCGATGTCGAGGAGCGCGTAATTCAGCGACATCTCGATGTAAGTGCGCACCACGTTGGCCTGGAGTTCGAGTTGGGCGGCGCGGGCATCGGCGGCGCTGGCATGCGCGGCGTCGAGAGCGCGCTCGGCGGCGTTCTTGTCCTTGCCCCACAGATCGAGGTGATAGGACAGCGCGAGCGTGCCGGTGTTGTTCCACGACTGCTCGCCCGCGAGCGGCCCGGGACCGTAGTAGAGGTTGTCGGCCCACTTCTGACGCTGGATCGACAGATGGCCGTTCACTTGCGGCGACAGTGCCGAGCGCGCGACGCCCGCCATCGACATGGCCTGGCGCACGCGCGCCTGAGCGGCGGCGAGGCTCGGGTTGTTCTCCTGTGCGGCCTCGATCCATGCGTCGAGTTGGGGGTCGTTGTACGCGCGCCACCAGTCGGCGGCAGGCCATTGCGCGTCGGCGTTCGCCGCGCGAATGGCGTTGCCGGCGTCGAGCGACGCCGCGTCTGTAGCGCTCGCCTGGGGGGCGATGCCTCCGGTATTTGCGCAGCCGGCGATTGTTAATAGGATCGTAAGAACCGCGGCTGCGGTGATCCTTGTTGGTACCGGAGACTGCACGATTTCCTCCAAAAGTCGCTATAGAAGCAAGTTGCCAATTATATTTTTGGATCGATTGCGGAAAAACCGGTAAAAATGCAAGGCATTCTTACGGACGTTGAGATAATCGCTCTTGCAAACCGTGTAACAATCGCTGCGGATTCTCAAGGAAAGGTATGGATACGCTTCAAAACATGCGCGTATTTGTCCGCGTCGTCGAAGCGGGCAGCTTCACGGGTGCCGCGCAGCACCTGAATACGACGACTGCATATGCGTCGCGCGCGGTGTCCGATCTGGAAGCGCATCTGCGCACGCGCCTGTTGAACCGCACCACGCGCCGCATTGCGCTGACCGAGGCCGGCGAGCGTTATCTGCAGCGCTGCGAGCAGATTCTTGCGTATGTCGATCAGGCTGAAGCCGAGGCGAGCGACGCGCACGCGCGTCCGTCCGGCAAGCTGAAAGTCCACGCAATGACGAGCTTCGGCCAGCACTACGTCGTGCCGGCCGTGGGCCGCTATCAGGAGCGGTATCCGGAAGTGAATATCGAGCTGACGCTCGCGCAGCGCATGCCGGATCTGCTCGACGAAGGCTTCGACGTGTCGCTGACGCTCGCCACCGGCTTGCCTGATTCGGGACTGGTGTCTCAGCGGCTCGGCAGCGCGTTCAGCATTGCTTGTGCGTCGCCGGCTTATCTGGAGAAGCACGGGGTGCCGCAAACTCCCGGCGACCTGGCGCGCCACACGTGCCTGCAGATGGTCACGCCGGTGTTTCCGCCCGACAAGTGGGCCTTCGACGGCCCGAACGGCGAAGAAACCGTTACGCTCGGCCCGGCCACGTTCCAGGTGAACGTGGCGGAGGCAATGGCCGTCGCCGTGGCGAGCGGCATGGGCGTTGGGCTGATTCCCATCTACTCCGCAATCAGCGGTTTGCGGAACGGCTCGCTGGTGTGGCTGCTGCCGGAGTACACATCGCAGGAAATGAATCTCTATGCGCTGTATCCGTCGCGCCAATATCTGGACGCCAAAATCCGAACATGGATCGAGCATCTGCGTGAGGAGCTTCCGGCGACGCTTGCGGCCGATCAGGAGGAGTTGCGGCAGTTTGCGCGGACGTGACGTCGGCGCCGGCAGCGCGCTTTAACCGCGTTTCACGACAGCGGCGCTCGCTGCGCCCGCGGCACTCGGATAACGCCCTGTTACATGAGCGCCGCGTCGCAACATTTCCTTACTTCTGGGCGGAAATCGATTTGATACCGTGTCGATGACGCTGCTGCTCGAGCCGGCACGTTCATTTCGCCACCACGATTCGGCAATCGCAATCACTGAAGGACGAGGGTTTCATGGATACGCACCTGATGATCGGCGTGGCCGTCATGTTTGGACTAATCGGCATTGCCGCATCTCGCGACCTGCTGCGCCGCCTGCGCGAACAGCAGCCGCAACTTGTACCCATCAAGGTCGAGCGTCCGGAGACGGGCAAGCAGCGAGGCGGGCGGTAATCGTTTCAGCGTGCGTTCGGGCATGCGGCCATGGCCGCGCGAGGTGAACCGCTGGCTCTGCCGCCGGGCTATATCTCGACGACCTTGTCCCACGCAAATTGCGGATTTTCCCACTGCCCGCTGCGCCGGTCGAAATAGCCCCGCGGATTGCACACCACGCGTGTGCCGTTGACCGTGTAGTCGAACGGCGTGTGCGTGTGCCCGTGAATCCATAGTGCGACCGGCGTGCGGACGAGTTCCGGCAAGTGGTTGACGAATCCGGCGGACACGCGGTCTTGCGCGTAGCGCTCGGCAAGACTCAACCGATGCGGCGCATGATGCGTGACCACGATCGTCTGGCCGGCAAATGGTTTTGCGAGTTCGTGTTCGAGCCATGCACGCGCATGGCGGTGCAGCGCGAGCGAGTCGCCGGGCGTGAAATCGCGCGATGAGTCCTCGGCATATTTCTGCGAATCTTGCGGCCAGTTCATCTGGATCAGTCCGCGGAAGTCGAGCATGGCGCGCCGCGACGCCTCTATCGATTCTTCAAGCGCTGCGCTGTCAGCGCCGAACAGCGCGAAATCTGTCCACAACGTCGTGCCCAGCACGCGCCAGCGGCCCTGCGGATCGACGAGCGCGGCATTGTTCAGCACGTGCACGTTGTCAACCTGCGCGGCGGCATCGTGAAGTGCGCTTTCCAACGCTCCGAACTCGCCGTCGTAGTACTCGTGATTGCCGGGCACGTAGACCACGGGCACCGCGCCGTCGAAAGCCTGTGCGGCCCAGCGCGGCCCAGCCGCATGATTGTGGATGTCTCCGGCCAGCACGACGAGATCCGCCTGCGCGTGCGGAATCAGTTCAGGCTCGTCGTTCTCCAGATGCAGGTCGGACAGCACGCGAATTTTCACGGATAGGGCTCCTGCGAGTGACCCGCGTCGACATGCGCGGGCCAGGCTTCGGCGTGAAGTTTCAGCTTTAGTTCGAGCGTAGCACCTTGCCCGGGTTCATCAGGTTCAGCGGATCGAGCGCGCGTTTGACAGCTTGCATCAATTGGACCTCGACGTCCGGCTTGTAGTGCATCGCCTCGTCGATCTTCAGCTGACCGAGCCCGTGTTCCGCGCTGATGCTGCCGCGATGCCGATGCACGCTGTCATACACCACGCGATTGATCGGGCTCTGGTACTGCTCGAGGAACGCCTTCGCGTCGACACCCTCCGGCGCCTGCACGTTGTAGTGCAGGTTGCCGTCGCCGAGATGGCCGAATGTCACCATGCGCGCCCCCGGCGCTGCCTGCTCGATCGCCGCGTCGGTTTCTTCTATGAAGTGACCGATGCGCGAAATCGGCACGGCAATGTCGTGCTTGATGTTCAGACCTTCCTCGGCCTGCGCGAGCGGAATATGTTCGCGCAAATTCCAGAACGCGCGCGATTGCGCGAGACTCTCGGCGACCACCGCGTCTTGCACCATGCCGTCTTCGAGCGCCTGTTCCATCAGACGCTCGAACAGTGCGCGCGCGTGCTCCTCGCTTTCGCTGTCCGACAGTTCCAGCAGCACGATTTGCGCGTGCGGTTCCGCGAACGGATAGCGCATCTGCTCAAAGTGCCGGCCAACGAGCCGCAGGCAGAAATCCGACATGAGTTCGAAACCGGTCAGAAGCGGCCCGGCGACGCTTTGTGTGAGCGACAGAAAGTCGAGTGCGGCATGCGGCGACGCAAGCGCCGCGAGTGCCGTTACGCGCGCAGCCGGCTGTGGATGCAGCTTCAGCACGGCTGCGGTGATGATGCCGAGCGTGCCCTCCGCGCCGATGAACAGATCGCGCAAATCGTAGCCGGTATTGTCCTTGCGCAGTCCGCGCAGACCGTCCCACAACTCGCCTTGCGGTGTGACCACTTCGAGGCCGAGGCATAGCTCGCGCGTGTTGCCGTAGCGTAGAACGCCGGTGCCGCCCGCGTTGGTCGCAAGATTGCCGCCGATCGTGCAACTGCCCTCGGCGGCGAGGCTCAGCGGGAAGAGACGTCCGGCTTCTTCCGCGCGCTTTTGCACTTCCGCGAGGATCACGCCCGCTTCGACGGTAATCGTGTTGTTGTGCGGATCGATGTCGCGGACGCGATTCAGACGCCGCAAGCTGACGACCGCCTGCGCACCGCTCGAATCGGGCGTGGCGCCGCCGGCGAGACCCGTGTTGCCCCCTTGCGGCACTACTGCGATGCCGTGTTCCACGGCCAGCTTGACGAGCGCGGCGACTTCATCGGGTGTGGCCGGGCAGAG
Source organism: Paraburkholderia sp. 22098 (assembly GCF_052045935.1). Lineage (NCBI taxonomy): Bacteria > Pseudomonadati > Pseudomonadota > Betaproteobacteria > Burkholderiales > Burkholderiaceae > Paraburkholderia > Paraburkholderia sp. 22098. Next base: position 126,310 of record NZ_JBQEPV010000009.1, on the reverse strand, counting down.
CACTGCGCAGGCCGCGCCGGTGTAGCGGCGGCGCCAGTCGGTGAGGTAGGGCGCCGTGTCGTGTGCGTCGGTCAACACATGGGCGGCGCCGATGGCGTCGCGGCAGGCAATGAGGAAGGCGGTTTGGGTCATGTCGGTCGATCAGCGGGGTTGGACTGCGTGATGTGGCGCGTGACGTTCATATGTCCGTAGAGGCGCGTGAAATTCATGTATCCGCGCTTGCAGGATGTTCGCGGCGCAGTTTCGCGGCGCGCTTTGCCGCCCGTTTGAATGGCGCAATATAGGCCAGCGTGCAGACAAAAAAGACCAGGGTTAGCACGGCTTCCAGCCAGCCGAGCCGCGCACTCAAGCCACGGTCGCTCCAGCCGCGCACGACGCCTTCGGCAAAGTACAGCAGGATCAACATCGACGCCCATTGCAGCGTGTAGAGCCGCTGGCGCCACACGCCAGGCAGCGCCAGCAACAGCGGCAACGCCTTGAGCACCAGCGCCGAGCCGCCCGGGCGCAGCGGCGCCAGCCACCATTCCCATGCGATCGACAACGCGATCAGTGCAATGAGGGCGGCGGTCGCGCCTGACGCGGCGCCGCGTCTTTGCGGCGTTGGATCGTTCACGGCCGTTCGCTCATGGATGCCGCCGTGCGCGCAACGCGTGCGCCGAGCGCAACGGCGAGAGTTTTCTCGTCCGCGGAAATGCCCTGTGCGGCACTGCCCGCGCGTGCGAAGTGCGATGCGCCGTATGGCGTGCCGCCGGTTTGCGTCGTGCTCAGTGCGCTCTCCGTGTACGGGATGCCGACGATCAGCATGCCGTGGTGGAGCAGCGGCAGCATCATGGATAACAGCGTGGACTCCTGGCCGCCGTGCAGACTGCCGGTTGACGTGAACACGCAGGCCGGCTTGCCGGAAAGTGCGCCGGAAAGCCACTGCGGCGTCGTGCCGTCGAGAAAGTACTTGAGCGAAGCGGCCATATTGCCGAAGCGTGTCGGCGAGCCGAGCGCGAGACCCGCACATTCCTCCAAATCGCGCAGTTCGACGTACGGTGGTCCTTCAGCGGGAATGTCGGGTTGGGTCGCTTCGCAGACGGTCGAAACTGCCGGCACCGTCCGAACGCGCGCCTGCATGCCGGGGACGCTGTCGACGCCGTACGCGATCGCCAGCGCGAGTTCGCGCGTGGCGCCGTGACGGCTGTAATAGAGCACGAGAATGTCTTTCATAGGCCTCATCGGTGAACGGGTATTATAGGGCTTGGGTCCGCTCTACAGGCCGTTCCCAGCGATTCACAGCCATTGGTGGCCATTCGGCCAGGCTCGCGCCAGGAACTCCGCACAGTTCTGTAATGCGGTCCTGAAACACGGTTCGACGAAGCAAGGAGGCAGGTTTGTTGTCCAGGGTGCGTTTCGATCTCGACACGCTCAAGCGGCTCGCGCAGTTCGCCGCGAAGCGCAGCAGCGAGGACCGTATTCCGCAGGTGGCCGGCAGTCTCACCTTCACGACCATGCTCGCGCTGGTGCCGCTCGCCACCGTCGCGTTTGCGCTCTTCACCGCGTTTCCGCTCTTCAGTTCGTTCCAGGAGTCGCTGCAGTTCTTCCTCGCGGATCACCTGATGCCCGCGCAGCTGAACAGCCAGATTTTCAGGTATCTGAACCAGTTCGCCGCGAAGGCGAAAGGCTTGACCACCATCGGCATGGTGCTGCTGTTTCTCACGGCCGTCATGACCATGATGACGATCGAATCCGCGTTCAATGTGATCTGGCGCGTGCGCAAGGCGCGGCCTATCGCGCAGCGCATCCTCGTGTACTGGGCGATCATCACGCTCGGTCCGATTCTGATTGGCGTGAGCCTCTCTATCTCGTCGTATCTGTTCACGCAGTCAATGACCTTCAGCGCCGCCCAGCGCATCACGCCGGTTATCGAGTGGGCGCTCACGGGTGCGGCATTGCCGTTGACGGCGCTCGCGTTCACGATTCTCTACGTGTATTTGCCGAATTGCCGCGTGGAATGGCGCGATGCGGTGATCGGCGGCGTGACCGCGGCAATCGCCTTCGAGCTCGCCAAGCGCGGCTTTGGCTATTACGTGCGCCGCATTCCCACTTACACCGCGGTCTACGGCGCGTTCGCGGCAGTGCCGCTTTTCCTGCTGTGGATGTACCTGTGCTGGTTCATCACGCTGGCGGGTGCAATGATCGCGTCGGCGTTGCCTGCAATCCGGATCGGCCAGTTTCATCGCCCGACTTTCGAGGGCAGCAATCTCTTTGATTCTCTCGAATTGCTTGCACGGCTTTGCGAAGCGCGCGACGCCGGCAAGCGCGGCTACACGGTGCCCGAGCTTTCACGAATGCTCCGCCGCGATATGGACACCACCATCAATCTGCTGCAACGGCTCGAACAGATCGGATGGATCGCGCAACTGGAGGAAGACGGCTCGCGCCCGCACTTCCTCTTGCTGGCGAATCCGGCGCAGATCACCGTTCAGCAGGTCTACGACCTCTTTGTGATCGATCGTGCAGAGCTGGAGTATCAGCTTCAGCTTGCTTCTACTCGCGTGGACGGCGCCACGCTGCTCGCCGCGCTCGACAACGACAAGCTCAAAGTGACGCTCGCGACGCTGCTCGCGGCGCGTGCCGCGGCACGCGAATCGGAAGCCGAAGAGAACGAGCGCGGCGCGTCCTCGATGCCGCATCAGGCGGCGTAGGCGTCGCGCGAGGCGGCGGAGCGATCTTGCGCCGGGTCTACAACGAGATCTTGCCTACGCAGATGTCCTTGAACATCACCCAGTCGCCCATCAGGCTATAAAGCGGATGACGGAAGGTTGCCGGCCGGTTCTTCTCGAAGAAAAAATGTCCGACCCAGGCAAAACCGTATCCGCAGATCACGGCGGCCGGCAGCCATAGCCAGTCGCCGGTGGCAAGCGCCATGGCGAGACAGCCGATGACCCCGAGCGATCCCACGAAATGCAGCCGCCGCGAGACCTGGTTGCGATGCTCGCTCAGATAGTACGGGTAGAACTCCGCGAAGTTCGCGAAGTGGTCGGTGTGCGCGGTATGAGCCATAACGCCTCCGGATTGCTACGCGCTGCGATTGCACGCCCGCCGCTGCGAACGCTCTTTTGCTGAGCGCGCCTGCATGCCCGCGGCGCCTTGACGAGGACACGCTCGAACCATTGTGCGGCTATCGTGCGACTCGCGCAACCTGGCCATTCGGACGATGGCGCCGGCGTCCCGCAGCCGCTATCTTGAGAACTCGTCACGGCTTGCAAAGCGGGAGCGACCGGCACGAAATTGCGCAGCGGCTAGCCCGCGTCGCGTGGCGGCGTACGAGCGAAGCTGAACAACGCGTCGAGCGTCGCGTCTGGCTGTTCGGTCATCAGTGCGTGACCGGCGTCGAGCGTCACCGTATCCACCGGTGCGCCTGCTTGCAGAAGCGCATCGGCCAATGCCTTGGCGGCTCGCGGCGGCGTCATCGCATCGCGCCGGCCAACGACGAGGCGTGTGGCGCAGCGAATCTGCGCGGCTCGCGCGAGGCCGTCGGCGTACGTATTGCACGCGGTGAAGTCGGTATGAAAGAGATTCGCTTCACCCTTTGCTGAAACGCGCTCCATCAACCGCTGGTTCATGCCGTGCAGCCAGAAGCCGGGTCCGGGGCACGAAGGCTTCGCGGCGAGCGTCGAGTGCGACCACTGGTTGACCATGTCGATCGCTTCGGGCTCGCGGTGCAGGGCGGCCTCCAGCAAGGTGTCGGATACCGCCATTGGCAAAGCGGTGGCGAGCAGAGCGAGGTGAGTGGTTCGTTCGGGGTAGCGGCCCGCGAAGTCGAGCGCGACGAGCGAGCCCATGCTGTGGCCGGCTACGAATGCGCGCTGCACGCTGGCGGCGTCCAGCAATGCAGCGAGCCAGTCAGCCATCGCGGTGACCGTGCGTAGCGCCGGGCCGGCGCTACGGCAGTGCCCAGGCAGATCCACGGCGAGCACGCCGAAGCCGTGATGCGCGAAGTAGCGCGTCTGCAGCGCCCATACGCTATGGTCGTGCTCCGCGCCGTGGATGAAGACGGCGGTCGGCAGACTGGCGTCGAACGGTTTGCCGCCCGTGTAGGCGTAAGCGGCTTTGCCTTGAACGTCGACGATCATGCGGACTCCTTGCCGGGACGTGTAGCCGCGGAACCCGAGCCACCGGGTTCGGTGGAACCAGATTGCCCGCTTCGCGGCGCCGCGGAGCCAGACGCTTTCTGCGCCGCTTTCAGGCCGCGTTTCAGATCGTCGATGAGGTCGTCGGGGTCTTCGAGGCCGATCGACAACCGGATCGTGCCTTCAGCGATGCCGGCTGCGGCCAGCGCGGCGGCGTCCATGCGAAAGTGAGTCGTGGACGCAGGATGGATCACCAGCGAGCGCGCGTCGCCCACGTTCGCGAGGTGCGAGAACAGCGAAAGTGCTTCGATAAAGCTGCGGCCTGCGGCGCGGTCGCCGCGCAGATTGAAGCTGAATACGGCGCCCGCGCCCCGCGGCAGCAGCCGCTTTGCGAGCGCGTGGTCGGGATGCGTCGGCAACTCCGGATACGCGACGGCTTCGACCGCCGCATGACCGGCCAGGAACTCGACCACGCGGCGTGTGTTGGCCACGTGCCGCTCCATCCGCAAGGGCAGCGTTTCGATGCCTTGCAGAAGCTGCCACGCGGCTTGCGGATGCAGGCACGCGCCGAAGTCGCGCAAGCCTTCGCGGCGAGCGCGCAGCAGGAAGGGAGCGGCGGTGCTTTCCTCGCTGAATATCATGCCGTGAAAACCTTCGTAAGGCTCGGTGAATTCCGGGAAGCGCCCGGAAGCGTCGAAGTCGAACGTGCCGCCGTCTACGAGCACGCCGCCGATGGTCGTGCCGTGCCCGCCCAGGAACTTGGTGGCCGAGTGATAGACGAAGTCGGCGCCGTGCTCGAAAGGCTTCAGCAGGTATGGCGTGGTGAACGTGGAGTCGACGAGAAGCGGCACGCGGTGCTCATGGGCGATCTGCGCGACGGTTGCGACGTCGAGCACGTCGAGGCCCGGATTGCCGAGCGTTTCGCCGAACAGCAGGCGCGTGTTGGGACGTAGAGCCGCGCGCCATGCGTCGATATCGCCGGGTTTGACGAAGGTGGTCTCGATGCCGAAGCGGCGCAACGTGTAATGCAGCAGATTATGCGAGCCGCCGTATAGCGCGCTCGAGGCCACGATGTGCGAGCTCGCGCCCATTAGCGTGACGATCGCGAGGTGCAAGGCGGCCTGGCCGCTTGCCGTGCCGATTGCGCCCGCGCCGTTTTCAAGCGCGGCAACGCGCTCTTCGAATACGGCCACGGTAGGATTCGAGATGCGCGAGTAGACGTGGCCCGCGCGCTCCATGTTGAAGAGCGCGGCTGCGTGGTCCGAGTCGCGAAACGAGAACGACGTGGTCTGATAGATAGGCGTGGCTCGCGCACCGGTGGCGGGGTCGGGAGCGGCGCCGGCGTGCAGCGCAAGCGTATCGAAACGGTTGGCGGACATGCTGGTCGGCGAGGCCACGGACAGCCTCGCGAAAGGTGAAAGTGGCGGCCATCGTATCACCGGCATGAACTGCTTCAAGCGCGGTTTTCCCGATGCGTCTGCGCGCCGCAAGGCCTTTGCAGGGCGGCGTAAGCCCGCCGTGCCTTGATGGGCGGGCCGCTTTCCTTTTATGGGCCTTTCCGCTAGGATCGAAAGTCATTGATGCATCACCATGCCTAGCGGGTATTTCGGGAGACAGATCATGCGAGTCAGCGACATTCTTAAAGTCAAAGGCAACACCCTTTTCACGGTCACGCCAGACGCCACGCTGCACGACGCAGTCAACACCATGGCCGAGCACGACATCGGCTCGCTCGTCGTCATGGAGTACGGCGACCTGGTCGGCATGCTGACATTCCGCGAGATTATTCTTACGCTGAGCGAGAACGGCGGGAGCGTGGGCACGTCCACAATCCGTAAGGTCATGGACGATCATCCGCTCACCTGCACGCCTGAAACGGACGTCAACGAAGTGCGCCGCATGATGCTCGAACATCACGTGCGCTACCTGCCGGTCATGGAGAGCCGCACGCTGATGGGCGTTATTTCTTTCTACGACGTCGCGAAGGCGGTGGTCGAGGAACAGGGCTTCGAAAATCGCATGCTGAAGGCATACATCCGCGACTGGCCGGAAGAGCAGGGGCAGCAGCCGGCGCGCTAATACGCAGCAACCCGCTCGCGGGGCCGCCGGTATTGCCGCGTGGGTGGCCGGACAGGGCGCCGCGGTGCTTGGGAGGGCCAGCGGTGCGGAACGTCCGTAAAGGCGTAACATCCAGGAAAGGCGTGCGCGAGAGCGCGCGCTTTTTTTGTGCGCGCCGTCATGGTTCTTCATGTGGCCTTTAGCCGCTTCTCCTGGCGCCTGCTACTGAATCTGTTTCAACGAACTTCATGAGTCAAAGCCCGCTGCCCCCAACGCCTCCCACGCCGCCCGCGTCTGCGCCGGCCGCCGTCCACCGTGCCGCGCGCCAGCATGGCCAGCACGAATCGCAGTTCAAGCTGCTGGGCGAGCGCCGCTTTGCGCCGTTTTTCTGGACGCAGTTCCTCGGCGCGATGAACGACAACGTCTTCAAGATAGGTTTCACGTCGCTCGTCACGTTTCAGGCGGCGCGGTTCTCAGGCGTCGATCCGAAGACCGCCGCGTTCATGATCTCGGCGATCTTCATCTTGCCTTTCGTGTTGCTGTCGGCCACGTCCGGACAGATCGCCGACAAGTACGACAAGGCGATGCTCACGCGTTTCGTGAAGAGCTTCGAGATCGTCGTCATGTTGGTCGGCGGCGCGGGCTTCCTGCTGCATAGCGCGCCGCTGCTATATCTGTGCACGTTCATGATGGGCGTCCATTCGACTCTGTTCGGGCCGGTCAAGTATTCATATCTGCCGCAACATTTGTCGAGCGAGGAACTGGTCGGCGGCAACGGCATGGTCGAGATGGGCACCTTCGTCGCGATCCTGGTCGGCACGATTGTCGGCGGCGCGGGCGCGGGTTTCGTCGAACACGGCGCGCTGGTTCTGGCTTGTGCCTGCGTCGCCATTGCGCTCGCGGGGCGCGTCGTATCGAGCTTCGTGCCGGTAACCGCGGCGCCGCAGCCGGATTTGCGGATCAACTGGAATCCGGTCAGCGAGACCTGGCGCAATCTCAAGCTCGCGCGCGAAAACCGCACGGTGTTTCTGAGCCTGCTCGGCATATCGTGGCTGTGGTTCGTGGGCGCGACGTTTCTGTCGTCGTTTTTCAGCTTTGCAAAAGATGTGCTGTCGGCCAACCCGGACGTCGTGACGGTGCTGCTCGGCACCTTCTCCGTTGGTATCGGCCTTGGCTCGCTGCTGTGCGAGAAGCTATCCAAGCGGCGTATCGAGATCGGCCTCGTGCCGCTCGGCTCGATCGGCATGAGCGTGTTCGCCATCGACCTGTTTTTCGCGAGCCACGCGCTGCCGGCCGCCGGTCACCTGCTGAGTGTAAGCGAGTTCCTCGCGCACGCCGCGCATTGGCGCGTGCTCGCCGATCTGTTTCTACTTGCCATGTTCGGCGGTTTCTACAGCGTGCCGCTTTATGCACTGATCCAGAGCCGCAGCCAGCCGAGCCACCGGGCGCGCATCATCGCCGCGAACAATATTCTCAATTCGCTGTTCATGATCGTCTCCGCGTTGATGGCGGTCGGCCTCACCTCGGCGGACTTCAGCATTCCGGCCATTTTTCTCGTGACCGCGCTGCTCAATATCGTGGTGGCGACCTACATCTATTCGCTCGTGCCCGAGTTCCTGTTGCGATTCATCGCATGGTTGCTCGTGCACACGTTCTACCGGATTCGCCTCGTGCACGCGGAGCGGATTCCGGAAGAGGGCGCGGCCGTGCTCGTGTGCAATCACGTGAGCTTCGTTGATGCGGTCGTGATCATGGCCGAAAGTCCACGGCCGATCCGCTTCGTAATGGACTATCAGGTCTTCAAAAACCCGTTCGCAGGCTGGGTCTTCCGTCATGCGAAGGCAATTCCCATAGCGCCCGCGCATCAGGACCCGCAGGTGCTGGCGCGCGCGTACGAGCGTTGCGCACAGGCGCTTGCCGACGGCGAACTGGTGTGCATTTTTCCCGAAGGCAAACTCACCCGGACGGGCGACATGAACGAGTTCCGTCGCGGTGTCATGGAAATCATCGCGCGCACGCCCGCGCCGGTCGTTCCAATGGCGTTGCGTGGCCTGTGGGGCAGCGTGTTTTCCCGCTCCGACGACGCACACTGGCCACGCCCCGTGCAAAAGGGCGTGATGAGTCGGCTGACTCTGGCAGTAGGCGAGCCTATCGAGCCGGCGCTGGCCACACCCGAGTTGCTTCAGAGAATCGTCACGGACTTGCGCGGCGCGCGGAAGTAGGCGCGGTCTTGTCCGGAAGTCATAAGCCGGCGCGCGGCGTCGTCCCGGGCGGCAAGGGGCTGGCATAATAGCGTCTTCCCCGCATTCCTTTGGACGACGCCCATGTCCGGCAACACGCTCGGTACGCTTTTTACTGTCACGACCTTCGGCGAATCGCACGGCCCGGCTATCGGCTGTGTGATCGACGGTTGCCCGCCGGGCATGGCGCTGACCGAAGCCGACATCCAGCTCGAACTCGACCGCCGCAAGCCGGGCACGTCGCGCCACGTCACGCAGCGTCAGGAAGAGGACAAGGTCGAGATTCTGTCGGGCGTGTTCGAGGGAACCACCACGGGTGCACCCATCGCGCTGCTGATTCGCAATACCGACCAGCGCAGTAAAGACTACGGCAACATCGTGGACACGTTTCGTCCCGGCCACGCCGACTACACGTATTGGCAAAAGTACGGTATTCGCGACTATCGCGGCGGTGGCCGTTCGTCGGCGCGTTTAACAGCGCCTACGGTCGCGGCCGGTGCCGTTGCGAAGAAATGGTTGCGCGAAAAATTCGGCACTGAAATTCGTGGCTACATGGCCGCGCTTGGCGAGATCGACGTGCCGTTTGTCGACTGGGCGCATGTGCGCGAGAATCCGTTCTTCGTGCCGAACGCGGACATCGTGCCGCAGCTCGAAGCGTATATGGACGCGCTGCGCAAAGAGGGCGACTCGATTGGCGCCCGTATCAATGTGGTGGCCTCTGGTGTGCCCGTCGGTCTCGGCGAGCCGTTGTTCGACCGCCTGGACGCGGACATCGCTCACGCCATGATGGGTATCAACGCGGTGAAGGGCGTTGAGATCGGCGCAGGGTTCGCGAGCGTCGCGCAGCGCGGCTCCGTGCATGGCGATGAACTCACTCCCGAAGGCTTTGTCGGGAATAACGCGGGCGGTGTGCTTGGCGGTATTTCCACCGGCCAGGACATTACCGTGTCGATTGCCATCAAGCCGACGTCGAGCATTCGTACTCCGCGCCGCTCGATCGACAAAGCGGGGCAACCGGCAATGGTCGAGACGTTCGGGCGGCATGACCCGTGTGTCGGCATTCGCGCCACGCCTATCGCCGAATCCATGCTTGCGCTGGTGCTGATCGACCATGCGTTGCGCCATCGCGCGCAATGTGGCGACGTTTCGGTGAGTACGCCGAAGATCGCAGCAAGCGCGCCGTAAAGGGCGCGGTTCGCGCGTTTCAATCGCATTGCGCGAACTGCGCTTTTCGCATGAATCATCTCTCCAGCCAGCCGGCGGACAACATTCTCCCGGCGTTGCGGGCACGCGCCGCGGCGCCGCACGCGGTCGCGCACGACTGTCTCGCGTTCGGCCAGACGCTGCTGCAACACGCGGGCGGCGACAAAGCGCTGCAACGCGAAGCCCTCGGGGCGCTCGTACGCGCGTATCAGGCCGACCCAGTCTGTGAGCCGACGCTCCTCCACACTATTGCGCAGACGGCCTTCGTCGTGCGCGATTGGGCGCTTGTCGAATCTGCCACGGCACTGCTGCTCTCACAAAACCCCGCCGATGCCAACGCATTGATCTGGCGGTCCGCCGCCGTCCAACATCGTAACGACTTCGCGACTGCCGAGAATTTGCTGCGCGAAGCGGTGCGGCTCGTGCCGGGCAATCCGATCGCGCTTCATAAGCTGGCGTTGTGCATCAAGGAGCAGGGGCGTTTTGCGGAAGCCGAAGCGCTCCTTCGTGAAGTGCTCGCGTTGTCTGCGGATAACGCACATGCGTTGTTCGATTTGTCCGAACTCCAGATCCGCAGCGGGCGTTTCGCCGAGGGCTGGGCGCTCTACGAGTCGCGCCTTGCATTCGCCAGCGATCTGAACAACGCGCAGCAAGCGCTCGCCGCGATCAGCGCACCGTGGCAAGGAGAGTCGCTGGCGGGCAAGACGCTCGTCGTGTACGGCGAGCAAGGCAACGGCGACTGTCTGTGGGCGGTGCGCTTTCTGCCGCTGCTCGCCGAGCGTGCGCGGCGTGAGGGCGGTCATGTGATCTTCGGTCACGACGGGCCGTTGCGGCATCTATTCGAACGGACGCTGCCTGCCGACCTGCGCCTTGAAACAAGCCTCGAAACGCAGCCTGATTTTCATTGCGGGTTGATGAGCTTGCCCTTGCGTCTAGGCATTGTCGAGGCGACCGGTTGGGGCGCGCCTTATCTGAGCGCGGACCCGCAACGTCTGCAACCGTGGCAGCAGTGGGTGCATGCCTGTGTCGACGGCAAGCCCGGTAATCGCAAAGTGGGACTCGTGTGGAATGGAAATCCGGACCATATCCGCGATGCGCGGCGCTCGGTGCCGATCGAGCAACTGGAGCCATTGTTGAACGTGGCCGGTGTCACCTACTTCGCGCTGTCGCCAGGACGTGGCGAGACGGTCGCGCAATGGCGTGCAATGGGCTTCGACGTCGTCGATCCTACTCAGTACTTTGAAGCCGGCTTCGACGACGTCGCCGCGCTGCTGGCGAATCTCGATCTGGTGGTGACGATCGACAGTGGACCTGCCCACCTGGCCGGCGCGCTCGGCGTACCGACGTGCTTGATGATCGATCACGTATCGGCGTGGTTCTGGCGAGTGGGGGCGCCGGTTACGCCCTGGTACGATTCGATCGAACTGTTCCGGCAACCGGCGGTGGGCGCCTGGGCGCCGGTGATGGCACAAGTGTGTGCGCGTATCGAAGGAATGGTGCGCGGCTAAGCGGTGGCCTTGGCGGGTTGCCCTGGTGGGTGGCCTTGGGGTGGCCTTCGCGGCTTGCCTTCGCAACGCAGAGGTCGTCTGCCTATGTTGCGAAGGCGAAGCGCCGCTCACATGTTCGGGTAGTTCGGCCCGCCGCCGCCTTCAGGTGTCACCCACACGATGTTCTGCGTCGGGTCCTTGATATCGCAGGTCTTGCAGTGCACGCAGTTCTGCGCGTTGATTACCAGCCGCTCGCTGCCGTCGTCGTTCTTCACGAATTCATACACGGCCGCCGGGCAGTAACGCGACTCCGGACCCGCATATGTCTGCCAGTTTACGTTCACCGGCACCGTGGGGTCTTTGAGCGTCAAGTGAGGCGGCTGGTTCTCTTCGTGATTCGTGTTCGATATGAACACCGAAGACAAACGGTCGAAGGTCAGCTTGCCGTCCGGCTTCGGGTAGGTGATCGGCGTGCATTGCGACGCGGGCTTGAGCATCTCATGATCGGAATGCTGATGGTGCAGCGTCCACGGCACATTCCCGCCGAGCAGCTTCTGCTCTATGCCGACCATCAACGTGCCGAGGTACAGGCCCTTGCTCATCCACTGCTTGAAGTTGCGGGCCCTGTAGAGCTCCGTGTGCAGCCACGAAGTCTTGAACGACTCGGGATAAGCCGTGAGCTCGTCGCTCGTGCGGCCTGCCTGCACGGCTTCAAATGCGGCATCGGCGGCGAGCATGCCAGTCTTGATCGCGGCATGCGAACCCTTGATCCGCGATGCGTTCAGGAAGCCCGCGTCGTCGCCGACCAGTGCGCCGCCGGGGAACACGAGCTTCGGCAGCGACATCAGGCCGCCCGCAGTGATTGCCCGCGCGCCATACGACACGCGCTTGCCGCCTTCCAGAAAATGACGGATTGCCGGATGCGTCTTGTAGCGCTGGAATTCCTCGAACGGCGACAGATACGGATTCGTATAACCGAGCCCGACCACGAAGCCCACCACCACCTGGTTGTTGTCCATGTGATAGAGGAACGAGCCGCCGTACGTGTCCGTCTGCAAGGGCCAGCCGGCCGTGTGCATGACGAGCCCCGGCTTGTGTTTCGACGGATCGATCTCCCACAATTCCTTGATGCCGATGCCGTAGACCTGCGGATCGACGCCGTCGCGCAACCTGAACTTCTCGTTTAGCTGACGCCCGAGATGCCCGCGCGCGCCTTCGCAGAAAAGGGTGTATTTCGCGTGCAGTTCCATGCCGAGCTGAAAGTTTTCAGTCGGCTGGCCGTCCTTGCCGATGCCCAGATTGCCCGTGGCGACACCTTTCACCGAACCGTCGTCGTTGTAGAGCACCTCCGCAGCCGGAAAGCCGGGGAAAATCTCCACGCCGAGCGCTTCGGCCTGCTGGCCCAGCCAACGCGTCACGTTGGCGAGGCTGATCACGTAGTTGCCGTGGTTCTTGAAGTTATCGGGCAGCGCCCAGTTCGGCACGCTCTTCGCGCCGGTTTCCGAAAGGAACAGGAATCGGTCTTCGGTGACTTCGACGTCCAGCGGCGCGCCTTTTTCCTTCCAGTCGGGAATCAGTTCATTCAACGCGCGCGGGTCCATGACGGCGCCCGAGAGGATGTGCGCCCCGATCTCCGAGCCTTTTTCCAGCACGCAGACGCCAAGCTCGACGCCCTTGTCGGCCGCCAGCTGCTTCAGGCGGATCGCCGCGGACAAGCCAGCCGGGCCGCCGCCGACGATCACGACGTCGTATTCCATCGACTCGCGCGGGCCGTACTGCTCAATGAGACTTGCGGGGGTCATTGATGCTCCTCTTACCGTTAGAATGCTTTTTTCGGGATCGTATTGTGGGCGATGGTCTCTTGCACCGCAACCCGATCAGCAGAGATTAGCACGAGCGTTCTATTTATATGCTACGGTATTGACCCGAGCATGGGTCGGACCGCGACCGACAACCGTATTCGTAACAACAACCGAACAAGGAACGACAATGGGCCGTTCGATCAATCTGGAAGGCAAAGTCGCGCTCATCACGGGCGCCTCGAGCGGGTTGGGAAAGCGCTTTGCTCAAGTGTTGTCGCAGGCGGGCGCCAAGGTCGTGCTAGCGAGCCGGCGAACCGAGCGCCTGAAGGAACTGCGCGCCGAAATCGAGGCGTCAGGCGGCGCGGCGCACGTCGTTTCGCTGGATGTGACCGATTATCAGAGCATCAAGTCGGCGGTCGCCCATGCGGAGACCGAGGCGGGCACCATCGACATTCTGGTGAACAACTCGGGCGTGTCGACCACGCAGAAGCTGTCGGAGGTTACGCCGGCCGACTTCGAATATGTGTTCGACACCAACACTCGCGGCGCGTTCTTCGTCGCGCAGGAAGTGGCCAAGCGCATGATCATGCGCGGCAACAACGCGCAGAAACCTTCGTACCGGATCATCAACATTGCGTCGATGGCCGGCTTGCGCGTATTGCCTCAAATCGGCCTTTATTCGATGAGCAAGGCAGCCGTCGTCCACATGACGAAAGCCATGGCGCTCGAATGGGGCAAGCATGGCATCAATGTGAACGCGATCTGCCCGGGCTATATCGACACGGAGATCAATCATCATCACTGGTCGACCGAGCAGGGGCAAAAGCTCGTGTCCATGCTGCCGCGCCATCGCGTCGGCAAGCCTGAGGACCTGGACGGATTGCTGCTGTTGCTGGCGGCGGACGAATCGCAGTTCATCAACGGCTCGGTCATCGCCGCCGACGACGGCTTCGGTCTGGCCTGATCGCCGGCTTATGAGTTGACGCGCGATCACCGGGATCCGGGGAGGTGCGACTGGCACTCGTCCCGGCGCGCCAGGCGATTAACGCAGTTTCGAAGAAGCTCTTTTACGCGCGCGGGCCTTCTGCCGACGAAACGTCTGCGCTATGGTGCAGGCATTGGCCTGAATGGCCACGGTTTTACCCGACTCGATCCTTGAGCAATCTTTTGAGAAGTAAGAAGAGCAGAAGCACGATGAGCGATTTTCACGCAGTTTTCGAGATGTCGATGCCGATCCGCTGGGGCGACATGGACGCATTCGGCCATGTGAACAACACGGTCTATTTCCGCTACATGGAGCAGGTGCGTATCTCCTGGTTCGAGCAACTCGGCCTCGCCGGCAGCAATGCGGATGGGCAGGGGCCGGTGATCGTGAACGCGTCGATGGAGTTTCTCAAGCAACTGCATTATCCCGGCGACGTGATCGGCCGCATGACCGTCGCGACGCCCGGCCGCAGCAGTTTCGACACGGGCTTCGAACTCGTGCGTGCAGACGATCCCAGCACCGTCTATGCACGCGGCGCCGCCCGCTGCGTATGGATCGACTACGCGGCCGGCAAGTCGGTGCCGGTTCCTGATTTGTTGCGCGAGACCATCGAGCGCGCCGCGCTCGTGAAAGCGGCTGAGCCGGCCGCATAAGTTCGCCGTTTATTTCTGCATGACCGCGCAGCGCGGGGCCTCAACTCTAAGGCCTCGCTTCATCGTTCCACTTCTTGCCTCGACTTCGCACAAAGCGGTGTCGCGCCCCCCGGCTGCGGCCGTCAATGCCCGAGCAGACGCTGCAACAGTTCGGTAGCGTTGCCCGTATCGTATTTGCGCATCAAGCGGGCGCGATAAACGTCGACGGTGCGCGGGCTGATTTCCAACGCCCGTCCAATCTGTTTGCTGGTTTTGCCGGTCACCAGTTGGGCGGCGATTTCCCGCTCGCGCGGCGTCAATTCGACCGCCACGCGCCGCGTCGCACTTAGATCCTCGAAAGTCCAGACGCCCGCCGCGTGCGGGTCGGTGCGCCGCTGCGCGCGGCCCGTCACATGGCACCAGAACAGTTCGCCGTTGGCGCGCTTCATGATGCGGTCGTCGGCATAGCTGCCTTGAGCGGTCATGATGGGCGGGATCCGTGCGCCGATCCGCTCGAATTCGTCCGCCGACGGATACAGAATCTGGAACGACTGCCCGAGCAGCGCCTCGCGCGGACAGCCGAAGATGGACGCCAGTTCGTCATTGCAGTCTTCGATAATGCGCTCACGCGACAGCACGAGCCCGATCGGCGCGAGATGAAAAGCGGTTTGGTAATCCAGTGCGGGCATGGGCTGGCGGCAAGTACTTATGTATTTTTGCGTATTGTGCCGTATGGCGCACGCAGCGTACTCTTTCGGGCACATGAGAACGCGGTGAGGCGTCCGTGGCGGCGTTTGCGCGAAGCGTGACACAGGCTTCGCGCACGGCACCCGCCGGATGACTAGAATGACGTGTCGGGCCGCGCCTGAGCGCGTCACACGAGCCGCAAGAAAACGGTTTCAGGTTTCCATAAAGGAAGGGACATACTGATGAACAAAGTCTATCCAGGCGCCGCTGAGGCGCTGAAAGACATCGTCAAGGACGGTCAGACGTTCGCCGTCGGCGGCTTCGGGTTGTGCGGCATTCCCGAAGCGCTGATCGCTGCGCTGCGCGACACCAAGGTGCAAAACATTACCTGCATCAGCAACAACGCGGGTGTCGACGGATTTGGCCTCGGTCTGCTGCTCGAAACGCGCCAGATCAAGAAGATGATCTCGTCGTATGTCGGGGAAAACAAGGAGTTCGAGCGCCAGTATCTGGCCGGCGAACTCGAACTCGAATTCACGCCGCAGGGCACGCTTGCCGAGAAACTGCGCGCGGGCGGCTCGGGCATCCCGGCGTTCTTCACGAATACCGGCTACGGCACGCTGATCGCCGAGGGCAAGGAAACCCGCCAGTTCGGCGAGAACCACTACGTGCTCGAACATTCGCTGACGGCGGATATCGCGCTCGTGAAGGCATGGAAAGCCGACAAGTCGGGCAACCTGATCTATCGCCGCACGGCCCGCAACTTCAATCCGATGTGCGCGATGGCCGGCAAGATCACCGTCGCGGAAGTCGAGGAAATCGTCGAGGTGGGCGAGCTCGATCCGGACGCGATTCATACGCCTGGCATCTTCGTTCAGCGCATCGTGCTCAATGCGCATCCGGAAAAACGCATCGAACAACGCGTCGTCCGCGCGAAAGGAGACTGATCATGGCATGGACTCGTGACGAAATGGCCGCGCGCGCGGCGAAGGAATTGCAGGACGGTTTTTATGTGAACCTCGGCATCGGCTTGCCGACGCTGGTGGCGAACCACGTGCCGCCGGGTGTCGAAGTGTGGCTGCAGTCGGAAAACGGCCTGCTCGGCATTGGCCCGTCGCCGACCGAAGACGAAGTGGACGCCGACCTCATCAACGCGGGCAAGCAAACGGTGACCACGTTGCCGGGCTCGTCGATTTTTTCGTCGGCGGATTCGTTCGCGATGATTCGCGGCGGCCACATCAACTTGGCCATTCTGGGCGCCATGCAGATCAGCAAGAAGGGCGACCTCGCGAACTGGATGATCCCCGGCAAGATGATCAAGGGCATGGGCGGCGCAATGGATCTGGTGGCCGGCGTCAAGCGCGTGGTCGTGCTGATGGAGCACGTCGCGAAGGGCGATCAGCACAAGATTCTCGAAGAATGCACGCTGCCGTTGACGGGCGTGGGCGTGGTGGATCAGATCATCACCGACCTCGGCGTGATCGAAGTCACCGACGACGGCCTGAAGGTGACAGAACTGGCGCCCGGCGTGAGCGTCGACGAGATCAAGGCGAAGACGGGCGCGCCGCTCGATGTGAGCGCGGTGAGCTGATCACGGTTGTCGGGTTTGATGCCGGGCTGACGCATGTGCGTTGGCCCAGGCGGCGGGAATGGTGGGCGGGGCGGGCGAGGCGGAAGTCTCGCCCGCTTTTCTTTTTGCGGCTCGCGGTTTTGCCGCTCCCGTCCTATGCCTTCTGGCCGATCCTTGTCACGCGGCAAAGCGGTTTACAATCGTTCGAAGCAATCACTTGACGATTCGTCGCCTGTTTCTTCGCGCCGCGTTACGGTGCACACGGGCCACATGCACAGCGCTTTTGCAAGGACCACAGATGACCGCAACGACAGCTTTCGCCGGCGAGCGGCTCGCGCCGCGCCAACGTTATGTGCAGTGCGCGAGCGCCGCGGGCTTGCATCGCATTGCCTACACCGAGTGGGGCCATCCGGACAATCCGCGGGTGCTGCTGTGCGTGCATGGCCTGACGCGCTCGGGGCGCGACTTCGACCGGTTAGCGGCGCAGTTCGCCGATACCTACCGTGTGGTCTGTCCTGATGTGGCGGGCCGGGGCTTGTCTTCGTGGCTCGCCAACCCAAACTTATACAGCGTGCCGCAATATGTCGCCGACATGGTGACGCTCATTGCGCGGCTGAATGTGGAAACGGTCGACTGGTTCGGCACGTCAATGGGCGGCCTGATCGGGCTCGGCCTCGCGGGACTCGCGGACACGCCTATCCGTAAGCTGTTGCTAAACGACGTCGGTCCGCATCTGGAGCCGGAGGCCGTCAAGCGTATCGGCGATTATCTCGGCAAGCCCGTGCGCTTCGACTCGCTGCGGCAAGGCATCGATCACGCGGCGTTCCTCGCGCGCAGCTTCGGTCCGCTCACGGCGGAAGAATGGCGCGAGATCAATACGCCGCTGATTCGCGAAGAGAACGGCACATGGCTGTTCCGCTACGATCCGCGCATTGCGCAGCCCTTTGCCGCGACGACGGAAGAAACCGCGAAACTAGGCGAGGCCGCGCTATGGCATTCGCTTGCGTCGTTCCAAGGGCCGGTGCTGGTGGTGAGAGGCGAGCTTTCCGATCTGCTGTCGCGTGAAACAGTCGCCAGGATGGTCGAGACGGGGCATGCGGTGTCGAGCGTCGAGATCAGCGGTGTGGGGCACGCGCCGGCGTTTCTTTCGGCGGATCAGATCGACATTGCGAAGCGGTTCTTTATCGGCAATGGCGGCGACGCGTCATAATATGCAGTTGCGCGTGGCGCTCTAACGCGTCATGCATAGCGCATCCAGTCAATCTTCTTCTATCTACTTCAGGATTCTTCATGGCAGTCATTCGTCACCATGTCGGCAAGCGTCTTTCTGAAATTGCCGTGCACAACGGCACGATCTACCTTGCCGGCCAGATCGCCGAAGACGCGGACCAGGACATCACGGGGCAAACGCGCGAAGTGCTCGGCCATATCGACCGCCTGCTAGCCGAGGCAAACAGCGATAAATCGCATTTGCTGTCCGTGCAGATCTATATCTCGGACATGGAGCATTTCGCCGGCATGAACGCGGTGTGGGACGAGTGGGTGGCGCAAGGCGCGACGCCGCCGCGCGCGACCGTCGAGGCGAAGCTCGCCAACCCGAAGTGCCTGGTTGAGATCGTCGTGGTCGCGGCGCAGCGGAGCTGAGCGAAGCAAAACCAGGCAGTTGCAGTTGAAATTCCGTTGATTTGCCAGGGCCCGGTGGGCCGCCGCACCATGAATACCGAAACCGCTACGAGCACGCCGAATCCTCTTCCGTCTTTCGACGAAGCAATGGCGTTCGTGCGTCGTCATGCGGGCGAGGTGCGGCTGTCGTCGGGCGAGTCTCTCGCGGATCATGCGGCGGGCACCGCGTCGATCATGCGCACGCTCAACGTCGATCCGCCGGCCGTGCTGGCGGCGGCGTTGTTTGCATTGACGCCGCATTTGCAAGACCCCGAGCGCGTGATCGCCGACAACTTCGGCGAGGAAGTCGCGCAACTCGTCGGCGACGTGCGCAAGTTGCTGCGCCTCGGCACAGTGAGCTTGCGCGCTGCACAGAACGCCATGCCCGAAGCGGGGCGTGATGCGCAGGCCGCGCGGCGCGCGCAGGTCGAGGCGCTGCGCAAGATGCTGCTCGCGTTCGCGCAAGATATTCGCGTGGTGCTGATACGGCTCGCGTCGCGGCTGCAGTCGCTGCGTTATTACGCGGCGGCGAAGCTCACGCCGTCGCCGGATGTGGCGCGCGAAACGCTCGATATTTATGCGCCACTCGCGAACCGCCTCGGCATCTGGCAATTGAAGTGGGAACTCGAAGACCTTGCGTTCCGCTTCGAAGAGCCGGTGACTTATAAGCGCATCGCGAAGTTGCTGGACGAGAAACGCGTTGAACGCGAAAGCTATGTTGCGCAGGCCATTGAACGGCTGCAGCAGGAACTTGCCGCCGCGAACATTCGCGCGGAAGTAAGCGGCAGGCCAAAGCATATCTATAGCATCTGGCGCAAGATGCGCGGCAAGGAACTCGACTTCGCCGAACTGTACGACGTGCGCGCGTTTCGCGTAATCGTGCCGGACATCAAGGATTGCTACACGGTGCTCGGCATCGTGCACAACCTGTGGCAACCGGTGCCGAGAGAGTTCGACGATTACATCTCGCGGCCGAAGCCGAATGGCTATAAGTCGCTGCATACGGTCGTGATCGGCGACGACGGCCGCGCGTTCGAAGTGCAGATCCGCACGCACGACATGCATCAGTTCGCCGAATACGGCGTGGCCGCGCATTGGCGCTACAAGGAAGCCGGCACGCGTGGGTACGGCGGCCAGTTTGCCGCCAATGAGAAGTACGACGAGAAGATCGCATGGTTGCGTCAATTGCTCGCGTGGAAAGACGACGTGTCCGAAGGCGAGCACGGCGAGAAGCGCGCGGCGCAGCCGTGGGAGCAATTGCGCCAGGCCACGCTCGACGACGACCACATCTACGTGCTCACGCCGCAGGCGCGCGTGATCGCGTTGCCGCATGGTGCGACGCCGGTGGATTTCGCGTATCACCTGCATAGCGAGTTGGGGCATCGGTGTCGCGGGGCGCGCGTCGACGGGGCGATGGTGCCGCTGAACACCCAGTTGCAGAACGGCCAGACGGTGGAAATTGTCGCGGTAAAAGAAGGTGGGCCGTCGCGCGACTGGCTCAATCCACAGCTCGGTTATCTGCATAGTCCGCGTGCGCGCCAGAAAGTGCGCGCCTGGTTTAATGCCGTCGAGTTACAGGAGCACATTGCGAGCGGCCGCGCAATGGTCGAAAAGACCCTGCAGCGCGAGGGCAAGACCTCGGTGAACCTGGATCAGCTCGCGGCCAAGCTCGGCTTCAAGACTACCGACGATCTGTTCTCGGTCGTCGGCAAGGAAGAGTTCAGTCTGCGGCTCGTCGAGCAGGCGCTGCACGATGCGCCGCCGCCGGAACCGGTGGTCGAAGTACCCGAGCAATTCGAAAAGCGCAGTAGTGGCGCGAGCGTGGCGCGCGGCGCGTCGACGGGCGTGCTGGTGGTCGGCGTCGACGCATTGCTCACGCAACTTGCTCGATGCTGCCGTCCGGCGCCGCCTGACGACATCTGCGGATTCGTGACGCGCGGCAAGGGCATGTCGATTCACCGCAGCGACTGCCCGACGTTTTTGCGCATGGCCGAACGCGCGCCGGAGCGTGTGTTGCAAACGGCGTGGTCAGCGGACGTAATGAGCGGTCGCGGGCAATCGGTGTATCCGGTCGACCTCTCGATCGAGGCGACGGACCGCCAGGGTTTGCTGCGCGATATCTCCGAAGTGTTCGCGCGAGAAAAAATGAATGTGATCGGTGTGAAGACGCAAACCCGCCGCAATGCGGCGTTCATGCAATTCACCGTCGAGGTGTCGAGTGCCGCGCAAATTCAACGCGCTTGCACGCTGCTCGGCGAAGTGACAGGTGTCGTGCGGGCGTCGCGCAAAGGCTGACGCAGTGACGCGATGTTGAGTCGAGGTGCTCACTTGCTCATGCGCAAGCGAGTGAATGATGTGGGTAAGCGCAATTTAAAGTCGATGCATAAAAGTACTTGCCAAGCAGTGTGGGGCTCCATATAATCTCGTTTCTTCAGGCTCGTAGCTCAGCTGGTTAGAGCACCACCTTGACATGGTGGGGGTCGTTGGTTCGAGTCCAATCGAGCCTACCAACGAAAGAGAAATTCCGGTTCTGCCGGGGTTTCGCAAACTGCAGTAAGCGCCTGTGGCGCAAAAGGCGAATACGGTTATGACACCGCGAACGTTGACCGAAACCACTTCGGAGCGACGCTAGTCGAGGACCACTTTCGCCAGTGTAGTTTGCAGGAAATGTGAATGCGGCCCCTCGAAAGCGGGGCCGCATTTTTTTTGGCTTGTTTGATTGATGTATATGCCGCCGCCGGTCGGCACCACGGAGAACGCAATGGTTTCGATACGTCTGCCTGACGGTTCTGTTCGACAGTACGAGCATCCGGTGACCGTCGCCGAAGTGGCCGCGTCGATCGGCCCTGGCCTCGCCAAGGCCGCGCTCGGCGGCAAGATCGACGGTGAACTGGTCGATACGTCCGCGCTGATCGACCACGACGCGGCGCTTGCCATCGTCACCGAAAAAGACGCAGACGGTCTGGATATCATTCGTCACTCTGCGGCGCACCTGCTTGCGTACGCAGTGAAGGATCTCTATCCGGAGGCGCAAGTCACGATCGGTCCGGTCATCGACAACGGCTTCTATTACGACTTCGCGTATAGCCGCCCCTTCACGCCGGAAGATCTCGAGAAGATCGAAAAGCGCATGCAGGAACTCGCGAAGAAAGACGAGCCTGTTTCGCGCCGCGTCGTGTCGCGCGACGAAGCGGTGGACTACTTCAAGAGCATCGGCGAAAAGTACAAGGCTGAGATCATCGAATCGATCCCGGCTACGGACGAAATCAAGCTGTACTCGCACGGCGGCTTCACCGACTTGTGCCGCGGTCCGCACGTGCCGTCCACCGGCAAGCTGAAGGTCTTCAAGCTGATGAAGGTGGCCGGCGCCTACTGGCGTGGCGATTCGAAGAACGAGCAATTGCAGCGTATCTACGGCACGGCCTGGACGAAGAAGGAAGATCAGGACGCGTATCTGCACATGCTCGAAGAGGCGGAGAAGCGCGATCACCGTAAGCTCGGCAAGCAACTCGACCTGTTTCACATGCAGGACGAGTCGCCGGGCATGGTGTTCTGGCATCCGCGCGGCTGGACGCTGTGGCAGCAGGTCGAGCAGTACATGCGCCGCCGTGTGAACGACGCGGGCTACCTCGAGATCAAGACGCCGATGATCATGGACCGGTCGTTGTGGGAAGCGTCGGGTCACTGGCAGAACTATCGTGAAAACATGTTCACGACCGAATCGGAAAAGCGCGATTACGCGATCAAGCCGATGAACTGCCCGGGTCACGTGCAGGTGTTCAATCACGGTCTGCGCTCGTACCGCGATCTGCCGCTGCGTTACGCGGAATTCGGCTCGTGCCACCGCAATGAATCGTCGGGCGCGCTGCATGGATTGATGCGCGTGCGTGGTTTTGTGCAGGACGACGCGCACATTTTCTGTACTGAAGGCCAGTTCATCAGCGAGTCGATTGCCTTCAACACGCTGGCCATGAGCGTGTACAAGGACTTCGGCTTTGATAACGTCGAAATCAAGCTTTCGTTGCGCCCCGACGCCCGTGCCGGCACCGACGAGACCTGGGACCGCGCGGAGCAGGGCTTGCGCGAAGCATTGACGGCTTGCGGCGTGACGTGGGAAGAACTGCCGGGCGAAGGGGCGTTCTACGGTCCCAAAGTGGAATATCACATCAAGGACGCTCTCGGCCGCTCGTGGCAGTGCGGCACCTTGCAGCTCGATATGGTGTTGCCGGAGCGGCTGGGCGCGGAGTACGTCGCGGAAGACAACAGCCGTCGCCGTCCGATCATGCTGCACCGGGCAATCGTCGGATCAATGGAGCGTTTTCTCGGTATTCTGATCGAGCACCATGCTGGTGCAATGCCCGCGTGGCTCGCCCCGATGCAGGTAGTGGTGATGAATATCGCCGAAAGTCAGGCGGAATACGCCCAGTCTCTGGCCCAATCGTTGCAAAAACAAGGGGTTAGAGTAGAGGCCGATTTGCGCAACGAGAAGATTAGCTATAAAATACGTGAGCACACGCTTGAGAAGGTGCCGTACCTGCTTGTGGTCGGCGACAAGGAGCGTGAAGCCCAAACGGTAGCCGTGCGTGCCCGTGGTGGTGTCGACCTAGGCGTGATGCCTGTCGATTCTTTCATTGAACGTCTGCGCCAGAACGTGCAGTCGTTCAACTGAGCCACTTGGCAGCGCGGCTCGTTTTTTTAATTTTTAGAGGAAACGTAACATCGCTACTGATAAGTCTGCGCACCGCATCAACGGTGAAATTACGGCACCCGAGGTGCGTCTGGTCGGAGTCGAGAACGAACCGCTCGGCATCGTGAAACTTGCTGATGCGTTCCGCATGTCGGAACAGCAAGACGTAGATCTGGTGGAAATCGCGCCGCAAGCGGTTCCGCCGGTCTGCCGATTGATGGACTACGGCAAGTTCAAGTACTCGGAAGCGAAGAAGCAGCACGAGGCCAAGCTCAAGCAGAAGATCGTTCAGGTCAAGGAAGTCAAATTCCGTCCGGGCACTGACGACGGTGACTACAACGTCAAACTGCGCAACCTCATTCGCTTTCTCGACGACGGCGACAAGACGAAAATCACGTTGCGTTTCCGTGGCCGCGAAATGGCTCACCAGGAAATCGGTATGCGCATGCTGGAACGCCTGCGCACGGACCTCGACGAAGTCGGTCAGGTCGAGCAAATGCCGAAAATGGAAGGGCGCCAGATGATCATGGTGCTCGCTCCGAAGAAAAAGAAGTAAGCGGTCAGAGCGGCGACGCGCCATGTGGCGCGTGTTCTGGTTGTGAAAAGTCGAACGATGCCGCACCGGGTGTCCGGTGCGGCATCAGCAAGTTTCGAGACGGCGCTTATGCAAATGCGCGCTGTCTCCGAAAAGCGGCTGCCGGCAGTATTGGCGGTCTGCATACCAAGTGGAATGGGTTTCGAAGGGCGGGTAATGGCCATCTGGCCGACCGCACACCCATATCCATCTAATAATGGAGTTGTCATGCCGAAGATGAAGACCAAGAAGAGTGCTGCGAAGCGCTTCGTGGTGCGTCCGGGCGGTACCGTCAAGCGCGGTCAAGCCTTCAAGCGCCACATTCTTACCAAGAAGACCACCAAGAACAAACGCCATCTGCGCGGTTCGACGGCAGTTCATGATTCCGATCTGAACTCCGTGCGCGCAATGCTGCCGTTCGCTTAACCCTTAACCGAAACTCATAGGAGCGAAACATGCCTCGAGTAAAACGTGGGGTTACCGCACGGGCCCGTCACAAGAAGATCATCAAGCTGGCCAAGGGTTACCGCGGCCGTCGCAATAACGTCTATCGCATCGCCAAGCAGGCGGTCATGCGCGCAGGCCAGTACGCCTATCGCGATCGCCGCAACAAGAAGCGTGTGTTCCGTGCATTGTGGATCACGCGTATCAACGCGGCGGTGCGTCAGCACGACATGACGTACAGCGTGTTCATCAACGGCCTGAAGAAGGCTTCGATCGAACTCGACCGCAAGGTGCTGGCCGACATGGCTGTGTTCGACAAGGCTGCTTTTGCTGCGATCGTTCAGCAGGTGAAAGCCGCCGTTGCAGCCTGATTGCGCTTCTGGCAATTAACACTGCGTGGTTCGTTGCAGCGAATATCCGGTAGTCTCGGTGACGCTGCAACAAAAACGGGGCTCCTCACCGAGCCCCGTTTTTGTTGGTAGAACCAGTTTTGCATCGATTGAACACTGACGTTGAAATGATGGGATCAATGGACCTGGACCAGATTGTCGCGGACGCGCAAAAAGCCTTCGCAGAAGCCTCCGACGTCACCACCCTCGAAAACGAGAAAGCACGCTTTCTCGGCAAGTCGGGCGTGCTGACTGAACTGTTGAAGGGCCTTGGCAAACTCGATCCCGAAACGCGCAAGACCGAAGGCGCACGGATCAACCTCGTCAAGCAACAGGTTGAAGCCGCGCTGACGGCTCGGCGCCAGGCGCTGGCCGACGCGTTGCTGAATCAGCGCCTCGCCGCCGAAGCCATCGATGTCACCCTGCCTGGCCGCGGCGCCAATACGGGCAGCCTTCACCCGGTCATGCGGACCTGGGAGCGCGTCGAACAGATTTTCGGCAGCATCGGATTCGACGTGGCCGATGGCCCCGAAATCGAAACCGATTGGTACAACTTCACCTCGTTGAACAGCCCGGAAAATCATCCGGCGCGCTCAATGCAGGACACTTTTTACGTCGACGGCAAAGATGCCGACGGCCGCCAACTGCTGCTGCGCACGCATACGAGCCCGATGCAGGTGCGTTACGCGCGTACCAACAAGCCGCCCATCAAGGTGATCGTGCCCGGTCGCACCTACCGTGTGGACAGCGACGCGACTCACTCGCCGATGTTCAATCAGGTCGAAGGCCTGTGGATCGACGAGAACATCAGCTTTGCCGATTTGAAGGGCGTCTATACGGACTTCCTCAAGAAATTCTTCGAACGCGACGATATTCTGGTGCGTTTCCGTCCGTCGTATTTCCCGTTCACCGAACCGTCGGCCGAGATCGACATGCTGTTCGAAACGGGCAAGAACGCGGGCAAGTGGCTCGAGATTTCAGGCTCAGGCCAGGTGCATCCCACCGTGATCCGCAACATGGGCCTCGACCCGGAGCGCTACATCGGCTTCGCGTTCGGCAGCGGCCTCGAACGGCTCACCATGTTGCGCTACGGCGTGCAAGACCTGCGTCTGTTCTTCGAAAACGACCTGCGTTTCCTGCGTCAATTCGCTTGAACGAACGCATTGCACGACAAGCATAGAGCGCGGTACTGCACCGAGTGCATGCCGCCACAGCGTCCCGGCAGTGACAGGCAGTGACTAGCTGTAACTCATGGCAACTGGCGATTGCGCCGCACGCCGAGTTGCGCGATGTATCTGCCTCACGCGGACCTAACCTGATCAGAACGTACAGAGAACCATGCAATTCCCGGAATCCTGGCTGAGAACCTTTGTCGATCCGCAACTGACGACGGACGAGCTGTCGCACGCATTGACGATGGCGGGTCTCGAAGTTGAAGACCTGCGACCGGCTGCGCCGCCGACCTCGAAGATCGTGGTCGGTCAGGTGCTGGAAGTCGTCAAGCACCCGGATGCGGACAAGCTGAACGTCTGCCAGGTTAACGCCGGCACAGGCGCCACGCTCAATATCGTCTGCGGTGCGCCAAACGTAGCGCCAGGCATCAAGGTGCCGGTTGCGCTGGTTGGCGCGCAACTGCCGCCGGCCGAAGAGGGCGGCGCGCCGTTCGAGATCAAACTCTCGAAGCTGCGTGGCGTGCAAAGTCAGGGCATGCTGTGCTCGGCGCGCGAACTGAAGCTCTCGGAAGATCATAGCGGCCTCCTGATCCTGCCGGAAGATACGCCGATTGGCCAGGACATCCGCGAAACGCTCAATCTCGACGACACCATTTTCGAGATCAAGCTGACGCCGAACAAGGCAGATTGCTTGTCGGTGTTCGGCGTGGCGCGCGAGACCTCCGCGATCACCGGTGCACCGTTGCGTCCGCTCGAGATCAAGCCGGTCCAGGTCAAGCTCGACGAGACGCTGCCCGTCAAGATCTCGGCGCCCGATCTTTGCGGCCGTTTCTCGGGCCGTGTCATCCGCGGTGTGAATGCGCGTGCGAAGTCGCCGCAATGGATGGTCGAACGTCTTGAGCGTTCAGGTCAGCGCAGCATCTCCGCGCTCGTGGATATTTCCAATTACGTGATGCTCGAGCTGGGCCGTCCGTCGCACGTGTTCGATCTGGACAAGATCCACGGCGGTATGGACGTGCGTTGGGGCCGCAAGGGCGAAACGCTCAAGCTGCTGAACGGCAACACCGTCGAAGTTGACGAAACGGTTGGCGTGATCGCCGACGAGCAACACATTGAAAGTCTCGCGGGCATCATGGGCGGCGACAGCACGGCCGTCACGCTCGACACGACCAACATCTACCTTGAAGCCGCATTCTGGTGGCCCGATAGCATCCGTGGCCGCTCGCGCAGGTACAACTTCTCGACCGATGCGGGCCATCGCTTCGAGCGTGGCGTCGATTACGCGACCACGGTCGAGCACATCGAGCGGATCACGCAACTGATCCTCGACATTTGCGGCGGCGAAGCGGGTCCCGTGGACGACCAGGTCGTCAATGTGCCGCAGCGCGAGCCCGTGAAGATGCGCGTGTCCGGCGCGAACCGCATCATCGGCATCGCGATTGGCGCCGAGGAAATCGCGCAGATCTTCACGCGTCTTGGCCTTACGTTCGAACACGACGGCGACACGTTCTCGGTCATGCCTCCGTCGTACCGTTTCGATATCGAGATCGAAGAAGACCTGATCGAAGAAGTCGCGCGTATCTACGGCTTCGAGAAGATAGTGGCGCGACCGCCGGTCGCTAAGAGCGAAATGCGCGCGACCAACGAAACGCGCCGCTCGATCCACACAATCCGGCACGCGCTTGCCGCTCGCGATTACGCTGAAACGGTCAACTTCAGTTTCGTGGATGCCGAATGGGAGCAGGACTTCGCCGGCAATGACAAGCCCGTGCGTCTGCTGAATCCGATTGCGAGCCAGTTGTCGGTCATGCGGACCACGCTGTTTGGCAGCCTGATTCACGTGCTGCGCACGAACCTGAACCGCCGTGCTGCCGACCGCGTACGCGTGTTCGAAGCTGGCCGCGTGTTCCTGCACGATCCGTCGATCAAGGCCGGAGAGCTCACGGTCGAAGGTTTCGCCCAGCCGAAGATGATCGGCGGGCTCGCGTACGGTCCCGCGCTGGAGGAGCAGTGGGGCGCGCCGTCGCGTACCGTCGACTACTTCGACGTGAAGGCCGACGTCGAGGCGTTGCTCTCGCCGGCAGTCGCGCGTTTCGTGAAAGCGGAGCATCCCGCGCTGCATCCGGGGCGCAGCGCGTGCATTGAACTGAATGGCCGCGCGATTGGCTGGATCGGCGAACTGCATCCGCGCTGGATGCAAAAATATGATTTACCGAATGCGCCGATTCTGTTTGAAGTCGAAGCGGACGCATTAATGCAACGCGTATTGCCCACACCGTCGGAAGTGTCTAAATTCCCGCCGGTGCGTCGCGATATCGCGGTAGTTGTCGATCAGAAAATCGAGGCGCAGGCGCTGCTGGACGAGCTCCAGAAGGCTCAGTCCGAGCCCGCCTGCAAGACCGTCCAGAAGGTTGTGCTTTTTGATGAATTCCGTCCAAAATCAAACACTTCCGGTGGCTTGGGGGCTCACGAGAAAAGCCTTGCGTTCCGTGTTACCTTGCAAGATACTGGCGGGACCCTTCAGGACGAAACGGTCGATCTGGCCATTCAGACTCTGGTGGAACGTCTGGCTCGAGTATATGGCGCACGGTTGCGCGGATAACCCGCATTTAACAATTGCGCGGCTGTTTCCGCATCCTTTGTTTTCTGCATGGCGCGCCATTTGATAGATATGAATGAAATGAACTCGAGTGATTTCGAAGCCCTTCTTACGGCGCAACGCAGCGCCATGATTCGAGAAATTCCGACATCACCCGCCGTCGTTTCAACTGAAACGCCGACGCTCACCAAAGCGGAACTTGCCGAGTTGCTGTTCGACAATGTCGGGCTCAACAAGCGGGAAGCGAAAGACATGGTTGAGGCGTTTTTCGAGGTGATCCGGGATGCGCTGGAGAGCGGCGACAGCGTGAAGCTGTCGGGCTTCGGCAACTTCCAGTTGCGCGACAAACCGCAGCGTCCCGGCAGAAACCCCAAAACCGGCGAGGCAATTCCCATTGCCGCGCGCCGCGTTGTGACGTTCCATGCAAGTCAAAAGCTGAAGGCTCTGGTCGAGAACGGCGCCGAAGCGAGCTTCACGCGCTGATCGACTGGCGCGTTCCTGCGCAACCCACCACGACGGCTAACTGACGATGACAGCGACGATGGAAAAAGTCGTCTTGCCTCCGATTCCGGCGAAACGCTACTTCACGATTGGTGAGGTCAGCGAACTATGCGGCGTCAAACCGCATGTGTTGCGCTATTGGGAGCAGGAGTTTACGCAGTTGCGGCCTGTCAAGCGACGCGGCAATCGCCGGTACTATCAGCATCACGAGGTGCTGTTGATCCGGCGGATTCGTGAGTTGCTGTACGAGCAGGGCTTCACGATCAACGGTGCACGCAACCGGCTGGATTCACATGGCGGCGGTGCGCACAATGCGCCGGCTGAAATGGGCGAGCAGGTCGAGGGCTTCGTTCCGCCGGAGGCACCAGCAACCGCGAACGCCGTCGACGTCGAGCAGTTGCGCAAAGAACTGCTGAACGTGATCGATCTGCTGAATCGCTAGTCGCTTTATTGGTGCGAACGGTTCTATTCGAATGAAGTGTCTGTTATAATTTTGTGCTGTTCGGGGCGTAGCGCAGCCTGGTAGCGTACCTGCATGGGGTGCAGGTGGTCGGAGGTTCAAATCCTCTCGCCCCGACCAAGAAATCAAGGCCTTATGGATATATGTCCATAAGGCCTTTTTCGTTTTGGGCCCATCTTAACCACACGTTTGCTCCACAGTACGGACTGCTCTAGCGGCAACAGAACAGGTTCTTATACATCACAGAACACGCCGCAAGAAACAGCGGCACTGCCCACACCTCCGCCCAAAACCACGCCGACCCAACACTCACTCGCGGCTCGGATGCTGATGCACGAAAGCGAGCAGCGTCTTGCGAAAGTGGGAAGCCGCCGGGCTGTGCGAATCATCTCGCGTAACGAGATGCAATGGTGCGCGAAAAGCATGGTCGCCCGCCACGCGGCAGTAGCGCACGCTTTCCTGGTGGTAGCGATGCATCGACGCAGGAACGAGCGAGATGCCGCCGCCTGCTGCCACGAGGTTGATGGCCGTTACCATGCGCGGCACTTCCTCGACCACGTGCGGCTCGAAACCCTTTGACTGACAGGCGCTAATAAAATCCGCGTACATACCGGGGGCGCCAGGCCGACGCACGAAAATAAACGACTCGTTGGCAAGCTTCTGAAGCGCTATGGCGCGGCTGCTTATAAGCCGATGTCCGACGGGCAGCACCAGCAACATCCGTTCTTCGGCCAGCAGTTCGAACCGCAGACCTGCGGGCGTGTGAACCGGCTTGCGCAGAATCGCCGCATCCGCACGGTCCTCTACCATCATTTCGATGATGTCCGCCGCGTTGACCTCCGTCATTTCGATGGCGACCTCAGGGTACAGCTCACGGAAATTGCGGATGGCCGTGGGCGTCAGAGGATGAAACGCAGCCGAACTCGTAAGCGCAACGCGCACGGTGCCGATGTGCCCTTGCGCAACGCGGCGCGCCTGAACGACCGCGTTGTCCAGTTCGAGCAGCACGGAGCGGGCGCGTGCTGCGAACGTTTCACCTGCCGCCGTCAACGAAACGCCGCGCGGCTGTCGCACGAAAAGCGCGAAGCTCAGTTCCTGTTCGAGTTCCTGAATCTGCTGCGATAACGGAGGCTGCTGAATGTGCAGCCGGGCGGCGGCGCGGGTGAACTGGCCTTCTTCGGCGACCGCGAGGAAGTAGCGCAAATGTCTCAGTTCCATGGTTGGCCTGCTATACGTGTTGGATATGGCAACCGCGCCTCATATGTATTTTACATTGGTGACTTCCGCACGTACTCTCTATTTGCAGGCAGCCGAATACAAAGGAGACACATGCAAACCGTTATGCAAGCGGTCACGCCCGCTGTGGCCGCGCCACCTCTGAGCCGTTCACAGATGCGCCGCGCGGTGCTTGCTTCAGTCATCGGCAATGGTCTTGAGTGGTTCGACTTTCTGATCTACGGGTATTTCGCTAAGGTCATTGCACAGGTGTTCTTTCCCGCGAACAACAGCTTTGTGTCGATCACATTGACGCTGGCCACGTTTGCAATTGGCTTCCTGGTGCGGCCGCTCGGCGGCATCGTTATCGGCGCGTGCGCCGATCGTTACGGGCGCCGCAAGACGCTGTCGCTGCTGATTCTTCTGATGGCGCTGAGTACGCTGATGATGGGCCTGACACCCGGCTACGCGACTATCGGCATTGCGGCGCCGCTCATTGTGATCGTCGCGCGCATTCTGCAGGGGCTGTCGGTGGGCGGAGAGTTCGCAACCGCAGCTGCAATGCTGACGGAATATGCGCCGCCTCGGCGCAAGATGTTCTTCGGCAGTTTTCAAATGACGTCGCAGGCTGTCGCGCTCCTGCTCTCGTCGTTCTGTGCGTTGCTCCTCACCACGCGGCTCTCGCACGAATCGCTCGTGTCGTGGGGCTGGCGCGTCCCGTTCCTGCTCGGCGCGCTCGTCGGTCCGGTGGGCTTTTATATCCGGCACAAAGTGGGCGAGTCGCCGGAGTTTCTTCAGCTGCGCGAGCGGCTCGGACACGCACCGCGTCAGTCGCTTCGCACGTTCATTCGTGAGCGCGGCGACGCGGCGCTGTGCGCGATGGGCGTCATCATCGTTGGGGCCGCAACGAATTACATGTGGCATTCGTACATGCCGCTATATGTCGAGCACCAGCTGCATTTGCCGCTGAAAAATGCGCTATTCGGCACGGCCATTTCTGGCCTGATCGGCATTGCCGGCTATCCGCTGGCGGGGCGTCTTGCCGACCGTTTCGGCGCATATCGTCTGTTTTTCCCGGTCACGATAGCGTGGGTGTGCGTTGCCTATCCGCTCTTTGCATGGGTGCTCGCAGCGCCGTCCGCTGAACGTGTGTTCACCGCGCAAATGATTGCGACTGTCGTGCTTAGCCTCATGTCCGGTGCGCACCCCGGCATGCTCACGCAGCTCTTTCCGACCTCGACGCGCTCCACAGGCGTTGCGCTCTCGTACAACGTGGCGGTTACGCTGTTCGGCGGTCTTGCACCCCTCACGGTTTCGACGTTAATCGACTTCACCGGCTCGCGGTTGGTCCCGGCGTGGTATCTGATCTGCGCAGGCGTCATTTCGCTGCTGCTTGTTGGACTGACGGCTTCCGGGCGGCGCCTGGTTCGCAAGCCCGATCTCTGGCTGGCCGACGGTCAATGAGCGGCGCGATGAATCTTGTGACGGACAGCGATGCAAGGCCACGCAACGAAGTGCCTGTGCAGGTGATAGCCAGCGAACGGTTGATCGTATCGAACGCGCGCGGTGAGGCAGCCGTGCCGCTTTTCAAGGGCGGCAGTACGCGGCCCACTCAAGCGACTCGCGTGGTCGTGATGCTGCACGGAAGACTTCGCGATGCGGATGCGTATCTGCAATCTACGCAGTGTGCGCTAGCGTCGTCGACTGTTGAGCCCGACAGCGCGATCCTCGCCGTACCCCAGTTTCTGGCGACGGCCGATGTCCAGCATCATTCGTTGCCGGCCGACTGTCTGCACTGGGAGTGGACCTCGTGGATGGGCGGTCTCGATGCGATCGGGCCGGCGCCGCTAAGCTCTTTCGACGTACTCGACGTGCTGATCGAACACTACGTGCGTGACGACGCTTACCCGAACGTGCGGGAGATCGTCGTTGCCGGGCACTCCGGCGGGGCGCAGGTCGCGCATCGTCACGCGATACTCAGCGACGCCGCCGCACGTTGCAGGGCGGCGGGAGTGAGCGTGCGTTATGTCATTGCGAATCCGTCGTCGTATGTGTACTTCGACGCGTGGCGTCCGCACCGTGCAGACGGATCGAGCGCAGACGCACGCGCCGCTTGCACCGGGTTCAACGCATGGAAGTACGGCACAGAAGGGTTGCCGCGCTATGCGAAGGAACTGGATGTCCAACAGCTTGAATACCGTTATGTCGATCGCGACGTCACTTATCTGCTCGGCACGCACGACAACGATCCGGCGCATCCGGCTCTCGACCGCTCATGCGAAGCCATGCTGCAGGGCCCGCATCGACTCGCAAGGGGCCGCGCCTATTTCGCGTATCTGCGCAGACGGCATCCGCAGTTGCGTCATCAACTGTTCGAGGTGGCGGACGCGGCGCACAGCGGTGACGCGATGTTCGTGTCGCAGGCAGGTGTGCAGGCGCTCTTCGGCACAACTGCACGGCTTATCGACACCGGCGTCGTGCACGAGGGCCGCGCGCTCGAATAGCGACAGCGGCGCGGACGCATAGCAACAACATAACCAGCCAATCGTTTCAGGAGACGAAGATGATCAGAAGATCGCTCGGGTGGGCGCTCGCCTTCACCTTTTGCATCAGCGGATGCGGCGGCAATGGACCGACCAGCGAGAATCCGGGCGGTTCGACGCCTGCGCCCACGGCGGCCACGCAATGCAGCGTGTTGAGCGGGCTGTCGATTCCGGCGTCCTCGATTGCTGTACCGACCAGCGGCGCGACGATTACCAGCGCGACGCTAGTGGAAACGAGCGGCGAATACTGCCAGGTGAACGGTGCAATCGCACCGGTCGACCCGGCTGCGCCTTCCATCAAATTCCAGGTCAATCTGCCGACCAGGTGGAATCACAAGGCGCTGCATTATGGCGGCGGCGGTTTCGACGGCACGCTGATCACCGGTGTCGATCCGCTCGACATGGCCCCGACCGGCACATCCACGCCGCTCGCAAACGGCTACGCGACCTTCGGCGACGACTCGGGGCATCAGAGTTCGAGCATTACGGACGGCAAGTTCGCCGCCAACGACGAGTCGCTTGCGAACTACGGCGGTTTGAGCCTCAAGAAGACACACGACGTCGCCATGGCGCTGATCAAAAAGCGCTACGCGAGCGCGCCCGACAAGGTCTATTTCTTCGGCAGTTCGACAGGCGGACGCGATGGTCTGAGCGAAGCGCAGCGCTGGCCGCAAGACTACGACGGCATCGTGGTGAACCGTCCCGCGCTCAACTATACGGGGCTTCGTCTGAGCAATGTCGTGCTCGGCAGGGCGCTGTATCTGAATAGCGGTGCGGGTTGGCTCGATGTGGCGAAAACGGTGTTGCTGCAGAACGCGGTCATGACCGCATGCGATGCGCTCGACGGCGTCGCCGACGGCGTCATCGCGAACGTGGCGGCGTGCAAGGCGCAGTCGGCCACGGTGCTGGCATCGCTGCGCTGCCCGAGCGGCGCGGACTCGGGCGATACCTGTCTGTCGGACGCGCAGATCGCGACCGTGCAGACCATTGCCGCACCGCTGCAGTTGCCTTATCCGCTCGCTAATGGCGTGACGCGTTACGCCGGCTACAACATTCTCGCCGGTTCAGTGTTCGCCGGGCCGAACACCACGCGCGATCTTGGCGAGTCCAGAGTCCCTGCGAATCCCGCCGGCAAGAAGGACGCTAACCAATGGGTAACGGGCGACCAGTGGGTCAAGTACTTCGTCACACGCGTGCCGACTTTCGATTCATTGACATTCGACCCGCTGAATCCCGGTACGTACCAGTCGCGAGTGCAAACCGTGTCGGCGCTCACGGACGCGACGAGCACCGACCTGAGCGCCTATGTCGCGAAAGGCGGCAAGCTCATCATGACGCACGGTCTTGCGGACGAGATAGTCAGCACTGATTCGAGCACGGATTACTACAACGGCCTTGTGCAGCGCTTCGGACAGAGCACGGTGGATGGGTTCGTACGCTTCTACCTGATGCCGGGCGTAGGCCACGGCACGGGACCGTTTCATCCGGCTGTCGATTCCCTTTCCGCACTCGATCAATGGGTAGAGACCGGCAAGGCGCCCGAAACGCTCTCGATGAGCGATCTGAACGCCGCAACGCTCGGTAGAACGCGGCCGCTTTGCCGTTATCCGCTATGGCCAAAGTACATTGGCGGAGATATCAATGTGGCCGCGAGCTTCCAGTGCGCTAGCTCCTAACGCGCAATCGCCTGACGCCGCCCGCAGGGCGGCGCCATGATCGGCGTGAGTCGAGTCTCTGAACGATGGGGAGCGCGGTTCCCGGTCCAACTGGTGGACCTACATCAGAACGATGTCGTACTGCTCCTGGCTCAGATTCGACTCCACCTGCAACGACACCGGCTTGCCGATGAAATCAATCAACATTGCCAGATGTTGGGACTCTTCTTCGAGAAACAGATCGATTACCTGTTGGGACGCAACCACGCGAAACTCACGCGGATTGAACTGTCGCGACTCGCGCAATATCTCGCGCAGCACGTCGTAGCAAACGGTACGCGGCGTTTTCACCTGACCCTTGCCCTGGCAAACCGGGCAGGGCTCGCACAGCACGTGCGCGAGCGATTCGCGCGTGCGCTTGCGCGTCATTTCAACCAGCCCCAGTTGCGAGAAACCGTTCACGGTCACGCGTGTGCGGTCGCGTGACAACGCCTTCTTCAACTCGCCCAGCACCTGATCGCGATGCTCGACGTTTTCCATATCGATGAAATCGATAATGATCACGCCGCCCAGGTTGCGCAACCGCAATTGACGCGCAATGGTATGCGCCGCTTCCAGGTTCGTCTTGAAGATGGTGTCGTCGAAATTACGCGCGCCGACGTAGCCGCCCGTATTCACGTCGATGGTGGTCATCGCTTCGGTCTGGTCGATCACCAGGTAGCCGCCCGACTTCAGATCCACGCGGCGCGACAACGCGCGCTGGATTTCGGCCTCGATGTTGTACAGATCGAAAAGCGGCCGCTCGCCTGTGTAGTGATGCAGTTTCGCGGACACCGCCGGCGTAAACTCCGCCGCGAAATCGGCAAGCATCTGATACGTCTCGCGCGAGTCGACCTGAATGCGCGATGTTTCATCGTTGACGAAATCGCGTAGCACGCGTTGCGCGAGATTCAGATCCTGATAAAGCAGACTCGTGGGCGGCATGCGCTGGCCTTGCGACAGGATCGTTGCCCATGTCTTGCGCAGATAGGCGACGTCGGCGGCCAGTTCTTCGCTCGTCGCATCTTCGGCGATGGTGCGCACGATGTAGCCGCCTTTCTCGTCGGCAGGCAATACGGCGGTCAAACGCGCGCGCACGGCTTCGCGCTCGGCTTCGCTTTCGATCTTCTGCGAGATGCCGATATGCGGCTCCTGCGGCAGATAGACGAGCGTGCGCCCGGCAATGCTCACTTGCGTGGAAAGCCGCGCGCCCTTGGTGCCGATCGGGTCCTTCACCACCTGGACCATCAGCGTCTGACCTTCGAACACGATCTTTTCAATCGGCTGATGCGGCGTCTGATGTTGCGGCTCGCCGGCAATGCGCGGGTGCCAGATATCGGCTACATGGAGAAACGCGGCGCGTTCCAGACCGATGTCGATAAAAGCGGATTGCATGCCCGGCAACACGCGCACGACCTTGCCGAGATAGACGTTGCCGACGCGGCCCCGCGACAGCGTTCGTTCGACGTGAAGTTCCTGGACGGCGCCTTGCTGGACGAGCGCGACGCGCGTTTCCTGCGGCGTGACATTGATCAGGATTTCTTCATTCATGGTGTTGTTCTAGAAGTCGATGCGCGCCGCACGCAGGAGGGCAGCGGTTTCAAAAAGCGGCAAACCCATGATACCTGAATAGGACCCGTCGATATGCTCGATAAACTCCGCGGCGCGCCCTTGCACGCCGTACGCTCCCGCCTTGCCGAACGGCTCGCCGCTCGCTACGTAGCGGCGAATCGCGTCTCGATGCAACGCAGCAAAGCGCACTGTGGATGTGGACAGCGCGGCGGGCAGCAGCTCGCCGTAAGCATCGACTACCGCCACGGCCGTCAGCACTTCGTGAGCGTGGCCAGACAGGCGCGCGAGCATCGCTTCGGCATCGTCGGCGTCGAGCGGCTTGCCGAGAATCGCGTCGTCGATCGTGACGGTTGTATCCGCAACCAGAACAGGTCGCGCGGCGTGGTTGCCGGCTACGAGCCGGGCATGCGCGGCCCGGGCTTTGGCCACGCACACGCGCTGCACGTAGTCGTGCGCACGCTCGCCGGGTAATTCCACTTCGAGCGCTTCGGCGTCTTCATCGGGGCGCGGCAGCAGCAGTTCGAAGCGCACGCCGATCTGTTGCAACAACTCCTGACGGCGCGGACTTTGCGACGCGAGATACACGAATGGATGCAGCGAAGCGGTGGACGTTGGCATGAAGTTGTCTCGAACAAACGGTTTATGTGGGCGTGCGATAACGGGCGCGCCCGGGCGTGGCTACGGGAGCGCGTCAGCAGCGTAACGAGGAACTAAGGCAATTGCCGGCGATTGCTGGCAACTGTGGTCGCAACGTCCCGCGTCAAAACCAGCGGGACTCGAAACGCCAGGCGTCCCGATCGATCTCACTCACGCGCGATGATAGGGATGATTCTGCGTGATGGTCCACGCGCGGTAAAGCTGTTCGGCGAGCAGCACACGTACCATTGCGTGCGGCAGCGTGAGGCTCGACACGCGCAGCATCATGTCGGCTCGTGCCTTGAGTTCGGGATCGAGCCCGTCTGCACCGCCGATCAGAAACGCGACGTCGCGACCGTCCTGCTGCCAGCCGGGCAGGGCGCCGGCAAGTTGCATGGTGGTCCAGTCTTTGCCGCGTTCGTCGAGCGCGACGATGCGCGCGTTTTTGGGCAACGCTGCTTCGATCTTCAGTCGCTCGGCGGCCATTACGCTCTCGGCCGGACGGCCCGACGACCGCTGCTCGGGCTTGATTTCGCGCAGCTCGATACGCAGCTCCGGCGGCATGCGCTTCGCGTATTCATCGAAGCCGACAGCGATCCAGTCGGGCATCTTGTGGCCGACAGCGAGGATGTGCAGTTTCATGATGCGTAGGAGCGCCGCTCGCGCAGCTCCGCTGGGACGCGGTTGCAGCGAGCGGTCAAAGCCCGCTCACTTGCGGCGCGCGGCCGTCTTGCGCGCGGGCTTCTTCACAGCCGGCGCCTCTTCGTCTTCTTCGTCCTCGTCGGGCTCGCTCGAACGCGCGCCGCCGAACGGATCAGGCGTAGACAGCTTGATGCGGACCGGCTTGTCGCCCCAGATTTCCTCGAGGTTGTAGTACTGGCGCAGCGCCGGTTGCAGGATGTGGACGATCGCGTCGCCGCAATCGACCAGCACCCATTCGCCGATGTCCTCGCCTTCGGTGCTGACGATGTCGCCGCCGGCTTCCTTCACGCCCTCGCGCACGCTCGAAGCCAGCGCCTTGGTCTGCCGGTTGGAGGTGCCGCTCGCGACGATCACGCGATCGAACAGCGCCGTCAGGTGGCTGGTGTTGAACACCTTGATGTCTTGCGCTTTGACGTCTTCGAGAGCGTCGACGATCACGCGTTGCAGTTTGCGAATATCCATGGATTTACCGGTGGTACAAATGATGTTGAAGAATGTAGTCCCACACCGCAGTGGGGACGTGGCTTGCGGCCTCACCCTGTTGTTCGCCGCCCACATGGGCAAGCCGCTGGCTCACCTGTTCACGCAGATGCGCGCGAATGTCGGTGGCCGAGACGTTGAACGCAAGCGTGGTGTCGATCAGCAAGTGGCCGCAAGGCGTGGCTCGCAGAACGTCGGCGCCGGCGCGGCGTGCGTCGATTTCACTCGCGACCGCGGGCGGGATCGACGCGAGATCGAAACCGGGCCGCGTGGCCGCGCAGATGTGCGCGAAGTCGAACAGGCGCCGCCAGTCGCGCCATGTATCGAGATGCACCAGTTGATCCGCGCCGATCAGCAATGCAATGGATACCTCGTCGCCTTCCCGTTCGCGCCAGCGTTGCAGCGTGTCGACAGTGTAGGTCGGGCCTTCGTGTTCGATTTCGTCGGTTGCGACTCGCACCGTCGCGCCCGGCAGCGCGAGTTGACCGGCCGCCGCGCGTGTCATGGCGAGGCGATGCACGGCCGGCGACACGTCCGCTTTCTGCCACGGCTGGCCGGCCGGCATCAGCACCAGTTCGGTCAGTTGCAGCACGTCGGCGAAACGCCGCGCGAGCGCAAGGTGGCCGTCGTGGATCGGATCGAAAGTGCCGCCTAACAAACCGATCCGGCGAGGCAGTGCAACAGGATGAGCGTTCGGCTTCAGGTGAAAGTCCTTTGTCGTAGCCAGGAGCGGGGCAGTGCGCGTCCGCGGGATTCCGGAGCGCTCACACCCAGTCGCGCGGCACGAGAAAATCGGTGTAAAGGCGCGCTTCCGGCGTGCCCGGTTCAGGATGCCAGTTGTAGCGCCAGTTCACCACAGGCGGCATCGACATCAGAATCGATTCGGTGCGTCCACCGCTCTGCAGCCCAAACAGTGTGCCACGGTCGAAGACCAGATTGAACTCGACGTAGCGCCCGCGCCGGTAAGCCTGGAAATCGCGCTCGGCCTCGCCGTACGGAATGCTGCGGCGCTTTTCGATAATCGGCAGGTACGCTTTGAGGAATCCTTCGCCCACGCTTCTCAGCATCGCGAACGATTGGTCGAAGCCCGGCGCCGAGTAATCGTCGAAAAAAATCCCGCCGATGCCGCGCGGCTCGTTCCTGTGCTTCAGGAAGAAATAGTCGTCGCACCAGCGCTTGAAGCTCGGGTAGAGGTCCGCGCCATAAGGCTCCAGCGCATCGCGGCACACGCGGTGAAAATGCCGCGCGTCTTCTTCGTAGCCGTAGTACGGCGTCAGATCCATGCCGCCGCCGAACCAGAACACGGGCTCTTCACCAGGCTTGGTGGCGACCAGCAGGCGCACGTTCATATGCACCGTCGGGCAATGCGGATTGTGCGGGTGCAGCACGAGAGAAACACCCATCGCCTCGAAGCCGCGCCCGGCCAGTTGTGGACGCGCCGCGCTCGCGGAGCCCGGCAACGCGTCGCCCGCGACGTCGGAAAAGCCAATGCCGGCACGTTCGAAGAAGTTGCCGCCTTCCAGAATGCGCGTGAAGCCGCCGCCGCGCAGCTTTTCGCCGGGCGTGCGCTGCCATGCGTCGGTGGCGAAGGGCTTGCCGTCGAACGCGCCCAGCGTGTCCGCGATTTGCGTTTGCAGGCTTTGCAGCCAGATGCGCACGGCTTGTGCGTCGTAGCTCGAATCGGTCATCAATGCAGGTGCTGAAGGCGGCACGTCGGTGCCGCGGGTTGCTCGTGAGGCGCCGCGCTGTGTTTCGAAGACGCCGTCGCGAAGGCGCGGCCGAACGTGCGCGCCCGCATACCCGCAGTGTAGCGCCGCTGGCGCCGCGAACCGGCGAGCGCCTCGCGCGTCAGTGCTTGCCTTCCGTCTTCGCGTCGTGCTTGCGGTTCAGCGCGCGATAACCGATGTCGCGGCGGTACTGCATGCCGTCGAACGAGATCTGGTTGATCGTTTCATACGCGACCGACTGCGCACTGCGCACCGAGTCGGCCAGGCCGACCACACACAGCACGCGGCCGCCCGACGTGAGGAGCTTGCCGTCGGTTAGCGTGGTGCCCGCATGGAAGGTGACCGAGTCCGCCGTCTCCGCAGGGATGTCGTTGATGCGGTCGCCCTTGCGCGGGGTATCCGGATAGTTGTGCGCGGCGAGCACCACGCCCAGCGCGGTGCGGCGGTCCCACTCCAGTTCGACTGTATCCAGCGTGCCCGCGATTGCCTGCTCGACCACCTTCGAATAGTCGCCCTTCAAACGCGCCATGATCGGCTGCGTTTCGGGGTCGCCCATGCGGCAGTTGAACTCGAGCGTTTTGGGATTGCCTTGCGCGTCGATCATCAGACCCGCGTACAGAAAGCCGGTGTAGCGGATGCCTTCTTTTTCCATGCCGCGCACGGTCGGCAGGATGATTTCGCGCATCACGCGTGCATGCAGTTGCGGCGTGACAATCGGCGCGGGCGAGTAGGCGCCCATGCCGCCGGTGTTCGGGCCCTGATCGCCGTCGAGCAGACGCTTGTGGTCCTGGCTCGACGCGAGCGGCAGCACATGCTTGCCGTCGACCATCACGATGAAGCTTGCCTCTTCGCCCGCGAGGAACTCCTCGATCACGACGCGCGCGCCGGCGTCGCCGAGCTTGTTGTCCGACAGCATCATGTCGACCGCGGCGTGCGCTTCTTCCAGCGTCTGCGCGACGACCACGCCCTTGCCGGCGGCGAGGCCGTCAGCCTTGATGACGATCGGTGCGCCCTTGGCGTCGAGGTACGCGTGCGCAGCGGCGACGTCGGCGAAGGTTTCGTATTCGGCCGTGGGGATCGCATGGCGTTTCATGAACGCCTTCGCGAAGTCTTTCGAGCTTTCGAGCTGCGCCGCTTCCTTCGTCGGTCCGAAAATCTTCAGGCCGCGGGAGCGGAACAGATTGACAATGCCTGCCGCGAGCGGCGCTTCCGGCCCGACCAGCGTGAAGGCGATCTGTTCCTGCTCGACGAAATCGGCGAGCGCGGCCGGCTCCGTAATGTCGACGTTGCGCAGACGCTCGTCCTGCGCGGTGCCGCCGTTGCCAGGAGCCACGTAGACGAGCTGGACCCGCGGCGATTGCGCGAGCTTCCATGCGAGCGCATGTTCGCGACCGCCGGAACCGACGACGAGTAACTTCATGTGAATCCCCGAGACTTTAAAAACGATAAACGGCTGAAGCAGCGAGCGCAGCCGTGCAATAAATAGCGAGATTCGCGCCGGGTCGGCCCGCGCCGGCGACTAAGCCTGCGCACCAAGCCCGGGACGAGCCCGAGCGGCGATGACGTGGCGGGCGCACAATCCTGCACCTCTGTCCAGAACGCCCGTTCAGCGCAACGATCTGCATAAAGCGGCGGTAAAGCAGCAAGCCGTAGCAAACCAGCAATCAAGCAGCAACGCGAAGGCGCGCCGGCAGCCCGTCGCGGGTTCGGGTTCGTCGATCAACGCGAGCCCAACCCGAACGGTGCCTGAGCCCACTCACTCGTCGGCGATCGCGGCGTTTGTATAGACTTCCTGCACGTCGTCCAGATTTTCCAGCGCGTCGAGCAGCTTCTGCATTTTCACCGCGTCGTCGCCGGTGAACTCGACTTCCGTCTGAGGTTTCATCGTCACCTCGGCCACTTCGGCCTTGAAGCCCGCGGCTTCGAGCGCGGCCTTCACCTTCGGGAAGTCGTTCGGCGGGCACAAAACTTCAATGCTGCCGTCTTCGTTCGTGACGACGTCGTCGGCGCCGGCTTCGAGCGCGGCTTCCATCAGCTTGTCTTCGGGCGTGCCCGGCGCAAACAGGAACTGGCCGACGTGATCGAACATGAACGAGACGGAGCCGTCGGTGCCCATGTTGCCGCCGTTCTTCGAGAACGCGTGACGCACTTCCGCCACCGTGCGGGTACGGTTGTCGGTCATGGTGTCGACGATCACCGCCGCACCGCCGATGCCGTAGCCTTCGTAGCGGATTTCTTCGTAGTTCGCGCCGTCCACACCGCCCACGCCGCGCTGAATTGCGCGGTTGACGTTGTCTT
Source organism: Paraburkholderia sp. 22098 (assembly GCF_052045935.1). Taxonomy (NCBI): domain Bacteria; kingdom Pseudomonadati; phylum Pseudomonadota; class Betaproteobacteria; order Burkholderiales; family Burkholderiaceae; genus Paraburkholderia; species Paraburkholderia sp. 22098. The sequence continues at coordinate 84,173 of NZ_JBQEPV010000009.1, read as the reverse complement.
TCGGCATGTTGGCGTCGTACGCCTTTTCGACGGCGAGCCGCAGACGCGGATTCGAGTCGATGTCGCCGCCGCCCATGCGCGCCGCGACCTGAATTTCCTTGATGAGCCGCGTCCAGACCTTGCCGCGCTTGGCGTCGGCCGCTGCTTTCTTATGCTTGATGTTGGCCCATTTCGAATGACCCGCCATACCTTTCTCCGTCGCGCGCGCCAGCGGGGCGCACGCATTGTGCAATTGTCGTTGCGATTCCGGGCGCTCGTGCGTGTGCTTGCCGCTTTGCGCCTCGATGCTGAATTCGCGCCCTTGTCCGTTTAGCCGCCGTTACTCAAGTCCAAGTCGTGTCGCGTCGCGCCGTGTCTCGTCTCATCGCGCCTGGCGCGGCTGGCGGGTGCGAAGCACTGTGGCGCGGCCGGCAGGCGCCGTGCGGCTAACGCCGCGAATAACGGCTGGCTCGCCCGGTCAGCGTGCATTGCCCGCCAGGACACGCTGCGAGCCTCGAGGTGCCGGAAGCGGGGCTGCCCTTTAAGTGGACTCGAATTTTATCACGGCGGGACGGGCCGGCAGAGGCAGACGTCGACGTGAATTGCACAGAAAGTGCGCGTGCGCGGCGTTCAGCGGCGGCAATGAGATGCCGCCGGCCCCATTTTTCTATTCGTCAGTTCTTCGTTCCGAACAAGCGGTCGCCCGCATCGCCCAGGCCCGGCACGATGTACGCGTGCTCATTCAGATGCGAATCGAGCGATGCAACGAAAAGCTTCACGTCCGGATGCGCGTCCTGGAACACCTGCACGCCTTCGGGCGCGGCGACCAGCGCGAGGAACAGGATGTTCTCGCCAGCCACGTTGCGGCGCTTGAGCACGTCGACTGCATGCACCGCCGAATAGCCGGTCGCGACCATCGGATCGCACAGAATGAACACGCGGTCTTCGAGATCGGGCAGGCGCACCAGATATTCGACCGGCCGGTGATCTTCCGCGCGATACACGCCGATGTGACCCACGCGTGCCGACGGCACCAGTTCCAGCAGACCGTCCGACATGCCGATGCCCGCGCGCAGCACCGGAACGATCGCGAGCTTCTTGCCGGCGATCACCGGCGCGTCGATCTCGACGAGCGGCGTGCTGAGCCGGCGGGTGGTCATCGGCAGATTGCGGGTGATTTCGTAGCCCATCAGCAGCGTGATCTCGCGCAGCAGTTCGCGGAACGTGCGCGTCGAGGTGTCCCGGTCACGCATGTGCGACAGCTTGTGCTGGATCAGCGGGTGATCGAGGATGAAAAGGTTGGGAAAACGGCTGTCCTGAGTCATGGGCGGGGGCACGAGCGGCGGCAAAAAGGTCGATTCGGGGCCGATTCGGGGATCGGTTCGGCGCATTGCGCGGCGAGCGCAATCAACTTGCGACGGCCGGCGCACGCGCCACGGCGCAAGTTTACCGAAAGAGTGGCCCCGGAAGATACCGGAGATTGCAACAGCCCGGCGCAGTCCGGCACCGATTCTTCTAGAATCGGGGGAAACTTTGCAACCATTCAGCAAGACGCCAGCGAGGAGAACGCACACATGGACATGGGCATTGCAGGACGCACAGCGCTGGTTTGCGCGGCGAGCAAGGGTTTGGGGCGTGGTTGTGCCGAAGCGCTCGCGGCCGAAGGCGTCAACCTGACGATCGTCGCCCGCACTGCCGGCCCGCTCGAAGCGACAGCCGACGACATTCGCCGTCGAACTGGCGTCGAGGTGAAGACGGTCGCATGCGACATCACCACGCCCGAAGGCCGGGCAGCGGCGCTCGCGGCTTGTCCGCAGCCGGACATTCTGGTGAACAACGCGGGCGGGCCGCCGCCCGGCGACTTCCGCGAATTCACGCACGACGACTGGATCCGCGCGCTGGAAAGCAACATGCTCACGCCGATCGAGCTGATCCGGGCGACTATCGACTCGATGAGCGCGCGCGGCTACGGGCGCATCGTCAACATCACGAGTTCGTCCGTGAAGGCGCCGATCGACGTGCTGGGCCTGTCGAACGGCGCGCGCTCGGGCCTGACCGGTTTTGTCGCGGGTCTCGCGCGCAAGATGGCGCCCACAGGCGTGACGATCAACAACCTGCTGCCGGGCATGTTCGATACGGACCGGATCGCCGTCACCATGCAGGCGGCAGCGAAATCGAACAACATTTCCCTCGAAGAAGCCCGCGCGCAGCGCATGAAGGCGATTCCCGCCGGACGCTTCGGCAATCCCGACGAATTCGGCCGTGCCTGTGCCTTTCTGTGCAGCGTCCACGCGGGTTACATCACCGGACAGAACTGGCTGATCGACGGCGGCGCCTATCCCGGCACGTTCTAGACGCATACGTTCACGTAGGTGCGTGCCGTGGGTCCACGGCAGCACTTCGAGCAACATCACAACAACGACAATCACAACGGTTCCAGGAGTCTTACGTCATGACCACCCGCATTGCGCTGATCGCGCACGATCACAAGAAAGACGACATCGTCAAACTGGCCGGCGAATACGTCGACACGCTCAAGCGCTGCGATGTCGTCGCGACCGGCACGACCGGCGGGCGCATTAGCGAAGCGCACGGGCTGACCGTCGAGCGCATGCTGTCCGGCCCGCACGGCGGCGACCTGCAGATCGGCGCGCAACTCGCGGAAGGGCGCGTGGACATGGTGATTTTCCTGCGCGATCCGATGACGCCGCAACCGCACGAACCGGATATCAACGCGCTGGTACGCGCATGCGACGTACACAACATTCCGTGCGCGACCAACATCTCGACGGCACGCATGGTTCTCGACGTCCTCACGCTGCGTCTCACGCAACAAGTTTGACGCTGCATACGCGAGGCTCATCGGCCAGACAATCAGCCCGCATTCCAAATCAAGGAGACACGAATGGTCAAAGCAATCCGATTCGATAAAACCGGCGGCCCCGAGGTGATGAAATGGGTCGACGTCGAGGTGGGCGACCCCGGAGCCGGCGAAATTCGCATCCGTCAGACGGCGGTCGGGCTCAACTATATCGACGTGTACTTTCGTACCGGTCTGTATCCGCTGCCGCTGCCGGGCGGCCTCGGCATGGAAGCAGCCGGCGAGGTGATCGCGGTCGGCGCGGGCGTGAACGATCTGAAAGCGGGCGATCGCGTCGCCTACGTGGCAAGGCCGCCTGGCGCTTATGCGCAGGAGCGCGTGTTGCCGGCCGCACAGGTCATCAAGTTGCCGGACGCGGTAAGCGATGAACAGGCCGCCTCGGTGATGCTGCAAGGCCTGACCGCTCAGTACCTGCTGCGCCGCACGTATCGTGTCAAGGCCGGCGACACAATCCTGATTCAGGCGGCCGCGGGCGGGGTCGGCTTGCTCGTGTGCCAGTGGGCGAAGGCACTGGGCGCGACGGTGATCGGCACCGTCGGCTCGGACGAGAAAGCGGAGATCGCGAAGGCGCATGGCTGCGATCACGCGATCGTCTATACGCGCGAAAACTTCACGAAGCGCGTGCGCGAAATCACCAACGGCGCGGGCGTGCCGGTGGTGTACGACTCCATTGGTAAAGATACGTTTACGGGCTCGCTCGATTGCCTCGCACCACTCGGCATGTTCGTGAGCTTCGGCAATGCGTCGGGACCGTTGCCGCCTATCGACTCGTCCGAATTCGCCGGCCGCGGCTCGCTGTTCTTCACGCGCCCCACGCTGTTCACGTATATCGGCAAACGCAGCGACTACGAGGCGATGTCGGCCGAACTATTCGATGTGCTGATTTCAGGCAAGGTCAAGACGAGCATCAACCAGCGCTACGCGCTCGCCGATGTAGCTCAGGCGCATACGGATCTCGAATCACGCAAGACCACGGGGTCGACCATCCTGTTGCCGTAGTCCTCATGCGCGTTCGCGCGTCTTCCTGACAGCCCGGACCTGAGCATCTAACCAGGTCGAGCCATTGACCGCCACCAGGGCCGTTGCATCTCGCGATGCAACGGCCTTGTGCGTTTACGCGATTTTTATATCGCGAACCCCAGCTTTGATCAGCCCTTTACGCGCATGCGCATACCGTTGCGGCTATCCGAATTCCGTCAATGGAGAATAAAAATGGATGCGCTGTACGTCGTAGCCGTCGCGCTTTTCACCGCGCTGACGTTTGCACTGATTGCCGGCTGCGAGAAGCTGATGCTGTCCCGTCGCGGCCAGGGAGCACGCTCATGAACTGGATGTTGTGGCTCTCCGGCGCGGCAACCGCGCTGCTGTTTGCGTACCTCGTCTATGCGCTGTTGCGCGCGGAGGACATTGAATGAACGCGAATAATGTCTTGCAGGCGGCGCTCTTTATCGTCGTTCTGCTGGCCGCCGCGGTGCCTGTGTCGCGCTATCTGCACGGCGTGATGGAGGGCAGTTCGCGCGTGCTGCGCATTGGCGGACCGATCGAGCGGCTGTTGTACCGCGTCGCCGGCGTCGATCCGTCGACGGAAATGAGCTGGAAGCACTACGCGATCGCAACGATCGCGTTCAATGCGCTGGGCGTCGTGTTTCTTTATCTGCTGTTGCGCGTGCAGGGCTGGTTGCCCGGCAATCCGCAGCAGTTCGGCGCCATGACCGTCGACGGTGCGTTTAATACCGCGATCAGCTTCGTGAGCAATACGAACTGGCAGGACTACACGCCGGAACAAACGGTGGGCTATCTCACGCAGATGCTCGGCCTCACGGTGCAGAACTTTTTCTCCGCGGCGACCGGCATCGTCGTCGTGATCGCGCTGGTTCGCGGCTTCGCCCGCCATACGGCGCAAACCATCGGCAATTTCTGGGTCGATCTCACACGCGTGACGCTGTATGTGTTGCTGCCGATGTCGGTCATCGTCGCGACGCTGATGATGAGCCAGGGCGTGATCCAGAACTTCAACGCGTATAAAGACGTGCCGACATTGCAAACCACGACCTATGCCACGCCGAAGCTCGACGCGCAAGGCAATCCGGTCAAGGACGCGAAGGGTAATGCGGTGACAGTCGATACGCCGCTCAAAACGCAGACCATCGCGATGGGTCCGGTTGCGTCGCAGGAAGCGATCAAGATGATCGGCACCAACGGCGGCGGTTTCTTCAACGGTAACTCCGCGCATCCGTATGAGAACCCGACGCCGTTCTCCAACTTCCTGCAGCTCTTCTCGATACTGATCATCCCGGCCGCGCTCGCGCTCGTGTTCGGCCGCATGATCGCGGACCGCAAACAAGGTGTGGCCGTGCTCGCGGCAATGACGATTGCGTTCGGCGTGTGCGTGTTCGGCGAGATCGGAGCGGAGCAGGGCGGCAATCCGGCTTTCACCGCGCTGCATGTCGATCAGTCGGCGAGCGCGATGCAGTCTGGCGGCAACGCGGAAGGCAAGGAAACGCGCTTCGGCATCGCGCAATCCGGCATCTTCACTGTCGCGACGACGGCGGCTTCGTGCGGCGCGGTCGCCAACACGCATGATTCGCTGACGCCTATCGGCGGCCTCTATCCGCTGCTGCTGATGCAGCTTGGCGAAGTGATCTTCGGCGGTGTCGGTTCGGGCCTGTACGGCATGCTGGTGTTCGCGCTGCTCGCCGTGTTCGTGGCGGGTCTGATGATCGGCCGCACGCCGGAATATGTCGGCAAGAAGATCGAAGCGTACGAGATGAAGATGGTGTCCATCGTCGTTCTGCTCACGCCGTTGCTCGTGCTGGTCGGCACGTCGATCGCGGTGCTGAGCGACGCAGGCAAGGCGGGCATCGCCAATCCGGGCGCACACGGCTTCTCGGAGATCCTCTACGCGTTCAGCTCGGCCGCGAATAACAACGGCAGCGCGTTCGCGGGCCTGACCGTGGGCACGCCGTTCTATAACTGGCTCACTGCAATTGCGATGTGGTTCGGCCGCTTCGGCACCATCGTCCCCGTGCTCGCGATTGCCGGCTCGCTTGCTGCCAAGAAGCGCATCGGCGTGACCGGCGGCACGCTGCCGACGCACGGGCCGCTCTTCGTCGTTCTGCTACTCGGCACGGTGCTGCTGGTCGGTGCGCTCACTTACGTGCCGGCGCTCGCGCTCGGTCCGGGCGTCGAACATCTGATGATGATGGGCGCGAACTGATGCCAGCACTGATACGCAACGACGTGGCAAGACGCGTATCCGTACGCGTCGGCAAAAAAGCAACGCGAAATTCGAGGATGCAATGACTGAACACAATGCAACGAGGTCCATGTTCGATCCGGCGCTGCTGCGCCCGGCGATCGCGGACTCTTTCAGGAAGCTCACGCCGCGCACGCAGTTCCGTAACCCGGTGATGTTCTGCGTGTACGTCGGCAGTATTCTCACGACGATCCTGTGGATCGCCGCGCTCGCCGGTCAGGCGGAGGCGCCTGCGGGATTCATCCTCGCGGTCACGCTGTGGTTGTGGTTCACGGTGCTGTTCGCGAACTTCGCCGAAGCGCTCGCCGAGGGCCGCTCGAAAGCGCAGGCCGCATCGCTGCGCAGCGCGAAGAAAGACGTGATGGCGAAGAAGTTGAACGAGCCGCATCCGAAGTCGCCAATCCGGATCGTCACCGCGTCGGATCTGCGTCGTGGCGACGTGGTGCTGATCGAAACCGGCGACGTGATTCCGGCCGACGGCGAGGTAGTGGAGGGCGTCGCGTCCGTCGATGAATCCGCGATAACCGGCGAATCCGCGCCGGTGATTCGCGAGTCGGGCGGCGACTTTTCTTCGGTGACGGGCGGCACGCGCGTGCTGTCCGACTGGATCGTCGTGCGCGTCACCGCAAATCCCGGCGAAGCGTTCCTCGATCGCATGATCGCGATGGTCGAAGGCGCGAAGCGTCACAAGACGCCGAACGAGATCGCGCTGACCATTCTGCTGGTTGCACTGACCATCGTGATGCTGCTCGCGACGGCCACGCTGCTGCCTTTCTCGATGTTCTCCGTGGAAGCGGCGCATCTGGCCAATGCGGCGGGCCACGTCGTGACGATCACCGCTCTAGTCGCGCTACTGGTTTGCCTGATCCCGACCACGATCGGCGGCCTGTTGTCGGCCATCGGCGTGGCCGGCATGAGCCGCATGATGCAGGCGAACGTCATTGCAACGTCGGGTCGCGCGGTCGAGGCGGCCGGCGACGTCGACGTGCTGTTGCTCGACAAGACCGGCACGATCACGCTCGGCAATCGCCAGGCGTCGCTCTTCGTTCCGGCGCCGGGTCTCACCGAAGAAGCGCTTGCCGACGCAGCGCAGCTATCGTCGCTTGCCGACGAAACGCCAGAAGGACGCAGCATCGTCGTGCTCGCGAAGCAGCGTTTCAACATCCGTCAGCGCGATATGGCGTCGCTGCACGCGGTGTTCCTCGCGTTTACCGCGCAAACGCGGATGAGCGGCGTCGATCTGCCGAACCGAGAAATTCGCAAGGGCGCTGCGGATGCGGTGAAGCATTACGTCGAAGCGAACGGTGGCCGTTTTCCGCACGAAGTCAGCGACGCAGTCGCCGAAGTCGCGCGGCGCGGCAGCACGCCGCTCGTCGTCGCGGAGAAAGGCGAACACGGTGCGCGCGTGCTGGGCGTGATCGAGTTGAAGGATGTGGTGAAAGGCGGCATCAAGGAACGCTTTGCCGAGTTGCGCAAAATGGGCATCAAGACGGTGATGGTGACGGGCGACAACCGGCTGACGGCCGCGGCGATTGCGGCAGAAGCGGGTGTCGACGATTTTCTTGCAGAAGCGACGCCGGAAGCCAAGCTCGCGACGATCCGCGCGCACCAGGCCGAAGGACGCCTCGTGGCCATGACGGGCGACGGTACGAACGATGCCCCTGCGCTCGCACAGGCCGACGTCGCGGTTGCGATGAACACCGGCACGCAGGCCGCGAAAGAAGCCGGCAACATGGTCGACCTCGATTCGAATCCGACGAAGCTGATCGAGATCGTAGAAATCGGCAAGCAGATGCTGATGACGCGCGGCTCGCTCACCACATTCTCGATTGCCAACGACCTGGCCAAGTACTTCGCGATCATTCCGGCTGCGTTCGCAACCACCTATCCGGCACTGAATGCGCTGAACGTGATGCATCTGGCAACGCCGGCATCCGCGATCATGTCGGCGGTGATTTTCAACGCGCTGATCATCGTGCTGCTGATTCCGCTCGCGTTGAAAGGCGTGCGTTATCGGGCGCTCGGCGCTGCGGTTCTGCTGCGACGCAATCTGCTCGTGTACGGGCTGGGTGGAATCGTGGTGCCGTTCATCGGCATCAAGTTGATAGATATGGTGCTCGCCGCGTTTGGCTGGGTTTGAGTCCGGCTGTTGAAAATCGGCAGCCTACGAGGAAACAATCGTCATGAAAAATCTTTTGCGTCCGTTGATCGTTCTTTTCGCGGTGCTCAGCGCCGTTACCGGGCTCGCTTATCCGGCGTTGGTCACCGCCGTGGGCCAAACGCTGTTTCACGATGAGGCCAATGGCAGCCTCATCGAGCGGGACGGCAAGGTGGTCGGCTCGAAGCTGATCGGCCAGCAATTCGATGCGCCGCAGTACTTCTGGGGACGCTTATCGGCCACGAGCCCGATGCCCTATAACGCGCAGGCTTCGGGCGGCTCCAATCTCGGGCCGACCAATCCGGCGCTTCTGGACGAAGTGAAAGGCCGCATCGACGCGTTGAAGGCTGCCGGAACGGATATGTCGAAGCCCGTGCCGGTCGATCTGGTGACGTCGTCCGGAAGCGGACTGGACCCTGAGATCAGCCCCGCGGCGGCCGCTTATCAGATCGATCGAGTCGCGAAAGCGCGAGGGCTCGGAGAGAACGATGTGCGAGCGCTAGTGGACCGTTATACGAGTGGCCGTCAATTCGGCATTCTCGGTGAGCCGCGCGTGAACGTGCTGCAACTGAACCTCGCGCTCGACGAGATGAAGCGCGGGTGAGGGCGCCTGACCGGAGCCCGGCGCAACGCTAACCGGGGAGCGGCCGGACAACCGGCGGAACAGGCGGCGCGCGAGAGTGCGGTTTTTATCTTTTCACAGGTCATGGCCGCACATCGTTATGAACGATTTGCGGCCTGGCCGCCGCCGTGCCACCATGCACGCACCGCCAGGTGCCTACCATCGAACATGCAAGCATGAACCGCCCCGATCCCGATCAACTGCTCGACAAGCTGCAGCGCGACGAACAACAGCGTCAACGCGGCAGGCTGAAGATTTTTTTCGGCGCGTCGGCGGGCGTCGGCAAGACATACGCGATGTTGCAGGCGGCGCGCCGCCGCCGTGACGAAGGCGCGGACGTGGTGGTAGGCATCGCCGAAACGCATGGACGTGGCGAAACCGCTGCGCTGCTCGAAGGGCTCGACGTGCTGCCGCTCGCACAGTTCGACTACCGTGGGCGCAAGCTCGGCGAATTCGATCTCGACGCGGCGCTCGCGCGCAAGCCGCAACTCATTCTCGTCGATGAACTCGCGCATTCGAATGTGCAGGGCGCGCGGCATCTCAAGCGCTGGCAGGACGTGTATGAACTGCTCGACGCCGGCATCGACGTCTATACGACCGTCAACGTTCAACACCTGGAAAGCCTGAACGACGTGGTTGGACAGATCACGGGCATCCGCGTGTGGGAGACAGTCCCCGACCGCGTGTTCGATCGCGCCGACGAAGTCACGCTGGTCGATCTTCCAGCCGAGGAACTGCTCGACCGCATGCGCGACGGCAAGGTGTATTTGCCGCAACAGGCCGAGCGCGCCGTGCGCAATTTCTTTCGCAAGGGCAACCTGATCGCGTTGCGCGAGCTGGCATTGCGCCGTACCGCCGATCGGGTCGACGCGCAAATGCGGGAGTATCGTGCCGATCGTTCGATCGAACGGATCTGGCAGGCGCGGGAACGCTTGCTGGTATGCGTCGGTCCCGGCCCCGAAGCGCCGATGCTGGTGCGCGCGGCGGCGCGTCTCGCCACGAGTCTGAAGGCGGACTGGATCGCGGTGTATGTGGAGACGCCCGCGCTGCAGCGCTTACCCGATGCGCGGCGCGAACGCACGTTGAATGCATTGAAGCTCGCAGCTGAACTCGGCGCGGAAACGGCGACGCTAGCGGGCGTCGACGCGGCTTCGGCGCTGGCCGGTTACGCACAGGCTCGCAACGTGTCGAAACTGGTGGCGGGCGCGTCGACCCGCTCCGGTCTAACGCGCTGGCTGCGCCGCCCGCTTGGCGAACGCATCGCAGAAAAGGCGGGTCATGTCGATCTCACGCTGATTCGCCCGTCGTCGTCGGAAAGCGGCAGCGGCGAGCAGCACCGCCTGCTCAGCACGACTGCGAACGCGTGGCGCGATGCGTTGAGCGCCGCGCGCGAACGGCGCTCGCCGCCGCGCGCGTACGGCTTCGCACTGGCGATCTGCGCGGGCATCACCGCGTTGTCGAGCCAGTTGAGCGATCACATCGATCTGACGAACCTGGTCATGCTGTATCTGCTCGGCGTGGTCTTCACAGCAGCGAAACTCGGGCGCGGGCCCGGCGTGCTGCTGTCGTTCCTGAGCGTCGCCGCATTCGACTTTTTCTTCGTGCCGCCGCGCTTGTCGCTGTCGGTGTCGGATACGCAATATCTGTTGACGTTCTTCGGCATGTTGCTGACCTCGCTCGTGATCAGTCATCTAACGTCGAGCTTGCGACGCGAGGCGCGGGTCGCGCGGCGTCGCGAGCAGCGCACCGGCGCGATGTACTCGATGGCGCGCGAACTGGCCGCCGCGCTGACGACCGAACAGATCGTCGGCATTGGGAGCCGTCACGTGAGCGAAGTGTTCGGCGCGCGCGTTGCGGTTCTGTTGCCGGACAGCGCCGATCGGGTGAAGCAGAAAATCGAGGACCCGGACGCCGCAATCACGCTCGAAGGCGAACTGCTCGATACCGATGTCGGCCAATGGGTCTACGATCACCAGAAGCCGGCCGGACACGGTACCGACACGCTGCCCGCCGCGGCTGCCCTGTATCTGCCGCTAAAGGCGCCGATGCGTACGCGCGGCGTGCTTGCGGTGGTGATGCGCGACGAACGCGAACTGGACGTGCCTGAGCAGGAGCGCATGCTCGACGCGTTCGCCGCGCAGATCGCGCTCGCGCTTGAGCGCGTGCATTATGTGGACATCGCGCGCGACGCGCTGGTCAGTATGGAATCCGAACGTTTGCGCAACTCGCTGTTGTCGGCGATTTCGCACGATTTGCGCACTCCGCTTACAACGATCGTCGGCTTCTCGTCGATGCTCGCACAATCGCGGGGAACTCATGTCGACGTGGAGCGCGACGGTGAACTCGTCGAGGCGATCCATGAAGAAGCGCTGCGCATGACCGGGATCGTGACGAATCTGCTCGACATGGCGCGCTTGCAGGAGGGCAGCCTGCAGCTAAACCGGCAGTGGACGCCGCTCGAAGAAACCGTGGGCGCGGCGTTGCGCGCCTGCAAGCGTGCGCTGAACGGACACCCGGTGCAGGTCAATCTCGCGGCCGACCTGCCGTTGCTGCATCTGGACGCTGTACTGATGGAGCGGCTTTTTTCGAACCTGTTCGAGAATGCGGCGAAATACACGTCGCCCGGTACGCCGCTGACCATCGGCGCGCAACGCTTCGAGCTGGACGGCAAGCCGTTCGTGCGCGTCACGGTCGACGATAATGGGCCGGGCCTGCCAGCCGGCATGGAAACGCGAGTGTTCGAGAAGTTCACGCGCGGCGAGAAGGAATCGACCAAGCCCGGCGTGGGCCTGGGTCTCGCGATTTGCCGAGCGATCGTGGAAGCGCACGGCGGAAGCATCGGCGCGCTCAATCGCGTGGCCGCTGGGTCTGTAGGTTCGGCAGGTTCGGCAGAGGCGGTTGATGGCCGCATCGACGGTGCGCGCTTCTGGTTCACGCTGCCCGTCGACACGCCGCCGGACGCGCCGGATCCGATGGACGAAGAAGCCGACGACGATCTGGGACACAATCCGGGACAAGCAGACTCAACACCCGCGGATTTGGACTCGCATTCAAACCCGCACCTGGACCAGCTAGCGAAACCAACTCATGAGTGAGCCGAGCATCACCGTCGTTCTGATCGAAGACGAAAAGCAGATTCGCCGCTTTGTGCGCACGGCGCTGGAAGGCGAGGGCATCGCCGTGTATGACGCCGAGACCGGCAAGCAGGGCCTGGTAGAAGCCGCGACGCGCAAGCCCGATCTCGTGATCGTCGATCTCGGCCTGCCCGACACCGACGGTCTCGACGTGATCCGTGAATTGCGCGGCTGGAGCGAATTGCCGGTGATCGTGCTGTCCGCGCGCACGCAGGAGAGCGAGAAAGTCGCGGCGCTCGATGCCGGTGCGGACGATTACCTGACGAAGCCCTTCGGCGTGTCCGAACTGCTCGCGCGAATCCGCGCGCATCTGCGGCGTCGCAATCAGGGCGGCGCGAACGAGTCGCCGCAGGTGCGCTTTGGCGCGGTAAGCGTCGATCTGGCGTTGCGCCAGGTGACGCGAGAAGGCGCCGCGGTTCATCTGACGCCGATCGAGTATCGGCTGCTCGCAACGCTCGTGCGCCATGCAGGCCGCGTACTGACGCACCGGCAATTGCTACGCGACGTGTGGGGGCCGTCGCATGTCGAGAGCTATCACTATCTGCGAATCTATATGGCGCACTTGCGGGGCAAACTGGAGCGCGATCCGGCGCAACCCGAGCACATCGTCACGGAAACAGGTGTCGGATACCGGCTGGTCGGCGTGGCTTGAGCTTGGCGGCGTGCACCTCGCAGCGCGATGGCGAGCGGATCGTTATAATTACGAACCGTAAGGACGGCCTTACGCTTTTTACAAACGGGGACGGCCCCATCTGATCAATGGAGCTGTTCCATGTCCTGGATTCTTCTATGCGTCGCCGGTTTGCTCGAAGTCGCTTGGGCGGCCGGTCTCAAAAGCTCGGACGGTTTCACACGGCTGTGGCCTTCGGTGTTCACCATCGTGACGGCGGTCGGCAGCTTCGTGCTGCTGGCAATGGCTATGAGGCAGTTGCCGCTCGGCACCGCTTACGCGGTGTGGACCGGCATCGGCGCGGTCGGCGCGTTCATCTTCGGCATCGTGATGATGGGCGAGGCGCTGACGGTTGCGCGGATTGCGAGCGCGGCGCTGATTGTCGTCGGCCTGGTCGGGCTCAAGCTGTCGTCGGGACATTGAGTCCCTGCACATGCCGCCATTTTGCAAGCCACTCTGCGTTCTGCGAATTAACGTGGCTATAATGAGATTGAAACCAACCTGAAGTTGCCCGCGGCCTGCCCGGCGCGGCCGGCTTGGCGCGGGTCTGACGACTTCGGTGTGGCGACTCCTTCGTGATTGGCCTGCCGAAGCGCCCGGCACGCACCGCGCGCCTGGAGGCGGCCATGCTTGAATCACTTTCGCTTGCTGCGGGGCTCTCATGGGGCAGCGGCCTGCGCCTCTATCTGACGGTCCTGCTGGCCGGCGTGTTCGAGCGCCTCGGCCTCGTTCATCTTCCCGATACCTTGTCCGCGCTGTCCTCGCCTTGGGTGATCGGCGTGGCGGGCGCGCTGACCATCACTGAATTTCTTGCAGACAAGATTCCCGCGTTCGATTCCTTGTGGGACGCAATTCACACCTTTATCCGCATTCCGGCCGGCGCCGTGCTCGCAGCCGGTGCACTCGGCCATGCCGATCCCGCGCTGCTGACGGTAGCCGCGCTCGCGGGCGGCACGCTCGCAGGCACCGCGCATCTCACGAAAGCGGGTACGCGCGCGCTGATTAATCTGTCGCCGGAACCGGTGTCGAATATCGTCACGTCGACCGCCGAAGACGGCCTCGTATTCGGCGGCATCCTGCTCGCGCTCTTCCTGCCGCTGCTGTTTCTCGTGCTGATCGTCGGCTTCCTGGTGCTGGCCGGCTGGGTGTTGCCGCGGTTGTGGCGCGGCGTGCAGGGCGGCTTTCGCGGCATGGCCACGCATATGGTGTCGCGCCTCGCGAGGAGCCGGCACGATTGAGCGAAACCCGCGATACCAGCGAAACCCGCGAGACCAGCGGTACCGACGAAGCCAGCAACAAGGCCACACATTCCACGGCACGCGTCGGCGTGTCCGCGACGCGCCGCTTTAGCGGCGGCGATCTGCTGCGCCAGGCGATTCGCATGACCGCGCGCGACTGGCGCGCGGGCGAACTCACCATGCTGCTGCTCGCGCTGGTGCTGGCCGTCGCGGCGCTATCGAGCGTCGGCTTTCTCGCCGACCGTTTGCATCAAGGGCTCGAGCGCGACGCACGTCGCATGATCGCCGCCGACTTCATCGTGCGCGCGGATCATCCGGTCGATCCGCAGTTTGCGCAGCAGGCGTCGGCGCTCGGGCTGAGCACGGCGACCACGGCAATCTTTCCGAGCATGATCAACTCGACCGGCTCCCAGCCGGTGTCGCGACTCGCCGCAATCAAGGCGGTGTCGCCGGGCTATCCGCTGCGCGGCGCGTTGCGGATTGCGTCAACGCCCACGGCGGCGGATCATCCCGCGCAAACCATTCCCGCGCCTGGCACCGTCTGGGTCGATCAGCAACTGCTCGACGCGTTGAAGGTGCGCATAGGCGACACGGTGAAGGTCGGCAACCGCAGCTTCACCATCGGCGCGATGATCACGCGCGAACTCGACCGCGGCTTCTCGTTCGTCAACTTTTCGCCCCGATTGATGATGCGCGCGGACGAGGTTCAGTCCACCGGACTCATCACGTTCGGCAGCCGCGTGACGTACCGGCTTCTCGTCGCGGGAGCCGATGCGTCGGTCGCGCGCTTTGCCGAGTTCGCGCATGGCAAGGTGGACGGCGGCAAGATGCGCGGGGTCGCGCTCGAATCCTTGCAGGACGGCCAGCCGCAAGTGCGCCAGACACTCGACCGCGCAAGTCATTTCCTCACGCTCGTCTCGCTGCTGACCGCGCTGCTCGCGGCCGTGGCGATCGCGATGGCCGCGCATCGGTATATGCGCAGGCATCTCGACGGGTGCGCCGCAATGCGTTGTCTCGGCGTGAGTCAGCGCACGCTGCGGGCACTGTTCACGCTCGAATTCGTCGGCGTGGGCGTGCTGGGCGGCGCGCTCGGCGTCGCGCTGGGGTATCTCGGCCATCTGGCGTTGCTGACGTGGCTTGGCAGTCTCATCGACGTCGCGTTGCCGTACCCCACGGCATGGCCGGCGCTCGAAGGCATCGCAGCCGGTCTGGTGCTGCTGCTCGGCTTTGCGCTGCCGCCGCTGTTGCCGCTCACGCGTGTGCCGCCGGTTCGCGTGCTGCGTCGCGAGTGGGGCGAAGAAGGGCGCACGGCGTGGGCCGCGTATGCGCTCGGCATCGTGCTCTTCGCGGGACTGTTGATCGTCGCGGCGGGCGAGTTGAAGCTCGGCGGAATCGTCGCGGGCGGTTTCGCGGGCGGGCTGCTGGTGTTCGCGTGCGTCGCCCGCGTTGCGCTGTGGGGCGCGGCGCGCGTGGTGCGCAGCGAGCGTGTGAATGCGGGCATCGGCTGGCGTTATGCGCTCGCCTCGCTGGAGCGGCGCAGCAGTGCGAGCGCGTTGCAAATCACCGCGCTCGGCATTGGCCTCATGTGCCTGCTGTTGATCGCGATGACGCGCAACGATCTCGTGGCCGGCTGGCGCAAATCGACGCCGCCCGATGCGCCGAACGAATTCATCATCGACATTCAGCCCGATCAGCGCGACGCGGTCACGCATTATCTGGACACGCATGGCGTGCCGGACACGGTGCTCTCGCCGATGGTGCGCGGCCGGCTCACCGCCATCAACGGCAAAGCGGTGAATCCCGATTCGTTCAAGGGCGACGACGCGAAGCGGCTAGTGGACCGCGAATTCAATCTGTCGTACACGACGCAGTTGCCCGAGGACAATCGCCTTTCCGCCGGCACCTGGTATGGCGACGCAAAGACGCCGCAGATTTCGATCGAAGAAGGCCTCGCGAAGCTGATCAACGTGAAGCCGGGCGACGTGCTGCGCTTCGACGTCACCGGCCTGCAGATCGACGCCCCGGTCACGAGCGTTCGCAAGCTCGACTGGGGTTCGTTCAAGGTCAACTTTTTCGTATTGATGCCGCCGGCCGCGTTGCAGGACTTCCCGGCTACGTTCATTACCAGCTTCCATTTGCCGCCTGAAAAACGTTCGACAATCGACGGCCTGATCGCCGCGTACCCGAACCTGACGGCCATCGACACCGGTCCAATTCTCGCGCAGGTGCAGCGCGTGTTGCAGCAGGTGATCGGCGCGGTGCAATTCCTGTTCGCCTTCACGCTCGCGGCAGGCGTGCTCGTGCTGTACGCGGCGCTCGCCGGCACGCGCGACGAGCGTATGCGAGAATCCGCGCTGTTGCGCGCGCTGGGCGCGTCCCACGGTCAGGTTCGCACGGTGCAGATTGCCGAGTTCGTCGCGGTCGGCGCGCTCGCCGGATTCATGGCGGCGCTCGGGGCGCAGGTGATCGGCTGGGTGCTCGCGACTCGCGTGTTCCAGTTCTATCTCGAGTTCAATCCATGGCTGCTGCCCGCCGGAATCGCGGCGGGCGTCGCGTGTGCGGCGGTCGGCGGCTGGCTGAGCTTGCGGCATGTGCTGTCGCGGCCCGCGTTGCAGTCTTTGCGGGACGCCTGATTTTTCCCTCGGTTTCTGTTGATGAGTTGTTATGAGTGAGCTTGATGACGAAGTGTCGGCGGCGCAGCCTACGGCCTTCGAACTGGTTGGCGGAGAAGCGCGTGTGCGTGAACTCGTCGACCGTTTTTACGACCTGATGGATCTCGAAGCGGAGTTT
This sequence comes from Paraburkholderia sp. 22098, assembly GCF_052045935.1. NCBI lineage: Bacteria > Pseudomonadati > Pseudomonadota > Betaproteobacteria > Burkholderiales > Burkholderiaceae > Paraburkholderia > Paraburkholderia sp. 22098. Next base: position 67,445 of record NZ_JBQEPV010000009.1, on the reverse strand, counting down.
GCCGGCATTCGCGCGTTGCATCCCGAGTCGATGGATGGCTCGCGCGACAAGCTGTTCTGGTTCCTCTGCGGATGGCTGGGCGGGCCCGATCATTACATCAGCCGGTTCGGGCATCCGCGCCTGCGTGCGCGGCATTTGCCGTTCGCGATCGCGTCGAGCGAACGGGACCAGTGGCTTCGCTGCATGGCTTGGGCGATGGAAGACATAGGGCTTGCCGAGCCGCTGAGAGAACGGCTGCTCGGCTCGTTTTTCGAAACGGCTGACTGGATGCGCAACCGCAATGGCTGACCTCGGCACCGACACCGACGGCGCGGCGCCGGCGCCGGTGCCGGTGGCGAATGCGCTGACCGATGCGCTTGCAGGCGAGGTGGCCGACCGCCGGTCGGCTGACTACGCCGCGCTCGATCCGCAGGCGCGCGCCGTGCTCGACTGCTGGTTCGGTGCGCCGTACTCGCCGGACTTCGGCGAGCCGCGCAAGCTCTGGTTCACCGCCGACGATTCGTTCGATGCGAGCTTGCGCGAACGTTTCGCAACGCTGATCGATGCCGCCCGCGAGTCCCAACTCGACAGTTGGGCCGCAACGCCGTTAGGAGCACTGTCGCTCGTTATCGTGCTGGATCAGTTTTCGCGCAATTGCCACCGCGACACGGCTACGGCATTCGCGGCCGACCGGAAAGCGCTGGCTATTGCAGAGCAGATGGTTGCGAGTCGAGCGGACCGGCTGTTGCCGGGCGTGCATCATCGCGCGTTCGCTTATCTGCCGTTCGAACACGACGAATCGCTTGCAAGCCAGCATGAATCGCTGCGTCTTTTCAAGGCCCTTGCCGCCGAGCCGGGCGGTGCGTCTTATTATTCGTTCGCGGTGAGGCACGCAAAGATCATCGAGCGCTTTGGACGCTTTCCGCATCGGAATGCGGTGCTCGGTCGCCAGTCCACAGCCGATGAAATCGCCTTTCTGCGCGAGCCGGGCTCGTCGTTCCAATCGCGCGCGAAAAAGCCGTCCGCCGGTAGTTGACGTGCGTTCTGGCCGCCTGACGCACCGCGTTGCGGGCTAATGCGCGTACGGCGGGTCTTCTTGAATGGGCGCATTGCCCGGATTCTCTCTTAGGCGAACGCCGCTTTATCAACGCACGATTCTCGCGTTATCGCGTCCCTGCACCGACAGCCGGGGTACGCACGAAGACGCGCAACAACTCGTCGGTATCGCCCGGACGCGCGCCCGACCAGAAGAGACGCCAGTCGCCAGCCGGTGTGGACGGGTTGTCCCGCCGGCCTCCGACAATCAGCCACGTACACCCGGTCGTGCGGGCGTCGACGGTCGGCTGGTGCTCGATGCCCGCAAAATATTCGAGCATCGGCGCTTCGGACTCGCCTAAGCCGATGCTCGCCATGCAATCGCCGTCATTCCATTCCACGTTCAACGCCTCGCCGAGGTTTTCGAACACCGAGCGGTAGCTCTTCGCGTAATCGAGCCAGGGCAGCAGCAGCGTGCTCACCAAGCCCCATGCGACGACAGCGCCCGCGCACCAGCTGAGCGGGCCGCGCCACTTGCCCGTGTATTTGAAGGCGGGCAGCAGCCACAGCCAGCCGATAGTCATCAATAGCGCGGCGGCGATCAGCCCGGGGCGGACGGGTAAGACGAAGTCGAGCGGCAACCATCGGCCGAGCCGGTGCAGCGATGCATGCGTGTTCACCGGGCTGCTCGCGATGGACCAGACAATCCAGGCGAGCGCCGCCGTGCTGCCGAACAACACGCGGCTCGTCATGTCCCACGCCGTATGGAAACGCTGCGGCAACCGCTCGGCGCCTTGCATCGCGAGCAACGCCAGCGGCGCAATGAAAGGCAGAATGTAGAGTTCGCGGATCGTCGCGGAGCTTTGCAGCACGGCGAAACCAGTGCCCGCGAAAATCGCCGGCAACGCGACGCGCGGGTCGCGCCAGCGCCGCCATGCGCCGCCCGCAAGCGCGGCCACTGCCAGCGGCACGACAGGAAAACCGACGGTCAGCACGGTGCGCAGCACGAATAGCCGGTTCTCGCTTTCCGAGCCGAGTTCGGCCACCGAAAAACCAAAAAACCGGCCGACGTTGTTATCCCACAGCCACACCTTGAAGAGCGCTTCAGAACGTAGATAGAAGCAGAGCGGCCAGATCAGTGCGAACGGCGCGCACACCAGCGCGGCCACGCCGAGCGCACCGGCGAAGCTGCGGCTGCGGCAGGCCGGATAAAGCACGAGCACCGCGCAGACCGTCGCGCCGAACACGAGTGGCACGAACAGGCCTTTAGCGAGAAACGACAGGCCGACGCCCGCGCCGAACATCGCGGCGCCGCTTAGTATCGCGTGGCGACGCTGCGCGGCGTCGTTGTTTCGTTCTCCGTCATAACGAAGATGCGCGAGCACGAGTTCGAACAGCCCGCAGAAGCCGATCGCCGCACCGGCCATCAGCGCGACGTCGGTCATCATGTCGTGCACGTGTTTGACGACGACGAGGGTGCCGCCAAACAACGCCAGCGTGCTGACCACGCGCAAGTCGCGCCAGTTCGAGGCATTCACGGCGCGGCGCGCGACCCGGGCCGTGTAGTACACGGTCAGCCCGGCGAACAGCGCGCTCGCGAGACGCGCCGCGTCATGCAGTGGCATGTAGCGGCCGAACATCCATGCGAGGCCGGCGGCCACCCAGTCGTACACAGGCGGTTTTTCGACGAACGGCTGGCCCGCATTGGTCGGCACTACGAGATCGCCGGTGTCGAGCATGTGCTGGACGATGCCGAATGTATAAGTCTCGTCCTGTTTCCAGGGATCGTGACCCAAGGTGCCGGGCAAAAGCCACGCGCAGACGATCGCCATCGCCACGAGCCAAAGCAGCGAACGCACGTTGCCGAGCGCACGCCAACGCTCGAGGTAAGGCGCGCGATCGGCGGCTTGCGAGCCGGCGGCCGGAGATGGTGCGACTGGCTTTTCTTGCATAAGACGATCTCTTGTCGCGGCAAGCGGCAACTCAGGCGCGCGTACCGGTTCTTTATTCGGCGTCGCGGGCATGGCGCGCGATCGGCCGCGATTGTAATCTCCTATTCTTACGAACGATTACACGCGTTGCGGCGCACAGACGCAGCAGTTGAACGTGCCGGGGCAATGCCTATGCGTGATGGGCGGCAAGCGGGAACAGGAAGGAGGCGCGGCGTGACATCGGCCGCCGCGTAAATAGACGGTGAAGAAAGGGCGCCTAGCGGCCGCCCGCAACGTCGATGAGAGCGCCGGTCACATACGACGCGGCGTCGCTCAGCAGCCAGACGATGGTTTCTGCAACTTCGTCGGCGCGGCCGGGGCGGCCGAGCGGGGTTGTCGAACCCAGTTGCGCGGCGCGATCCGGCTTGCCGCCGCTCGCGTGAATTTCAGTGTCGATGAGACCCGGCCGTACTGCGTTCACACGCACGCCTCGCGGGCCGAGTTCCTTCGCGAGCCCGAGCGTCATGGTGTCGACCGCGCCTTTGGCGCCTGCGTAGTCGACGTATTCGTTCGGCGAACCCAGCCGCGCCGCCGCCGATGACACATTGACGATCACGCCGCCCGCGCCACCGCGATCCGTCGACATGCGCCGCGCGGCTTCGCGCGCGCACAGATACGCGCCCAGCACGTTGACGTCGAAGATACGCGTGAGGCGCGCCAGATCCATGTCGGCGAGTTGCATCGACGGTGCAACGATACCCGCGTTGTTGACGAGCGCATCGAGGCGGCCAAAGGTCTGCTCCGTTTGGTCGAACATCGCAATCACGTCGGCTTCGTTTGCGACGTCGCCGGCAACCGGCAATGCGCGCCCGCCGGCCCGCTCGACTTCGGCGACGGTCTCCTGCGCGGCGGCCAGATTCTGCGTGTAATTCACGCCGACGGACCAGCCGCGCGCGCCCAGCAAGCGCGCCGTCGCGCGGCCTATACCGCGGCTGCCGCCGGTGATCAGAACGGTTTGCGTCATCGCAACCTCAACGTGCAGGGAGAGTGGGCGCCAGGCAAACGCGGCGGCCTTTCAATCGCGGCCGAAGTCAGACGGCGTCGCGGTTGATCGCCCACTTGTCGGCGGCGGGCGGTTGATAGCGTTGCAGCTTGCCGATCAATGCGCCAGGCTCGGCGTCGATCTGCAGGATGTCGAGATACGCTTTGCGCATGAAGCCTTCGTCGACAGTGTGCTGCAAGAGATTGATCAATGGATCGTAAAAGCCGTCGATATTGAGCAGTGCCACCGGTTTCTGGTGATAGCCGAGCTGCGCCCAGGTGTAGACCTCGAAGAGCTCCTCCAGCGTGCCTGCGCCGCCCGGCATTGCAACGAACGCATCGGACAGATCGGCCATCATCTTCTTGCGATGATGCATGTCGGGCACCACGTGCAATTCGGTCAGCCCGTTATGGCCCACTTCCTTGTTGACGAGCAACTCGGGAATCACGCCGATCGCGCGGCCGCCTTCGGCCATGACCGTGTCGGCGATCACGCCCATCAGGCCGACCTTGCCGCCGCCGTACACCAGCGCGAGATCGGCTTCTACGAGCGTGCGGCCGAACGCGCGCGCCGCTTCTGCATACAACGGTTTGGCTCCGTTCGCGGAGCCGCAATACACACACACCGACTTCATGGAGAAACGTCCTATTCGTTGCGAGGCGCGGCGCCTTCTTTCGGCGGCAGATAATCGTAGAACTCGCGCTTGGGCAGCTTGCCCGACACCAGGTCGTCGAAAATCTGCCGCGAGCGGCCGCGCAGATAAGGCGCCATCAACGACACGATCTGTACGCTCACCTGGTGGAGTTCCGCGCGAATCGCTTCCTGCTCGTTGTATTTGCGCGGGTTCATCACGAACTGATACGACAGCCAATACGTTGCGATCACGCCGATGTTGGTCGCGATCACTTGCAGTTCGTCCGGCGTGGCGACCATCTCGCCGTCAGCCACGAGTTGATCGCAGAACTGGCTGGCAAAACGCACCTTGTGACTGATGATCTGCTTGAAGTGCGTTTCCAGCGTGCGGTTGCGCGCGAGCAGATCGTTCAGATCGCGATACAGGAAACGGTAGCGCCATGTGAAATCGACCATGTATTGCAGATACGACCACATTTCGTCGATGGTCGCACGGTGGTCGTCGGGAAAACGCAGACGCTTTTCGATCTCCTGCTCGAACTGGCTGAAGATGCTGTTGATGATGTCGTCTTTGTTGCGGAAGTGGTAGTACAGGTTGCCTGGACTGATCTCCATTTCCTCGGCGATAGTCGTCGTCGTGACGTTCGGCTCGCCGATTTCGTTGAACAGTTTCAACGACAGTTCGAGTATCCGTTCGCGCGTGCGGCGGGGAGGTTTGGCTTCCATGTCGTCCGGCCCTGGTTACGCCGGGTCGGACGCGCGGCGGTGTGCCGCTGCTGCGTATTCCACCCGGACGCGGTTGCTATTTTGAGACTGCCGGACGATTATAAACCGAGCGTTCTAATATCAAACGGATACCGAGGGTTTTCATTTTTGCGGCGGACGCAGGTCATCTGAAAGCTGCGTTTTTTATCGCTTCGCTCGCGCCGCCCGGCGTCGTTGGGTTGTCGTTGCGTTGGCGTCATAACCACGCCTTAACCCAGCGCACGACGAGCGGGCCCACGATCAGCACCCACGTCATCAGGCACATGCCGAGCGCGACCATTACCGCCGCGCTGCCCAGGTCTTTCGCGCGGCGCGACAGTTCGTGCCGTTCCAGCGAAATACGGTCAATGGCCGCTTCCACGCTCGAATTCAGCAACTCGACGATCAGCACCAGCAGCACTGAGCCAAGCAGCAACACGCGCGATACCGGTTCGACCGGGACCAGCACGCCGCACGGAAGCAGAATCGCAGCAAGTGTCAGCTCCTGGCGAAACGCGCTTTCCTCGCGGATAGCGACACGAAAGCCCGCGAGCGAGTTTTTCATCGCGTGCCAGGCGCGGGTCAGGCCGCGGTTGCCCTTGTATGGATTGAAGGGCAGAGGCGCGAGCGGGTCGTCGGGACCGAGCGGTTCGTGCTGGGTGTCGCTGTTCGCGGATGTGCCGTGGTGGGCGTGCTCCGCGATTTGGCCGTTCCGGCGATGCCCGTCGATTCGATCCGGCACGGTGGATTCGCTGACGTCGTCGAACGGCTCGACGCCCGCGGTGTCGTGCTCGTTGGGGGCGTGAACGGCGCGCAGCGCGCCGTTCGCGGACGCGCGGCTTGCGGGAGAGTATCTGCTTCGCATGGGCAGCCAGGCGCGCCGCGTCACGCGGCCGCGCTCTCCTCGCGATACGACGCGCGCGGCAACGGCTTCAGATGCGCGGCGAACTGCTCGGAGGCCGCCGCCCACGAAAAGCGCTCGGCCCACGCGCGTGCGTGCGCGCGGTCGATCTTGAGTGCTTCCAGGCACGCGTCGCGCAGGTCTTCGTTCATCGCGCCGGCGCCGCCGTTGCCGAGCACGTCGATCGGGCCGGTAACCGGATAGGCGGCGACCGGCGTGCCACAGGCGAGCGCCTCGAGCAGCACGAGCCCGAACGTGTCCGTTCGGCTCGGAAAGACGAACACGTCTGCTGCAGCGTAGACCCGGGCGAGTTCGGCCTGTGTCAGCACGCCCAGATAGTTGGCGGTCGGATAGCGCGATTTCAGCTCGGCCAGCGCGGGCCCTTCGCCCGCAACCCATTTCGAGCCGGGCAAATCGAGCTTCAGGAATGCCTCGACGTTTTTCTCGACGGCCACGCGCCCTACGTACAGAAAGATCGGCCGCGCGGTATTCAGAACCTTCGAATCCATCGGGTGAAAAATGTCGAGATCGACGCCGCGCGTCCACAACACGACATTCGTGAAACCGTATTTTTCGAGGTCGCTTTTGACGACCGGCGTCGGCGCCATCACGGCAAGCGACGGCTTATGAAACCAGTGCAGGAACTTGTAAGTCGCGGCGAGCGGAATGCCGAAACGCGCCTGCACATATTCGGGAAAGCGCGTGTGATACGCGGTCGTGAACGGTAGCTTGTGCTGGATCGCGTAAGCGCGCGCGGCCATGCCGAGCGGGCCTTCTGTCGCGATGTGCAGCGCGTCGGGCGCAAATTCGTCGATACGCTGGCGCAGCTTGCGGCGCGGCAGCAGCGACAGGCGAATCTCGGGATACGTCGGGCAGGGAATCGTCCGGAATTCGAGCGGCGTCAGCAAGTCGACGTTGTGGCCGAGCTCAGTCAGCTCGCGCGTGGTGTTCTTCAGCGTGCGCACGACGCCGTTGACCTGCGGTTCCCATGCGTCGGTGACGATCATGATCTTCATCGATTGGTTTTCCTCGATTCGAGCCAGCAGAGGTTAAGAGGGATTACGCCGTCGCCCGGGCCTTTTGCACGCCCGCTTCCGGGGCTCGCATCACGGTCCAGTAGATCACCTTGAGTTCGCCTTCGTACGTCTCGACGAGCGCCGACAGGCTTTCGACCCAGTCGCCGTCATTGCAGTACAGCACGCCGTCGATGTCGCGTATCTCGGCCTTGTGGATGTGCCCGCAGACCACGCCGTCGCAGCCGCGGCGGCGGGCTTCGTCGGTCATCACGCGTTCGAACGACGAGATGAAGTTCACCGCGTTCTTGACCTGATGCTTCAGGTATTGGGAAAGCGACCAGTACGGAAAGCCGAGCCGGCTGCGGATCCGGTTGAACCAGCGGTTCAGGATCAGGATCATCGTGTAGAGCGTGTCGCCGAGGTAGGCGAGCCATTTCGCGTGCTGGATCACGCCGTCGAACAGATCGCCGTGCACGATCCACAGGCGCTTGCCGGCGAGCGTGGTATGGAACGCTTCGCCGCGCACGTGGATGTCGCCGAACGCGAGGTCGCAGAACTGGCGCGCCGCTTCGTCGTGATTGCCGGGCACATAGACTACCTGCGTGCCTTTACGCGCCTTGCGCAGCACTTTCTGCACGACGTCGTTGTGGGCCTGCGGCCAGTACCAGCCTTTTTTCAACTGCCAGCCGTCGATGATGTCGCCGACGAGATACAGATACTCCGACTCGTTGTAGCGCAGGAAATCGAGCAGATAAGGCGCCTGGCAGCCGCTCGATCCGAGGTGGATGTCCGACAGCCAGATCGTGCGGTAACGCTGTGGCTCTGCGTGCTCGTCGTCGTGCTGGGGCGCGTGTGTGTCGAGCGGCAGCGGTGCGACGGGAAGCGGCAAGCCGTGGCTATGGGTGGATTCAGGGCGGAACGCGACGGAGTCGACGCTCGGGCCAGTCTGGCGGAACAGGGAAGTCGCGGACGTTTTGGAGTCCATGGCTCACGCGTCGAGTTGCGGTGCCTGTATTGGGCCTACGGCGCGTGACTGTGCCGTGACAGTCATGAGAAGTTCTTATTACTGCGGCGGGCGGAGAAGGGACAAAGAGAGGCGAGCGGGGACTGCGGGAGAACGCGGGAGAACGCGGGGAGTTGGGTCGAGCCGCTCAGCGCGCGACGTCGATGACGCGCGTTCCGGCCAGGCGGTCATGCAGAAACTGACGGCTTGCGCCGAAGCGGCCGGTGGCCGCCCACAACACGAACCAGATAGCGGCGATCACGAGGGTTTGGGGCAAGCGCAGGCCGAGCAGCGGATGCAATGCGAGCGGCGGCAGAAACCATAGCCAGGCGAGCACGTAGCGTGCAATCGCCCGCCACGCGGAGAGCGGCGCGCCGCTGGCCGCGACCACGCGCAGACGCCAGGTTTTCATCGGCAGCGTCTGGCCGCTGTGGGTCCAGAACCACACGAAATACAGACCGACGACGAGGCCGATCCACGCCGCCAGCAGATTGTGATGCGTGAGTCCGTTGCGCTGCTGCGTGAGCGTGCTGAACAGATAACCGGCGACGAAAACGACGCCGAACAGCAGCAACGCTTCGTAAAGCAGCGCGGCGAGACGGCGACGCACGGTCGGCGGGGTGTCCGTTGAACCGGGCGGCTTGGCCAGAGACGGACTCGTGCTGGAGTTCGAGCTGGATCCGGAAGTCACGCGCGGTTCTGACACGGGCGGGAGCGGCTCACGAACCGTTGAAAATCGACGGCGCTTCCGCCGGGGAGACCGGCAGCGGCGTGGCCGGCACGAAGCTGCCGGCGGCCGGGATGCCTGGCAGCGAAGCCGGGCTCGGTAATGACACGGCCGCCGCCGCGCTCGCCGACGACGTGCCGCTCGCGGCACGCTCGCGTGCATTGACGAGCCGGTCGAGGCCCTTGATCTCGCTGCGGCCCGACGGCGGCGCGCTGACCACGCTCGGACGCCGCTTGTGCTCGCTCGCGGCAAGCCGCTGCTTAAGTTCTTCCGGCAATTCCTGATAGGCCTTCCACGCGTTCTGGCGCGCTTCACGGGGCAATTGCTTCGAAACCTGGTAATTTTCACGCGCGACGCGGCGCTGATCGGGCGTCATGCGCACCCATTCGGTCATCCGCTCATGCAGGCGTTTTTGTGCATCAGGTGACAACTTTGAGTAACGCGACGCGATCTTCAGCCATTTTCGTTTGCGTTCGTCGCTGAACGAATCCCACTGCGCCTCGAATGGCGCCAGCGCCACATGCTCCGCGGCGCTCAGCCGCGACCACGCCAGCGGACTTTTGCTGCCGGGCAGGCCAGGCAATTCGACGCCGAGTGCGGGCGCGGGCGGGCGCGCCGCGCCGTTACCGGTCGCGGCGGGCGCGCCGGCGGAAGAAGGGTTCGGGTAAAAGCGCGGATACGTCGCGGCAAACGACACAAGAGCCGCAATCGCACATCCGAAAACAACGGCAAGACCGCGCTTGTAGCTCACCCGAACACTCTCCCGCTCAGTGGGCGCGCGAAAGATACGCGTTGAAACCGTGGTCGAGATAGGCATTGAGCGGCAGGTCGTCGCTTAACATGGCGGCATCGATATCGGCCAGTTCAGCCGTGCGCTGCTGGTCTTCCCAGTAGGCAATGCCGACGAGGCTCACGACGAGCGCAGCGAGCGGCCACGCGAGAGCGAAGCGGCGCAGCGGCGAACGGCGGCGTTGTGGCAGTTCGCCATGCGACATACCGCCCGGCATACCCGCTCCGGCGAGAGCGGGCGCGAACACCGGCGCGCTCACGGTTTCGGGCTTCTTGCGGGCGAGCGCGGCGCGGCGCGCCGCGGCGAGTCGATCGACGGTGGCGGGCGGAATGCTGGCGGCGTTTTCGTCGAGCGCGCGGCGCACCTGGCGCGCGAACTCGAGTTCTTTTGTTTCTTGGGAGCTCATAGCGTGATTCCTTTGGCCTTGAGCGCTTGCGCCAGCGTGTGGGTGGCCCGCGAGCAGTGCGTCTTCACACTGCCTTCGGAGCAGCCCATTGCGGCGGCAGTCTCGGCGACATCCATATCTTCCCAATAACGCATGAGAAACGCCTCCCGTTGACGTGCCGGTAACTTTCGGATCTCGTCGTCGATCATCTGCAAGACCTGTTCGCGTTCGAGCTTCTGTTCGTTGCTCTCGGCGCCCGCCGAGCCCTGCTGGGCCTCGAACGTTTCCAGCGGATCGAATTCGTCGTCGTCGGCATTGCCTAGCGACGAGAAGAGACTGACCCACGTATTGCGTACTTTCGCACGACGGAAATGGTCGTGCATCGCATTCTGCAGAATACGCTGAAACAGCAGCGGAAGCTCGGCCGCCGGACGGTCGCCATATTTTTCGGCGAGCTTGATCATCGCGTCCTGCACGATATCCAGCGAGGCGTCGTCGTCCCGCACGGCGTAGACCGTCTGCTTGAATGCGCGCCTTTCGACGCCCGCCAGAAAATCGGCGAGTTCCTTGTCTGATGCCATCCGTTTGGGGGTCGGCGCAGCGAGCGTGCGCGTAATCGGTCGAAAAATGTCGTAAAACTCGCGGATGCTAACAAACTTTTGCGAAAGCAGGGGCGAAAGCTGGACCGGTCGACATCGTCATGACGTTGGTCGCCGGTCAGAAGAGCGCGCCGGGGACGGGGGTTCGGGCAATATTTGCTTGACCGCGCGGGCGTCTGCCGCTATCGTCGCTGGTTCGCAACATAAGTGACTTGTCTCATTGAGGTGTGGCCCAAGAAGCTCACCTGTCAACTGGACGCGCCGCTTGAACCCGAGCCACAAGCCCGGCAGAGAGCACCCGATCAATTTTTTGCCGAAAATTCGAAAGGTGAATTGAATGAATATGCCCAGCGCGGAATTCTCCACGTCGGATACCACTCCACAACACGAAGCTGATTCTATCGGCGCCACCGTGCTCATGAAGGCACTGGCCGACGAAGACGTCGAATTTGTTTGGGGCTATCCCGGCGGCTCGGTACTCTACATTTACGACGAGCTGTACAAGCAGGACAAGTTTCAGCACATCCTCGTGCGTCACGAGCAGGCCGCGGTTCACGCCGCCGACGCTTATTCGCGTTCCACCGGCAAGGTCGGTGTGTGCCTCGTGACCTCCGGCCCCGGCGTCACCAATGCGGTGACCGGTATCGCCACCGCCTACATGGATTCGATCCCGATGGTCGTGATCAGCGGCCAGGTGCCGACTGCCGCGATCGGCCAGGACGCGTTCCAGGAGTGCGATACGGTCGGCATCACGCGTCCCTGTGTGAAGCACAACTTTCTCGTGAAAGACGTGCGCGATCTCGCCGCGACCGTCAAGAAAGCGTTCTACATTGCCCGTACCGGCCGGCCCGGCCCGGTGCTGATCGACATTCCGAAAGACGTGTCGAAGGCGCCTTGCCAGTACGAGCCGATCAAGACGGTTTCGCTGCGCTCGTATAACCCCGTCACGAAGGGCCACTCCGGTCAGATCCGCAAGGCGGTTTCGCTGCTGCTGTCGGCGAAGCGTCCGTACATCTACACCGGCGGCGGCATCATCCTGGCCGATGCATCGCGCGAGCTGAACCAGTTCGCGGATCTGCTCGGCTACCCCATCACGAATACGCTGATGGGTCTGGGCGGCTACCGCGCGAGCGACAAGAAATTTCTCGGCATGCTCGGCATGCATGGCACGTACGAAGCCAACATGGCGATGCAGCACTGCGACGTGCTGATCGCAATCGGCGCGCGCTTCGACGACCGCGTGATCGGCGACCCGGCGCACTTCGCGTCGCGTCCGCGCAAGATCATTCATATCGACATCGATCCGTCTTCCATTTCCAAGCGCGTCAAGGTCGACATTCCGATCGTCGGCGACGTGAAGGAAGTGCTGAAGGAGCTGATCGAACAGCTGCAAACGGCCGAGCATGGCCCGGACACCGCGGCGCTCGCCGACTGGTGGAAGGACATCGAAGCCTGGCGCGCGAAAGACTGCCTGAAGTTCGACCGCAAGAGCGACGTCATCAAGCCGCAGTACGTGGTGGAAAAGGCGTGGGAATTGACCGACGGCAATGCGTTCGTCTGTTCCGACGTCGGCCAGCATCAGATGTGGGCTGCGCAGTTCTATCGCTTCAACAAGCCGCGCCGCTGGATCAATTCGGGCGGCCTCGGCACGATGGGCTTCGGCCTGCCCGCGGCGATGGGCGTAAAGATGGCGCACCCTGACGACGACGTGCTGTGCATCACGGGCGAAGGCTCGATCCAGATGTGCATCCAGGAACTCTCGACCTGCAAGCAGTACGAGACGCCTGTGAAGATCATTTCGCTGAACAACCGCTATCTGGGCATGGTGCGCCAGTGGCAGCAGATCGAATACAGCAAGCGCTATTCGCATTCGTATATGGACGCCTTGCCGGATTTCGTGAAGCTCGCTGAAGCCTACGGCCACGTCGGCATGCGCATCGAGCGCACGGCCGACGTCGAGCCGGCGCTCAAGGAAGCGCTGCGCCTGAAAGATCGCACGGTGTTTCTCGACTTCCAGACCGATCCCACCGAAAACGTCTGGCCAATGGTACAGGCCGGCAAGGGCATCACCGAGATGCTCATGGGTTCGGAAGATCTATAACGACCGTTTCTGACGCCGGCTTCGTTACGCACGCCTTCACGAAGGGCGAGCGCGGACGAAGCGGCGCGAAGCCGCTCGCGTACATCGACAAACATCTGGAAGAAGCGAAACATGAGACACATTATTTCCGTCCTGCTGGAAAACGAACCGGGCGCGCTGTCACGCGTGGTGGGTCTCTTCTCGGCACGCGGCTACAACATCGAAACCTTGACGGTGGCTCCGACCGAAGACCGTTCGCTGTCGCGCATGACCATCGTCTCCATTGGCTCGGACGACGTGATCGAACAGATCACGAAGCATCTGAACCGCCTGATCGAGGTGGTGAAAGTGGTCGACCTTACCGAGGGCGCCCACATCGAGCGCGAGCTGATGCTGATCAAGGTGAGGGCGGTCGGCAAGGAACGTGAGGAGATGAAACGGATGTCGGATATTTTCCGCGGCCGCATCATCGACGTCACCGAAAAGACCTACACGATCGAACTGACGGGCGCAGCCGACAAGCTCGACGCCTTCATCGAAGGGCTCGACGCCACAGCGATTCTCGAAACGGTCCGCACGGGCAGTTCGGGCATTGGGCGCGGCGAGCGCATTCTGAAGGTGTGACCCGCACCGCTTCGATCCGGCCGGGTGGCGTTCATCACCATCCGGCCTTGCAACACAACATTCGCAGTATCTGAATCTCTCTGAATCATCCGAATTTAGCCAAGGAACCGACATGAAAGTTTTCTACGACAAGGACGCCGATCTCTCCCTCATCAAGGGCAAGCAGGTCACCATCATCGGCTATGGCTCGCAAGGCCATGCGCACGCGCTGAACCTGAAGGAAAGCGGCGTGAACATCACGGTCGGTCTGCGCAAGGGCGGCGCATCGTGGAGCAAGGCTGAGAACGCCGGCCTGCAGGTCAAGGAAGTGGCGGAAGCCGTGAAGGGCGCGGATGTCGTCATGATGCTGCTGCCGGACGAGCAGATCGCCGAAGTCTATGCCAAGGAAGTGCACGGCAACGCCAAGCAAGGCGCGGCACTCGCATTCGCGCACGGCTTCAACGTTCACTACGGTCAGGTGATCCCGCGTGCGGATCTGGACGTGATCATGATCGCGCCCAAGGCGCCCGGCCACACGGTTCGCGGCACCTACACGCAAGGCGGCGGCGTGCCCCACCTGATCGCTGTCGCGCAGGACAAGTCGGGCGCGGCACGTGACATCGCTCTGTCGTACGCGGCAGCGAACGGCGGCGGCCGTGCGGGCATCATCGAAACGAACTTCCGCGAAGAAACCGAAACCGACCTGTTCGGCGAACAGGCAGTGCTGTGCGGCGGTACCGTCGACCTCATCAAGGCCGGTTTCGAAACGCTGGTTGAAGCCGGCTATGCGCCGGAAATGGCGTACTTCGAATGCCTGCACGAACTGAAGCTGATCGTCGACCTGATCTACGAAGGCGGCATCGCGAACATGAACTACTCGATCTCGAACAACGCCGAATACGGCGAGTACGTGACGGGTCCGCGCATCGTGACGGCTGAAACGAAGAAGGCGATGAAGGCCGTGCTGACCGACATTCAGACGGGCGAGTACGCAAAGAGCTTCATCATCGAGAACAAGGCCGGCGCACCGACGCTGCAATCGCGCCGCCGTCTGACAGCCGAGCACCAGATCGAGCAGGTCGGCTCGAAGCTTCGCGCCATGATGCCGTGGATCGCGAAGAACAAGCTGGTCGACCAGTCGAAGAACTAAGAAGTCCGTTTTATCGCCTTATACCGGCGCGGCGCACCGCCGCATGCGCCGGTAATGCAAAAAGCCGCCCGAGGGTGCTGAACCCCGGGCGGCTTTTGCTATCCTACGGTTTTACAAAAATACTGAAGCCACCCATGAATTACCCACATCCGATCATCGCGCGAGAAGGCTGGCCGTTCATCGCCATCGCGGCCGTCGTTGCATTACTGGTTCACGCCTTCGCGGGATTCGGCTTTGCGTGGCTGTTCTGGCTGATCCTGATCTTTATCGTGCAGTTCTTCCGCGATCCGGCGCGCCCGATTCCGACTCAGGCGAATGCCGTGCTATGCCCGGCCGACGGCCGCATCGTCGCAGTGGAAACCGCGCATGATCCGTACGCCAATCGCGAAGCGCTGAAAATCAGCGTCTTCATGAACGTGTTCAATGTCCATTCGCAGCGCTCGCCTGTCGACGGTGCGATCTCGAAGGTCGAATATTTCCCTGGCGCTTATCTGAATGCCGCAGTGGAGAAGGCTTCGCTCGAAAACGAACGCAATGCAATCGTGATCGAAATGGCCGGCGGGCAAACGGTTACGTCGGTGCAGATCGCCGGTCTGATCGCGCGGCGCATTCTTTGCTATGTACGTGCTGGCGAGCCGCTTTCGCGCGGCCAGCGCTATGGCTTTATCCGCTTCGGTTCGCGCGTCGATGTGTACCTGCCCGTGGGTAGCCGTCCGCGAGTGTCTATCGGCGAGAAGGTGTCGGCGTCGTCCACGATCCTCGCTGAACTGTAAAGCGGCACAAAGGAGATTGTCCGAATGGCCGCATTCAAACCGCGCCGACCGCGCACCAGTGGACCGTTACCGCGTCCGTTTCGCCGCAACAAGCCGCTCGTTACGGATTCACCAGTGGTGGAGAGTCGCCGCGCGCAGCGTCAGCAATTTCTGAGAAAGCGCGGCATCTATTTGCTGCCGAACGCGTTCACCACGGCGGCGCTCTTCTGCGGCTTCTTTGCAGTCGTCCAGGCAATGAACGTGCGTTTCGAAGTCGCGGCAATCGCGATTTTCGTGGCCATGGTGCTCGACGGCATGGACGGCCGCGTCGCCCGTATGACGCATACGCAAAGCGCATTCGGCGAGCAGTTCGACAGTCTGTCCGACATGGTGTCGTTCGGCGTTGCGCCGGCTCTCGTCATGTATGAGTGGATCCTCAAAGACCTGGGCCGGTGGGGCTGGCTTGCGGCATTCGTCTACTGTTCGGGCGCGGCGTTGCGGCTTGCGCGCTTCAATACCAACATCGGCGTGGTCGACAAGCGTTTCTTCCAGGGCATGCCGAGCCCGGCAGCCGCAGCGCTCATCGCGGGCTTCGTGTGGCTTGCCACCGACAACCGCGTGCCGCTCAAGCTCGTCTGGCTGCCGTGGGTCGCTTTTGTGCTGACGATCTACGCGGGCGTGACGATGGTGTCCAACGCCCCGTTCTATAGCGGCAAGGCGCTCGACGTGCGGCATCGCGTGCCGTTCGGCGTGATTCTGCTGGTGGTGGTGGCATTCGTGCTGGTGTCGTCCGATCCGCCTCTGATGCTGTTCGGCCTGTTCGTGTTGTACGGTCTGTCCGGCTATGTGTTCTGGGGCTACCAGGCGATCCGCGGCAGAGCAAATCCTGCTCGTTCGGTCGCGCACGACAGGTAGTCCGGTGTGCATGCACGCTATGCACGTGCGGTCTGAGAGCTTGCGAAATATCGAAACGGCGACCTTTGGGTCGCCGTTTTCATTTCCGGACGCCGCTCTCAATCTCGCTCCAACGCGCGCTGCACGGAGGTTTGACGTCAATTGCACGGCGAAGGGAATGCCGCTATAGTCGTTGGATGACTGCGTCCGCGTTGGCTTTCCAGTCGCAGTAAATGCGGCAGGGACGGGGCGGCGCTACGAGCCACGATCGAGCCGCCACGAATCATCAAGAGCCACCAAGAGCCACGATCCGGCCGCGCCGCGAACCTCGGCAAGCCGGCGCATCGATTGCGCTGACCGTCGCACTGACCCGGCTGGTGCCCGTTGCGCTTCATCCATGGTCGAGCGTTGCTTGCGGCGCTCACGGCGGCGGCATCCACATTCCAATATCCGATTCCCACAATTGAACGACTCCGCAGGAGACTCGACATGTCCGACAAACTGATTATTTTCGACACTACGCTGCGTGACGGCGAACAATCGCCCGGCGCGTCGATGACGAAAGAAGAAAAAATCCGTATCGCGAAGCAACTCGAACGGATGAAGGTCGACGTGATCGAAGCAGGCTTTGCGGCGAGTTCGAATGGCGACTTCGACTCGATCCAGACAATCGCGGGTCTGATCAAAGAGAGCACGGTGTGCTCGCTCGCCCGGGCGAACGACAAAGATATCCAGCGTGCCGCCGACGCGCTCAAGCCCGCTGAGCGTTTCCGCATTCACACGTTTATCGCCACGTCGCCGCTGCACATGGAAAAGAAGCTGCGCATGACGCCGGACCAGGTGTTCGAGCAGGCGAAGCTCGCGGTTCGTTTCGCGCGCAAATTCACCGACGACGTCGAGTTCTCGCCAGAAGACGGCAGCCGCTCGGACATGGACTTCCTGTGCCGCGTGCTGGAGGCGGTGATCGCAGAAGGCGCGACCACCATCAACATCGCGGACACCGTTGGTTACGGCGTGCCCGAACTCTACGGCAACCTCGTGAAGACGCTGCGCGAGCGCATTCCGAACTCGCACAAGGCGGTGTTTTCCGTGCATTGCCATAACGACCTCGGCATGGCCGTGGCGAATTCGCTGGCCGGCGTGCAGATCGGCGGCGCACGTCAGGTCGAGTGCACGATCAACGGTCTCGGCGAGCGTGCGGGCAATACGTCGCTCGAAGAAATCGTGATGGCTGTGAAGACTCGCAAAGACTATTTCGGCCTCGAACTCGGTCTTGACACGACGCAAATCGTCCCGGCTTCGAAGCTCGTATCGCAAATCACCGGTTTTGTCGTACAGCCGAATAAGGCGGTGGTGGGCGCGAACGCATTCGCGCACGCGTCGGGCATTCACCAGGATGGCGTGCTGAAGGCGCGCGACACTTACGAGATCATGCGCGCGGAAGACGTGGGCTGGAGCGCAAACAAGATCGTGCTCGGCAAATTGTCGGGGCGCAATGCGTTCAAGCAGCGTCTGCAGGAGTTGGGCATCGCGCTCGACAGCGAGGCCGAACTGAACACGGCGTTTGCCCGCTTCAAGGAACTAGCCGATCGCAAGGCGGAGATTTTCGACGAGGACATCATTGCGATCGTCACCGAAGAATCGGCTGAGGCGCAGCAAAAAGAGCACTACAAGTTCCTGTCGCTCTCGCAGCATTCCGAGACCGGCGAGCAACCGCATGCAAAGATCGTATTCGCGATGGACGGCAAGGAGATCACCGGCGAGGCGCGCGGCAACGGTCCCGTGGATGCCACGCTCAACGCAATCGAAACGGAAGTCGGCAGCGGCTCCGAGTTGCTGCTTTACTCGGTGAACGCGATCACGACCGGCACTCAGGCGCAGGGCGAAGTGACCGTGCGGCTTTCGAAGAGCGGACGCATCGTCAACGGCGTGGGCACCGATCCGGATATCGTCGCGGCTTCCGCGAAGGCTTATATCTCTGCGCTCAACAAGCTCTATTCGAACGTCGACAAAGTGAATCCGCAGCGTTCCGAATAAGTTCGCGGCAGCGGCTCATGCGCTGCCGTCGCTAGAAAACGATGCCCCGCGCCTTAAGTGGCGCGGGGCATTTTTTTATTGCGGCATGCTGGTCTCGCTCGTTCGCCGCAGTCTCCCCACGTTACTCGGTCGCTGTACGTCGCATCGACCAGCCGCGCGCCGCGCGTGCCTGGCCTCGCGCCTGATGCCGCACTTCGACTGCAATGCCGCGGCGCGGCGCATCCTCCACAAAGGTATCGAGCAGTTCACGCACATCGTGGTCGACGAAATCGGCGCGCGTCGCATCGACTATCAGTGTCGCGCCGTCGGGAATCTGCTGCAGGTAGTGCTTGAGCGGCACCTTGCCGAGAAACGACACGTCCTTGCGGAACGACAGCAGGTAATGATCGCCGTGTTGCGCTAGCACGATCGGACTGCGCAGATTCGCATACAGCGCAAGCATCACGCTGCACAGAATGCCGAGCACGATGCCGATCAACAGATCGGTCGCGAGCACGCCGACGAGCGTGACGATGAACGGCGCGAAGGGCGCAAAACCCTGCTTCGCGACCGCGACGAACAGTGACGGCTTGGCGAGCTTGAGTCCCGTGAAAATCAGAATCGCTGCAAGACAGGCGAGCGGAATCAGGTTGATGACGCTCGTCAACGCAAACACGCTGACTAACAGCAGCACGCCGTGAATGATCGCCGACAAACGGCTTTGTGCGCCTGCATGCACGTTCGCAGAACTGCGCACGATCACCGCCGTGATCGGCAGGCCGCCTATCGCGCCCGCAATCAGATTGCCGACGCCTTGGGCCTTCAGTTCACGATCGGGCGGCGCGGGGCGTCGTTCGGGATCGATCTGCTCGACCGCTTCGAGGCTCAGCAAGGTTTCGAGACTTGCGACGATCGCCAGCGTGATCGCGACGCGCCACACGTCCGGGTTCGCGAGTTGCGCGAAATGCGGCCCGAAGTCGGCCCACTCGAGTGCGACGCTCAACGCCGCGAACGATTCCAGCGACGGTAACGCAACGCGATGCTCGGCGGGCGGCGCGAGCGAAGGCGCGAGCACGTGCAGCAGCAACGTGGCGCCGATACCCAGCAAGACGACCGCGAGCGGCGCTGGGACGATGCGCACCAGCGCAAAGCGGCGCATCGGGCGAGTTTCCCAGCCGATCAGGATCGCCAGAGACAGCAGCGTGATCACGCAGGCCACGAGCGACACCGAGCCGAACGGCGCGACTATCGTGCCGGCAGCTTGCGCGGCGGCGGGCGCGTCGTTTGCCGCTTGTCCGGCGACCAGCCCGAGCGCAAGCGGAAACTGTTTAACGATCAGCAGGACGCCGATCGCGGCCAGCATGCCTTTGATGACCGGCGACGGCACATAGGCGGCGAATCGGCCCGCCTTGAGCATACCGAAGCCGAACTGGATCGCGCCGGACAGCAGCACGGCTGCGAGGAACGCCGAAAAGCTTCCGAGTTGCGCGATTCCGTCGACGACGATCACGACGAGACCCGCCGCCGGTCCGCTGACGCTCAGGCGCGAGCCGCTGAGAACCGCGACCACGAGGCCGCCGACGATGCCCGACACGAGTCCGGCAAACGGCTCGACGCCCGACGCATTGGCGATGCCGAGGCAGAGCGGCAGAGCCACGAGGAAAACGACAGTGCCCGCAAGCACGTCGCGCTGAAATGTCGAAAAGAAAGCTCGAAGGTTCATGGTGTCGGTGCAGGAATGAGTGATGCCTGATCGCAGGCGAAGGCTGAACCGGATAGGCCCTGAACGATGCCGCGTATCAGGCGGCGCTATGGGCGGCGGTCTCGCAGGTCATTGCGTCGTCGGCTTCGTAGCCGGACGCGAGCACCTTGATGCGCCCGTCTTCGAGCGCAAAGATCCAGCCGTGCACGAGCGGCGCAGTCTCGGCGTCGCGCACGATCGGATTCGCACGAAGCTGGCTGACCTGTTCGAGCACGTTGAGTTCGGCGAGGCGGTCGACGCGCTCGCGCTCGCTTGCGTGTGCGTCGAGCTCATCGCGATGAATTCTCGCGAGTGAACAGAGCGGCGCGATACGGCGATTTACGTGCGGCAGGCTCGGGTCGGGCGGCAACAACGAGGCACGCACGCCGCCGCAACCATAATGTCCGCAGACGATCACATGACCGACCTTGAGCACGCGCACTGCATATTCGAGGACGCTCGCGGAGTTGTCGTCGTCGGGACGGAACAGGTTGGCGATATTGCGGTGTACGAACAGGTCGCCAGGCTCGCAGTGCGTGATGGTTTCGGCCGGCACGCGGCTATCGGAGCAGCCGATCCACAGTACGTGCGGATTCTGTCCGCGTACCAGATCGCGGAAAAACTCGGGGTTGCGCTCGGCGGTTTCGTGCGCCCATGCGACGTTGGCGACGAGAAGGCGTTTGGGACGATTCATCGATAGCGGCTCCATAAAGGGCGCATCGTCCGATGCAGCAATCACGGCTGTGCCGTGTGGTCGCGCTCGTTGTTCCGCAGTCGGACCTGCACCGGATCAATGCTTACAAAAGCCTTTCTATCAAAAAATTAATGGCCTGTGTGTGAAATAAAATTCGTTGCTATGCGAAATAAATAAAAAAAACCGCTCCAGGGAGCGGCTTTGGGAGATGCGCGGGTAGGACTCGCGGCAGGGCTAGAACAAGTTGCGGCGGTCGGGATCATGCAGCGGGTCCGGCGTTTTCTGCGTGAGACGCAGCACACCCTGATCGTCGAAATAGAAGCTGAACATCATGTACCAGTAGTTGTCCTCGAGGTAACGATAGCTCCAGACTTCGCGCTTCATCAGCGGGAAGTAGGACGTCTCCACCGGGCGGCCAAAATTCACCAGCACGTCGCTTCTCGTCCACTTGCCGATCTCCGCGCGATAAAACTCGTTCGGCTGCAGTACCTGGCGGACGTTCTGGATCTTGCCGGAGGCGTCGACGTCCGCGGCGGTGGTCGTTTCGCCCATTGGCTGAGTCGGCCACATCAGCCGCTTGCCGCCGTTTGGTAAATCGTAGCTTTCGCGCGGCGGGCCGAGGCGCGCGACGATGGTCGATTCGTCCGCGCCCGCCTGGTATTGCTGCCAGGGCTGCGCGCAGCCGGCAAGGGCGAGCGCGCTCAGGCACACGAGCGCCGCGCGGCGCACGCGCCCGGCATGCGGCGCCACGATCAGGGCCGCCTGACGGCGATGGCGGTTCAACATGATTCCTCCGATGGCTTTCAATTAGCGTTTTTATCATCAAGACGGATTATTTTGACACGCGCCGCCGCAAAAGAATTGCGCTGCGCGCGCGTTTGCCGGTCTGCACGATAACGGTTGCGGCGGCTTGCTTATTCCGTTGTCGGCGCCCTATGATCCGCGCTTCGACGAATCAGACGGAACGGACGATGGCGAAGTGGCAATGGAAGACGGCCGTAGCATTGGCGGCACTCTCGGTAACGGTTGCGGCGGCCTGCGCGGCTGCGGCGCAGACGCCGCAACCGACCCAGACACAGGAAGCGGCGCCGGGCCCGACCGGCGCGCCGATCCAGCTGGCGCTGATCGAGGGCATGTCAGGTCCGTTCGCGAACGCCGGCGCGGCAGTGGAGCGCAACTTGCGCTACGGCGTCGAACAGGTGAATGCGCACGGCGGTGTGAAGCTTGCAGACGGCGCTCATCCGCTCGAGCTGGTCGTGCTGGACAGCAAGGGCGGCACCGAAGAGGCGCTGACGCAACTGCGTAGCGCAGCGGACCGTCACATCGGCTATATCCTGCAGGGCAACAGTTCGGCGGTCGCGGCGGCGCTCATCGGCGCGATTGAAAAGCAGAACAGCCGCGAGCCGGGCAACCGCGAGCTATTTCTCAACTATTCCGCCGACGACCCGGCGCTGACCAACGCCAATTGCAGTTTCTGGCACTTTCGCTTCGACGCGCATGCGGGTATGCGCATGGACGCGCTTGCCGACGTGATCCAGCGCGACCGGGCAGTGAAGAAGGTGTATCTGCTGAACCAGGATTACAGCTTCGGCCACGACGTGAGCCGTCTTGCGCGTTCGGCGCTGTCGGCGAAGCGCCCGGACATTGCCGTGGTCGGCGACGAGTTCCATCCGATTGGCCGTGTAAAGGATTTTTCGCCGTACGTCGCGAAAATCCGTGCGAGCGGCGCGAACGCCGTTATCACCGGCAATTGGGGTAACGACCTGACGCTGCTCGTCAAGGCGGCGCGTGAGCAGGTGCTCGACACGAAGTTCTACACGTTCTACGGCAACAGTCTCGGCGCGCCTGCCGCGCTGGGCGACGCGGGCGTCGGGCGGGTGATTGCCGTCGCCGAATGGCACCCCAATGCGGGCGGCGCGGCCTCCGACGCCTGGTACGAGGCATTTCGCGCCCGCTTCCCGGCCGCGCAGGACGACTACCCGGTATTGCGCATGCCGCTGATGATTGAAACCCTCGCCGCGGCGATGAATCGCGCGAAAAGCGCCGATCCCGCGGCGGTCGCGCGGGCGCTCGAAGGCATCCGGTTCGACAACGGCTTCCACCCATCGTGGATGCGGGCGGACGATCATCAACTGATCCAGCCGCTCTACGTGATGGAAATGGACAAGGTCGGCACGCGCGGCGTGCGCTTCGACAACGAGGGCTCCGGCTTCGGTTTCCGCACGGTGCTGGCGTTGCCGGCGGAGCGCACCGTGCCGGCGAGCGTGTGCAAGATGAAGCGACCCTGACCGGTCGATGCCTGCGCGCGGCGTCCTCGTGGCCGCTGTCCGGCGCGGCGGGACAGGGTTCGCGGCGGGATCGCGCTGTGCTACAATACGCGTCCCGTTGCGGTACCGGCTGTCATGCATGGTGTCTGGCAGCGCTAGTTCGCACGGGTAACCCACGGCACGGCCTTTCTTCCGTGACCGCCTGTCTAGTTCTCAAGGAAATCGACATGTCCGCAGTTGATACAAGCAAGAAGTCCGAAGTCGTTGCGCAATTCGCACGCGCAGCTAACGACACCGGCTCCCCCGAAGTTCAGGTCGCGCTGCTCACGACCCGCATCAACGAACTGACCGTTCACTTCAAGGCACACGCGAAAGATCACCACAGCCGCCGCGGTCTGCTGCGCATGGTGAGCCGCCGCCGTAAGCTGCTCGACTACCTGAAGGGTAAGGACGCGGATCGTTACCGCGCACTGATCGAGAAGCTGGGTCTGCGTAAGTAATCGGCCAGTCGTTCAGCAAGATGCCTGTGTCAGTTCCACTGATACAGGCATTTTGTTTTTGCGCGGTGCGCTTCATGTGGGGCGCACAGCCTGTAGTCCGCCGCGGCGTGCCGGTTGATGCGGCGGGGCAGTAAGCAGTAAAAGCAGTAGAAAGGCAGCAAATACAGAAACATGGCCGGGCTTCAGGGCGGAGCTTTGTGTCATTCCAGCGATTCGCGCGCTTAGTCGACGTAGCAATGCAGACGGCGCAGAGCGTGGCTCTCTGGAATGGCATAACACTACTCTTCCCGTGCGGCGCCGGTCCTGGCGTTGCCGCGCCGCTTCTGGTCCGCGCGGCATAACGATGAGGAAAAGCAATGACTATGTTCAGCAAGATCGTCAAAGAATTTAAGTGGGGACAACATAACGTTCGCCTCGAAACCGGCGAGATTGCTCGCCAGGCGAGCGGTGCGGTAATCGTCGACGTCGAAGACACCGTGGTTCTGGCGACTGTCGTTGGCGCCAAGACGGCCAAGCCGGGCCAGGACTTTTTCCCGCTGACCGTCGACTATCTCGAGAAGACCTACGCCGCCGGCAAGATTCCGGGCGGTTTCTTCCGCCGCGAAGGCCGTCCGTCTGAGGGCGAAACGCTGATCTCGCGCCTGATCGACCGCCCGTTGCGTCCGCTTTTCCCGGAAGGCTTCTACAACGAAGTTCAGGTCGTGATCCACGTCCTGTCGCTGAACCCGGAAATCCCCGCTGACATTCCCGCGCTGATCGGCGCGTCGGCGGCGCTCGCCGTGTCCGGTTTGCCATTCAACGGCCCGGTCGGCGCTGCACGCGTGGCCTACATCAACAACGAATATGTGTTGAACCCGACGCGTCCGCAAATGAAGGAATCGGCGCTCGACCTGATCGTCGCCGGCACGGAACGCGCGGTGTTGATGGTGGAATCGGAAGCGCAGCAACTGAGCGAAGAAGTGATGCTCGGCGGCGTGGTGTTCGGCCATGAGCAGATGCAAATCGCGATCGACGCGATCCACGATCTGGTCCGCGAAGGCGGCAAGCCGGAATGGGATTGGCAACCGGCCGCGAAAAACGAGCCGCTGATCGCGCGCGTGACGGAACTGGCGCAAGCCGAACTGCTCGCCGCTTACCAGATCCGCGACAAGCAGGCGCGTTCGACCAAGCTGAAAGAAATCTACGCAGCAGTTTCCGCGAAGCTGGAGCAAGACGCGTCGGCAAACGGCACCGTGGCGGCCGACAAGGCAACCGTCGGCAACGTGCTGTTCGACATCGAAGCGAAGATCGTCCGTACGCAGATCCTGAACGGCGAGCCGCGTATCGACGGCCGCGACACGCGCACCGTGCGCCCGATCGAAATCCGTACCGGCGTGCTGCCGCGTACGCACGGCTCGGCACTGTTCACGCGCGGCGAAACGCAGGCGCTGGTGGTGGCGACGCTCGGCACGAAGGGTGACGAGCAGAACATCGACGCGCTCGAAGGCGAGTATCGCGAACGTTTCATGCTTCACTACAACATGCCTCCGTTCGCGACCGGCGAAACGGGCCGCGTCGGTTCGCCGAAGCGCCGTGAAATCGGTCACGGCCGTCTCGCCAAGCGCGCGCTGGCCGCGTGCCTGCCGAGCGCCGACGAGTTCGGCTACTCGATCCGCGTCGTGTCGGAAATCACGGAATCGAACGGCTCTTCGTCGATGGCTTCGGTGTGCGGCGGCTGCCTCGCGCTGATGGACGCCGGCGTGCCGATGAAGGCGCACGTCGCCGGCATCGCCATGGGCCTGATTCTCGAAGGCAACAAGTTTGCCGTGCTGACCGACATCCTCGGCGACGAAGATCACCTCGGCGACATGGACTTCAAGGTGGCGGGCACCGAACACGGCGTGACCGCACTGCAGATGGACATCAAGATCCAGGGCATCACGAAGGAAATCATGCAGGTCGCCCTCGCGCAAGCGAAGGAAGGCCGTATGCATATCCTGAGCAAGATGACTTCGGCGGTGTCGGGCGCGAACACGCAATTGTCGGAGTTCGCACCGCGCATGATCACCATCAAGATCAATCCGGAAAAGATCCGCGACGTGATCGGAAAGGGCGGTTCGGTGATCCGCGCGCTGACGGAAGAAACCGGCACGACGATCGATATTTCCGACGACGGCGTCGTGACCATCGCGAGCACCAGCAGCGAAGGCATGGCCGAAGCGAAGAAGCGTATCGAGAACATCACGCTTGAAGTCGAAGTGGGTCAGGTGTACGAAGGCACCGTGCTCAAGTTGCTCGATTTCGGCGCGATCGTGAACATCCTGCCGGGCAAGGACGGTCTGCTGCACATCTCCGAAATCGCCAACGAGCGTATCAAGGACATCAACGACTACCTGAAGGATGGCCAGCAAGTGAAGGTCAAGGTCATCCAGACGGACGAAAAGGGTCGTGTGCGTCTGTCGGCAAAGGCGTTGCTGAACGACGGCGCGCCGAGCGCGCCGCAAGGCGAGCCGACGCCGCAGTAAAGCGGTAGCAGCACAACGGCCGGCAGCGCGCATGCGCGCCGGCCGTTTTTCATGATGGACGCAGGGTGGATTGCCTTGCAGACAGATCCCATTCGACAGGCGAATAAACGGGTCGAAGCGGCGGCTTTTTCGGCGGCTTACGCGGCTCGTGCCTGATTGCCGTGATCCGGCGACAATGCAGGGAACGCGGACGAACGCGGGTACGCAACGCAATCCAATCTTGGAGTTGACGCAGATGAAAGCGATCGAAATCACGGAATTCGGAGCGCCGGAAGTTCTCAAGCTCGCGGAGCGGCCCACGCCGCAGCCGAAAGCGGGCGAGGTGCTGATCAAGGTGGCGGCTTTTGGCATCAACCGTCCGGACGTGTTTCAACGCAAGGGCGCCTATGCGCCGCCTCCGGGCGCCTCCGACCTGCCGGGGCTCGAAGTGGCGGGCGAGATCGTCGGCGGCGACATCGACGCGAAGAACAATCCGTTCGGCCTGAAAATCGGCGATCGCGTATGTGCGTTGCTAGCGGGCGGCGGCTACGCCGAGTATGCGACCGCGCCGCTATTGCAATGCTTGCCGGTGCCCAACGGCCTGTCCGATGTCGAAGCAGCTTCGCTTCCGGAGACTTTTTTTACGGTCTGGAGCAATGTGTTCGATCGCGCCCAGCTCGGCAAGGGCGAGGGCGGCCCGAACGAAACGTTGCTGGTGCAGGGCGGCTCGAGCGGTATCGGCGTCACCGCGATCCAGATTGCCCATGCGTTGGGTTTTCGCGTGTTCGCAACCGCCGGCTCGGACGAAAAGTGCCGTGCGTGCGAGGCATTGGGCGCGGAGCGTGCCATTAACTACAAGACGGAAGACTTCGTCGAAGTCATCAAGTCGCTGACTAACGACCGCGGCGTGGACGTGGTCCTCGACATGGTGGCGGGCAGCTACGTGTCGCGCGAACTTACGGCACTCGCCGACGGCGGGCGCATTGTGCTAATCGCGCTGCTGGGCGGCGCGAAGGCGGAATTGAATTTGAACGAGGTGCTGCGCCGCCGGTTGACGGTGACCGGTTCGACGCTGCGTCCTCGGCCAATCGAATTTAAGGCGAAAATTGCCGCACAACTCAAGGCGCAGGTGTGGCCGCATCTGGAAGACGGTCGGATCAAGCCGGTGGTGCATCGCGTGTTTCCTGCCGCGCAGGCTGCTGAAGCGCATGCGCTGATGGAAAGCAGCACGCACGTCGGCAAAATCGTGCTGACTTGGGGTCAGGACGCTTGATGCTGGCTTACGGGCGGGATTCGGTGCGCACAGGCTTGTTTGACCCGATCCCGCCCACGCAGTAAAATTGCGCGTTTTGCGCACGCTGCATGAATTCAAAAGGCGGGTTGCGAGGTACGCAAACGGTGCGCACAGAGAGTGCACACGAAGCCCGCCCCCAAGGCACCGCAAGCAGACGACAAGGGGCAAGACGAGACGATGTCCACGCAACGAGCGAAACTGGTAGTTGGTAACTGGAAGATGCACGGGTGTCTCGCCGACAACGCGGGGCTGTTGCAGGCGGTGGCGAAGGGTGCCGCAGAACTCCCGGCCGACGTGCGCGTGGGTGTTTGCGTGCCGAGCCCGTACCTCGCGCAAGCGCAGTCGTTGCTGGAAGGCAGCCGGGTGGTGTGGGGCGTGCAGGACATTTCCGCTTTCACGCACGGTGCTTATACCGGTGAGGTGGCTGCGCAAATGGTGGCGGATTTCAGCGCCGCGTTTGCCATCGTCGGGCATTCGGAGCGCCGCGCCTATCATCGCGAAAGCGCCGAGCTGGTCGCCGTAAAGACACAGCGCGCGCTCGAGGCGGGATTGACGCCGATCGTATGCGTCGGCGAAACGCTCGAGGAGCGCGAAGCCGGATCGACCGAGCAGGTAGTCGGCGCGCAGCTCGACGAGGTGCTGGCCAAGCTGTCGGCCGAGGAAGCGGCGCGTATCGTGGTTGCGTACGAGCCCGTTTGGGCGATCGGCACCGGCAAGAGCGCGACGTCCGAGCAGGCGCAGGCGGTGCACGCTTTCTTGCGCTCGCGTCTTGCGGCCAAGGACGCCGGCGTCGCAAACGTGACGCTGCTGTATGGCGGCAGTGTGAAGCCGGACAACGCGGAAGAGTTGTTCAGCCAGCGGGATATCGACGGTGGCCTGATCGGCGGCGCGTCGTTGAAGGACAAGGATTTTCTGGCGATCTGCAAGGCGGCGGCTGCAACGACAGCCGCGACTTAAGTGGATTGCCGTAGTCGAGGATGACCCATTCCGGGGTCTCGCAGCCTGCGGGGCCCGGCTAATAAAGACTCAGGTGAGTGTAATGCTGTATTTGAAAACATTGATTATCGTCGTTCAGCTGTTGTCGGCGCTCGGGGTCATCGGCCTCGTGTTGCTGCAGCACGGCAAAGGCGCCGATATGGGCGCGGCTTTTGGTAGTGGAGCGTCGGGCAGCCTGTTCGGTGCCACCGGGTCGGCAAACTTTTTGTCGCGGACAACTGCAGTGCTCGCCGCAGTGTTTTTTGTAACTACGTTGACGCTGACCTATCTCGGTGCGTATCGCGCAAAGCCTTCTGCAGGCGTGCTCGGTGCCACGGCTACGGCACCTGTTGTGGCTTCTGCCGCTTCCGCGCCGGCTGGTGGTTCGGGTGCGTTGGCGGCATCGGCTGCGTCCGTGCCTGCTACCGACGTGCCGAAATAAATTTTCGTAGAAAGTGGTTTTGTGCGTTGAACAAACTGTTTAGAGCAGTTACAATCTAAGTCTTGAAGCGATTCGCGGGTTTTATAAGTTGTTTTCCCGGATTGCATACAGTGCCGACGTGGTGAAATTGGTAGACACGCTATCTTGAGGGGGTAGTGGCGAAAGCTGTGCGAGTTCGAGTCTCGCCGTCGGCACCAAATGTTATCTAATGCCAGCCGCTTGCTTCGCTTCGGCTGGCATTTTCACTTCTGGCGCACGGATTGCGCTCAATCCGTGACATGTACGTCTCAGAAGTGATTTCGCGTCAGGGGTGCTATGCTCCTGACGGCACTCAGAACCAACCGATTGAGGATAGTCTTGAACCTCGCAGCCTATTTCCCCGTCTTGTTGTTCCTCGTTGTGGGCACCGGTTTAGGCGTAGCACTGGTCAGTATTGGCAAGATCCTCGGTCCCAACAAGCCCGACACCGAGAAGAACGCACCGTACGAGTGCGGCTTCGAAGCATTCGAAGATGCGCGCATGAAGTTCGACGTGCGCTATTACCTCGTCGCCATTCTCTTCATCATTTTCGACCTTGAAACCGCGTTCCTGTTCCCGTGGGGCGTCGCCCTGCGCGACATCGGCTGGCCCGGTTTCATGGCGATGATGATTTTCCTGCTCGAATTCCTGCTGGGCTTCGCCTATATCTGGAAGAAGGGCGGCCTCGACTGGGAATGATGGTTTAATCGCCGGTTTGCGTGGGTGGCCAAGGCTTGCCGCCCCGTCTGGAGTGGAAAGCAAATGAGTATCGAAGGGGTCTTGAAGGAAGGGTTTGTCACCACAACGGCTGACAAACTGATCAACTGGACGCGTACCGGCTCCCTGTGGCCGATGACGTTCGGTCTTGCATGCTGCGCGGTCGAGATGATGCATGCGGGCGCTGCCCGTTATGACCTCGACCGCTTTGGCGTGGTGTTTCGTCCGAGTCCGCGTCAGTCGGACGTGATGATCGTCGCCGGCACGCTTTGCAACAAAATGGCGCCGGCTCTGCGCAAGGTGTACGACCAGATGGCCGAGCCGCGTTGGGTGATTTCGATGGGCTCGTGCGCGAACGGCGGCGGCTATTACCACTACTCGTATTCGGTAGTGCGTGGCTGCGACCGCATCGTGCCGGTCGACGTCTACGTACCGGGCTGCCCGCCAACAGCGGAAGCGCTGGTGTACGGCGTGATCCAGTTGCAGGCCAAGATTCGCCGCACTAACACAATCGCCCGTCAATAAGGCAACGCCTCCCCCACAATATGGCAAGCAAACTCGAGACCCTGAAAGCGAACCTCGAGGCGGCATTTGGCGGCCTCCTGCTGAGCACCACCGAGGCAATCGGTGAGTTGACGATCGTCGTGAAAGCAAGCGACTACCTCAACGTGGCAACGCGTCTGCGCGACGACCGCTCGCTCGGTTTCGAGCAGATGATGGACCTGTGCGGCGTCGACTATCAAACCTATGCCGACGGCGCTTACGACGGTCCGCGTTTCGCGGCCGTTCTGCAGTTGTTGTCGGTGCAGAACAACTGGCGCGTGCGGCTTCGTGTGTTCGCGCCCGACGACGAAATGCCCATCCTGCCATCGGTGGTCGACGTCTGGAATTCGGCTAACTGGTACGAGCGCGAAGCATTCGACCTGTACGGCATCGTCTTCGAAGGCCATCCGGATCTGCGCCGCATTCTGACCGACTACGGTTTCATTGGTCACCCATTCCGCAAAGATTTCCCTGTCTCCGGGTACGTCGAAATGCGTTACGACCCGGAAGAAAAGCGCGTCGTCTATCAGCCTGTGACGATCGAGCCGCGGGAAATCACGCCACGCGTGATCCGCGAAGATCGCTATGGCGGTCTGAAACACTAAGAGAACGCCATGGCAGAGATCAAGAACTACACGCTCAATTTCGGTCCTCAGCACCCGGCAGCGCACGGCGTGCTGCGTCTCGTGCTGGAACTCGACGGCGAAGTCATCCAGCGCGCCGATCCGCACATCGGCCTGCTGCATCGCGCGACTGAAAAGCTCGCCGAAACGAAAACGTTCATTCAGTCGGTGCCGTACATGGACCGTCTCGACTATGTGTCGATGATGGTCAACGAGCACGGCTATGTAATGGCAATCGAAAAGCTGCTCGGCATCGACGTGCCGGTACGTGCCCAATACATCCGCGTGATGTTCGATGAGGTCACGCGCGTGTTGAACCACCTTATGTGGATCGGCGCGCACGCGCTCGACGTCGGCGCAATGGCAGTGTTTCTGTATGCGTTCCGCGAGCGTGAAGATCTGATGGACGTGTACGAAGCAGTGTCCGGCGCGCGGATGCACGCGGCTTACTATCGTCCGGGCGGTGTCTATCGCGATCTGCCGGACGCCATGCCGCAGTACAAGGCGTCGAAGATTCGCAATGCGAAGGCATTGTCTAAGATGAACGAGAACCGTCAAGGTTCGTTGCTCGACTTCATCGACGATTTCTTCACGCGTTTTCCGAAGTGCGTCGACGAATACGAAACGCTGCTCACCGACAACCGGATCTGGAAACAGCGTCTGGTCGGCATTGGCGTGGTCAGCCCGGAGCGCGCCCTGCAAATGGGTATGTCCGGTGCAATGCTGCGCGGTTCCGGGATCGAATGGGATTTGCGCAAGAAGCAGCCGTACGAAGTCTATGAAAAGCTCGATTTCGACATTCCCGTCGGCGTGAACGGCGACTGCTACGACCGCTATCTGGTTCGCGTCGAAGAAATGCGCCAGTCCACGCGAATTGTGAAACAGTGCATTGAGTGGCTACGCAAGAATCCGGGCCCTGTGATGATCGACAATCACAAGGTTGCTCCGCCGTCGCGCGTGGGCATGAAGTCGAACATGGAAGAACTGATTCACCACTTCAAGCTGTTTACGGAAGGCTTCCACGTACCGGAAGGCGAGGCTTACGCCGCCGTCGAACACCCGAAGGGCGAGTTCGGTATCTACCTTGTGTCGGACGGCGCGAACAAGCCGTATCGCCTGAAGATCCGCGCACCCGGCTACGCGCATCTGTCCGCGCTCGACGAAATGGCGCGCGGTCACATGATCGCCGACGCCGTAACGATCATCGGCACGCAGGATATCGTGTTCGGCGAAGTAGATCGCTAGGACGTAATCATCGGTGCGCGCCTTCAGGAAGTTCCGAAGGCGCGCGTCAAGCAAGGAACGCCGGGTCTGTCGCAGCACGAAGTGAGCGACAGGTTTTCGTTCGGTAGGAATTGAAAGAGTCGTGTCTGAAAATGATCTCAGCTGAAGGCCTGAAAGAAATCGATCGTGCGATCGCGAAGTATCCCGCCGATCAGAAACAGTCCGCCGTGATGTCGGCGTTGGCCACTGCTCAGGAAGAGCATGGCTGGCTGTCGCCCGAACTCATGCAGTTCGTCGCGGACTATCTCGGCATGCCGGCAGTCGCCGTGCAGGAGGTGGCAACCTTCTACACGATGTACGAGACGTCGCCGGTCGGCAAGCACAAGATCACGCTCTGCACGAACCTGCCGTGTCAACTCGGCCCGGACGGCGGCTCCGACAGCGCCGCTGAATATCTGAAGCAGAAGCTCGGCATCGACTTCGGCGAAACCACGGCTGACGGCAAATTTACCTTGAAAGAAGGTGAATGCATGGGGTCGTGCGGCGACGCGCCGGTGATGCTGGTGAACAACCATCGCATGTGCAGCTTCATGAGCCGCGAGAAGATCGACCAGCTGCTCGAGGAACTTTCGAAATGACGTCTTTACACGATCGTCACATCAAACCGCTGATTCTCGCTGGCCTGAACGGCGACAACTGGCATCTCGAAGACTATGTGGCGCGCGGCGGTTACGCCCAGCTGCGTCGCATTCTGGAAGAAAAGATTCCGCCCGAGCAGGTGATCGCCGACGTCAAGGCGTCGGGTCTGCGTGGCCGTGGAGGTGCGGGTTTCCCCACCGGCCTGAAGTGGAGCTTCATGCCGCGTCAGTTTCCGGGCCAGAAGTACCTGGTCTGCAATTCGGACGAAGGCGAGCCGGGTACGTTCAAAGACCGTGACATCCTGCGCTTCAATCCGCATTCGCTGATCGAAGGCATGGCCATCGGCGCATACGCGATGGGCATCACGGTCGGCTATAACTATATCCACGGCGAAATCTGGGAAGTCTACAAACGCTTCGAAGAAGCGCTGGACGAAGCTCGCCGCGCCGGTTTCCTCGGCGAGAACATCATGGGTTCGGGCTTCTCGTTCGAACTGCATGCGCACCACGGTTACGGCGCCTACATCTGCGGCGAAGAAACCGCGTTGCTCGAGTCGCTGGAAGGTAAGAAAGGCCAGCCGCGTTTCAAGCCGCCGTTCCCGGCGAGCTTTGGCGTGTACGGCAAGCCGACCACGATCAACAACACCGAGACGTTCGCGGCTGTGCCGTTCCTGCTCGCGATTGGCCCGCAGAATTATCTGGAAATCGGCAAGCCGAACAACGGCGGCACGAAGATCTTCTCGATCTCGGGCGACGTCGAGCGTCCGGGCAACTACGAGGTTCCGCTCGGCACGCCGTTCGCGACGCTCATGGAGCTCGCTGGTGGCATGCGCGGCGGCAGGAAGATCAAGGCTGTGATTCCTGGCGGTTCGTCGGCGCCGGTGATCCCGGGCGACGTCATGATGCAGACCGACCTGGACTACGATTCCATCGCCAAGGCCGGCTCGATGCTCGGCTCGGGCGCGGTCATCGTGATGGACGAGACGCGCTGCATGGTGCGTTCGCTGCTGCGTTTGTCGTACTTCTACTACGAAGAGTCGTGTGGTCAATGCACGCCTTGCCGTGAGGGCACGGGCTGGCTGTACCGCGTCGTGCATCGTATCGAGCACGGCCTCGGCCGTCCGGAAGATCTGGATCTGCTGAACTCGGTTGCGGAAAACATCATGGGCCGCACGATTTGTGCGCTCGGCGATGCAGCGGCCATGCCGGTGCGCGGCATGCTCAAGCACTACTGGGACGAATTCGAATATCACGTCGCTCACAAGCATTGCCTCGTCGGCGGTCATGCGGGCGCCGCGGCGGCTGCGGAAACAGTGGCTGCCTGAGCGGGCGCTAAGCGACCCCGGTCAGCGACCGGACAAGCGGTCCATAAGAACGCTGCACAGGTACGTACCAGAACACGTCAACCACGGGATTTCATTGCCTGAAAGGGCGATGAACGGGGCGAACGATTGAGCGGTAACAGGTTAAGGAAGATTGACCATCATGGTTGAACTTGAAATAGACGGCAAGAAAGTAGAAGTGCCTGAAGGCAGCATGGTGATCCAGGCTGCGCATAAGGTCGACACGTACATTCCTCACTTCTGCTATCACAAGAAGCTGTCGATTGCGGCCAACTGCCGGATGTGTCTCGTCGATGTCGAGAAAATGCCGAAGGCCGTGCCCGCATGCGCGACGCCGGTGTCGGCCGGCATGATCGTGCGCACCAAGTCGGACAAGGCGGTGAAGGGCCAGCAAGCCGTGATGGAATTCCTGCTGATCAACCACCCGCTGGATTGCCCGATCTGCGATCAGGGCGGCGAGTGCCAGTTGCAGGATCTCGCGGTGGGCTACGGCAAGTCGTCGTCGCGTTATAGCGAAGAAAAGCGTGTCGTGTTCCACAAGAACGTCGGCCCGCTGATCTCGATGGAAGAAATGTCGCGTTGCATTCACTGCACGCGCTGCGTGCGCTTCGGCCAGGAAGTGGCCGGCGTGATGGAGCTCGGCATGCTGGGCCGCGGCGAACATTCGGAAATTACGTCGTTCGTCGGCAAGACGGTCGACTCCGAACTGTCGGGCAACATGATCGACCTGTGCCCGGTCGGCGCGCTGACCAGCAAGCCGTTCCGCTACAGTGCACGTACGTGGGAACTGTCGCGCCGCAGGTCGGTGAGCCCGCATGATTCGGTCGGCGCGAACCTCGTGGTGCAAGTGAAGAACAACCGCGTGATGCGCGTTCTGCCGTTCGAAAACGAAGCAATCAACGAATGCTGGATTTCGGACAAGGACCGCTTCTCGTACGAAGGCCTGAATAGCCCGGAGCGTCTGACGCAGCCTATGCTGAAGCAGGGCGGCAAGTGGGTCGAAACCGACTGGCAGACCGCGCTCGATTACGTGGTGAAGGGTCTGAGGGGCATCAAGGGCGACCACGGCGCGAACGCGCTGGCCGCGCTCGGCAGCGCCCACAGCACGGTCGAAGAACTGTTCCTGCTGAAGCAGCTGGCTCAAGCGATCGGCACGTCTAACGTCGACTTCCGTCTGCGTCAGTCGGATTTCTCGGCTCCGGTCAACGGCACGCCGTGGCTCGGCACCGCGATTGCGGATCTGTCGAACATCGACTCGGCTCTGGTGATCGGCTCCGATCTGCGTCGCGATCATCCTCTGTTCGCCGCACGCCTGCGTCAGGCCGCAAAGGGCGGCGCGAAGCTCACGCTGGTTCAGGCAACGGGCGACGACGCGCTGATTCCGCAAGGTCAACGTCTGGCCGCAGCGCCGTCGGCGTGGCTCGATACGCTGGCTGGCATTGCATCGGCGGTGTCGCAAGCGAACGGTACAGCGCTGCCTGAAGCTTTCTCGAGCGCACAAGCTACGGACTCGGACAAGGAAGTCGCGAAATCGCTCGCAACCGGCGAACGCCGTCTCGTGCTGCTCGGCAACGGCGCGGTGCGTCATCCGGATTTCGCGGTCATTCATGCTGCCGCCCAATGGATCGCGGACGCAACCGGCGCAACGCTCGGTTTCATGACGGAAGCGGCCAACACGGTCGGTGCGCATCTGGTGAACGCATTGCCGGGCGAGGGCGGTCTGAACGCTCGCGAAGTGTTCGAGCAGCCGCGCAAGGGCTATCTGCTGCTGAACGTCGAACCGGAATTCGATACAGCGAATCCGGCTCAGGCTTTGGCGGCGCTCAAGCAAGCTGAAATGGTTGTCGTGATGTCGCCGTTCCAGACCGGCGCAGAATACGCCGACGTGCTGCTGCCGATCGCGCCGTTCACGGAAACGGCCGGCACGTTCGTCAACGCCGAAGGTACGGTGCAGTCGTTCAACGGCGTAGTGCGTCCGCTTGGCGATACGCGCCCGGCATGGAAGGTGTTGCGCGTGTTGGGCAGCCTGCTGGGTGTGCCCGGTTTCGAGTACGACACGGCGGAAGAAGTCCGCCAGGCCGCTCTCGGCGACGGCGAACTGCAGTCGCGTCTGTCGAACAGAACCGGCGTGGCAGTTGCGCGCGGCAAGACGGCTAAGGCGGCGGAAGGCAAGTTCGAGCGAATCGCCGACGTGCCGATCTATCACGCCGACGCGCTCGTCCGTCGCGCGGAGTCGCTGCATCTGACCGCCGCGGCGCGTGCCGCGAACAACGTCGGCCTGCCGGCTGCGCTGTTCGACAAACTGGGTTTGAAAGAAGGCGACGCGGTTCGCGTGCGCCAGGGCGAGCAATCGGTGCAGTTGCCGGCCGTGCGCGACGCGAATCTTGCGGAGACGGTCGTCCGCGTATCGGCGGCTACGCCTGCCGGTGCGGCGCTGGGCAGCCTGTTCGGTGAACTGGTGGTGGAGAAGGCGTAAATGAGCTTGTTCGATACGATCAACTCGGGCGGCACCCAGCTTCTCGGTGTGGCATGGCCCACGGTGTGGGCACTGGTGCGCATCCTTGTGGTGGCCGTCGTGATCCTGCTGTGCGTGGCTTACCTGATTCTGTGGGAGCGTAAGCTGATCGGCTGGATGCACGTGCGTCTCGGCCCGAACCGCGTCGGCCCGGCGGGTCTCCTGCAGCCTATCGCCGACGTGCTGAAGCTGTTGCTGAAAGAAGTGATTCAGCCTGCTCAGGCAAGCCGCTGGATTTACCTCATCGCGCCGATCATGGTGGTGGTGCCGGCCTTCGCGGTCTGGGCGGTCATTCCGTTCCAGGCGGGCGCGGTGCTCGGCGACATCAACGCGGGTCTGCTGTATGCGATCGCGATTTCGTCGATCGGCGTGTACGGCGTGATTCTGGCGGGCTGGGCGTCGAATTCGAAGTACGCGTTCCTCGGCGCGATGCGTGCCGCGGCGCAAATGGTCTCCTACGAAATTTCAATGGGCTTCGCGTTGGTCGTCGTCCTGATGACGGCGGGCACGCTGAACCTGTCGGGCATCGTCAATTCGCAGGAGCAGGGCTTCTTTGCATCGCACGGGCTGAACTTCCTGTCGTGGAACTGGCTGCCGCTGCTGCCCATGTTCGTGGTGTACTTCATCTCGGGCATCGCCGAAACGAACCGTCACCCGTTCGACGTGGTGGAAGGGGAGTCGGAAATCGTCGCGGGCCACATGATCGATTACTCGGGGATGGCGTTTGCGCTGTTCTTCCTCGCCGAGTACATCAACATGATCGTGATCTCGGCCTTGGCGTCGACACTGTTCCTCGGGGGCTGGAGCGCACCGTTCGGGTTCCTGTCGTTTATCCCCGGCATCTTCTGGCTCGTCCTCAAGGTCTTCCTGTTGTTGTCGGTGTTCATCTGGGCGCGTGCCACATTCCCGCGTTACCGCTATGACCAGATCATGCGTCTCGGCTGGAAGATTTTCATTCCAGTTTGCGTGGTATGGCTGGTGGTGGTCGGCTTCTGGATTATGTCGCCGTGGAATATCTGGAAATAAAGGGCGGATGAACTCATGACCGCAATCCAAAATTTTTTCAAGACCTTCTTTTTGACGGAGCTCCTCAAGGGCCTCGCGCTGACCGGACGTTATACGTTCCAGCGCAAGGTCACGGTGCAGTTCCCCGAAGAGAAGACGCCGATGTCGCCGCGTTTTCGTGGCCTGCACGCGTTGCGCCGTTATGAAAATGGCGAAGAGCGCTGCATCGCATGCAAGCTGTGTGAAGCCGTGTGTCCCGCGCTCGCCATCACGATCGAGTCGGAAACGCGCGAGGACAACACGCGCCGCACGACCCGTTACGACATCGACCTGACCAAGTGCATCTTCTGCGGTTTTTGCGAAGAGAGCTGCCCGGTCGACTCGATTGTCGAGACGCACATTCTCGAATATCACGGCGAGAAGCGCGGCGATCTGTACTTCACCAAGGAAATGCTGCTGGCCGTGGGCGATCGCTACGAAGCGGAGATCGCCGTGAACAAGGCTGCCGACGCACCGTATCGTTAAACGTTCGAGTTGTCGAAGCGGTAGATGCGGCAGTTGCGCATCGATATCAGTAAATGCAGCAGTAACACGGCCTGTTGTCGGGCCGAGCGCCGCGGCCCGAGTGCCGTGGCACGGCGCACCTGTGCGGCTGTTCTGGCGGTTTTTGCGCTGTTGCCAGACACACGTGCCAAAGAAAATGCCTGACGATGGCCTAACGATGAACCGGTAATCATGGAATTCACGACCGTACTGTTCTACATCTTCGCGCTGCTCCTGGTGGTTTCAGGGCTGAAGGTGATCACCTCGCGCAACCCGGTGTCGTCCGCACTGTTTCTCGTGCTGGCGTTCTTCAACGCAGCCGCGATCT
Source organism: Paraburkholderia sp. 22098 (assembly GCF_052045935.1). Taxonomy (NCBI): domain Bacteria; kingdom Pseudomonadati; phylum Pseudomonadota; class Betaproteobacteria; order Burkholderiales; family Burkholderiaceae; genus Paraburkholderia; species Paraburkholderia sp. 22098. The sequence goes on along the minus strand of NZ_JBQEPV010000009.1, from coordinate 29,272 downwards.
GGATGCTTCTGCAAGCCGAGTTCCTCGCAATCCTGCTGGTGCTGGTCTATGTGGGCGCCGTGATGGTGCTGTTCCTGTTCGTCGTGATGATGCTCGACATCAACATCGACGTGCTGCGCAAGGACTTCAAACGCTTCGTGCCAATGGCCACCGTGGTGGGCGCGATCATCGTGCTCGAAACCGCGTTGATCCTGTGGCACGGCTACGGCGCGACCAGCACCGTGGTGCGTGACACGACCGCTGCCGCGAACGGCATGGGCGACTGGTCGAACACCCGCCTGATCGGCAAGGTGATCTACACCGACTACATCTTTGCGTTCGAAGTCGCCGGCCTCGTGCTGCTGGTGGCGATCATTGCGGCAATCGCGCTGACCACGAGCCACAAGAAAGACAGCAAACGCCAGAACGTCAGCCAGCAGGTGAAGGTGCGTGCCCAGGACCGTGTGCGCGTCGTCAAGATGCCGTCGGAAAAGAGCGCGGCAACCGTCGCGGCGGAAGAAGCCGCAGCAGCGGCGGCAGCTGCCGAATCGGCATCTGCCAAGAACAGCTGAGCGGACAGGAGATAGAAACCATGTTGACCCTTGCTCATTACCTTGTGCTCGGCGCGATTCTCTTTGCGATAAGCGTCGTTGGCATTTTCCTGAACCGTCGCAACGTCATCATCATCCTGATGGCGATCGAATTGATGCTGCTCGCGGTGAACACCAACTTCGTCGCTTTCTCGCATTACCTCGGCGACGTGCATGGCCAGATTTTCGTCTTCTTTGTGCTGACGGTTGCGGCAGCGGAAGCGGCGATCGGCCTCGCAATTCTGGTGACCCTGTTCCGTAGCCTCGACACGATCAATGTCGAAGATCTCGATCAGCTCAAAGGTTAATTTCAGGAAAAGCGGTTATGTCCACGATACTCAATGAAAACCTGCTGCTGGCGATTCCGCTGGCACCGCTGGCCGGTTCCCTGATTGCTGGGCTGTTCGGCAAGGCGGTAGGGCGCGCGGGTGCGCACTCGGTCACCATTCTCGGCGTTGCGATTTCGTTCGTGCTGTCGATGATGGTGTTCTTCCAGGTGCTGGACGGCGCGAGCTTCAACGCGACCGTCTACGAATGGATGACGATCGGCAAGACGAAGTTCGAAGTCGGCTTCCTCGTCGATTCGCTGACGGCAATGATGATGAGCGTCGTGACCTTCGTGTCGCTGATGGTGCACATCTACACGATCGGCTACATGGCCGACGACGACGGTTATCAGCGCTTCTTCTCGTACATCTCGCTCTTCACGTTCTCGATGCTGATGCTCGTAATGAGCAACAATTTCCTGCAGCTGTTCTTCGGCTGGGAAGCAGTGGGTCTCGTGTCGTATCTGCTGATCGGCTTCTACTTCACGCGTCAGTCCGCGGTGTACGCGAACATGAAGGCGTTTATCGTGAACCGCATCGGCGACTTTGGCTTTCTGCTGGGTATCGGCCTGCTGTTCGCGTTCGCCGGTTCGATGAACTACGGCGACGTGTTTGCAAAGCGCACCGAACTCGCGGCATTGAGCTTTCCGGGTACCGATTGGGGCCTGCTGACGGTGGCCTGCATCTGTCTCTTCATCGGCGCAATGGGTAAGTCGGCGCAGTTTCCGCTGCACGTGTGGCTGCCCGATTCGATGGAAGGCCCCACGCCGATTTCCGCGCTGATTCACGCGGCAACCATGGTGACGGCCGGCATCTTCATGGTCACGCGCATGTCGCCGCTGTTCGAACTGTCGGATTCGGCGCTGTCGTTTGTGATGGTGATCGGTGCGATTACCGCGCTGTTCATGGGCTTCCTCGGGATCGTCCAGAACGACATCAAGCGTGTGGTGGCGTATTCCACGTTGTCGCAACTCGGCTACATGACGGTCGCGCTCGGCGCGTCGGCTTACCCGGTCGCCGTGTTCCACCTGATGACGCACGCGTTCTTCAAGGCACTGCTGTTCCTTGGCGCCGGTTCGGTGATCATCGGTATGCACCACGATCAGGACATGCGCAACATGGGCGGCCTGCGCAAGTACATGCCCATTACGTGGATCACGTCGCTCGTCGGTTCGCTCGCGCTGATCGGCACGCCGTTTTTCTCAGGCTTCTATTCGAAAGACTCGATCATCGACGCGGTGAAGCTGTCGCATCTGCCGGGTTCGGGCTTTGCATACTTCGCCGTGGTGGCCAGCGTTTTTGTTACCGCGCTGTATTCGTTCCGTATGTACTTCATGGTGTTCCACGGCAAGGAGCGCTTCCGCGATCCGAAGCATCCGGAATCGCCGATGGGCGCGGAAGCCGCGGCACACGGTCATGGCAATGGGCACGACGACCACGGGCACGGTCATGGTCACGACGACCACGGTCACGCTCACGAGCCGCATGAAACGCCTTGGGTGGTGTGGCTGCCGCTCGTGCTGCTGGCGATTCCTTCTGTCGTGATCGGTGCAATCGCAATCGGTCCGATGCTTTTCGGCGACTTCTTCCAGCACGGTGTGGCGTTCGACAAGGTGATCTTCATCGGCGAAAACCATCCCGCATTGCATGAAATGGCGGAAGAGTTCCACGGCTGGGCGGCAATGGGCCTGCACTCGGTGGCGGGTCTGCCGGTCTGGCTGGCGCTCGCAGGTGTGGTCGTCGCGTGGTTCCTGTATCTCGTTCGTCCCGAATTGCCGGCTACCATCAAACGCGCATTCGGACCGATCTACACGCTGCTCGACAACAAGTACTACATGGACAAGATCAACGAAGTCGTGTTCGCGCGGGGCGCCGTGGCAATTGGCCGTGGTCTCTGGAAGGAAGGCGACGTCGTCGTGATCGACGGTATCGTCAATGGCAGCGCACGCTTCATCGGCTGGTTCGCCGGCGTGATCCGCTTCCTCCAATCCGGCTACATCTATCACTACGCGTTCGCCATGATTATCGGCATGTTGGGGCTCCTGACCCTGTTTGTAACGCTCGGCGGCAAATAAGGCGAGGGACACTAATGCACGCTTATCCGATTCTTAGTATCGCCATCTGGTTGCCGGTCCTTTTTGGCCTGCTGGTTCTGGCCATCGGTTCTGACCGGAACCCGGGCCCCGCGCGCTGGGTCGCGCTGATCGGCTCGGTCGCCAGCTTCATCGTGACGATCCCGCTGATCACCGGTTTTGATTCGAGCAGCGCGGATCTACAGTTCGTCGAAAAGGCGAACTGGATCGAACGATTCAATATTACTTATCACCTGGGTGTCGACGGCATCTCGATGTGGTTTGTCGTGTTGACCGCATTGATCACCGTGATCGTCGTGATCGCCGCGTGGGAAGTGATCACGAAGAACGTGGGCCAGTACCTCGCGTCGTTCCTGATTCTGTCGGGCATCATGGTCGGCGTGTTCAGCGCGGCCGACGGCATGCTGTTCTACGTGTTCTTCGAAGCGACGCTGATCCCGATGTACATCATCATCGGCGTGTGGGGCGGGGCGAACCGCGTGTATGCGGCGTTCAAGTTCTTCCTGTACACGTTGATGGGTTCGCTGCTGATGCTGGTCGCGCTGCTCTATCTGTACGTCCAGACCGGCACGTTCGACCTGGCGACCTGGCAGCACGCGCAGATCGCGATGACACCCCAGGTGTTGCTATTCATAGCGTTCTTCATGGCGTTCGCCGTGAAGGTGCCGATGTGGCCGGTTCACACGTGGTTGCCTGACGCCCACGTGGAAGCGCCGACGGGCGGCTCGGTGGTGCTGGCGGCGATCATGCTGAAGCTCGGCGCCTACGGTTTCCTGCGCTTCTCGATGCCGATCGCGCCGGACGCCAGCCACTTCCTCGCGCCGGTTGTGATTACGCTGTCGCTGATCGCGGTGATCTACATTGGTCTGGTCGCGATGGTGCAGGCCGACATGAAGAAGCTGGTCGCGTATTCGTCGATTGCACACATGGGCTTCGTCACGCTCGGCTTTTTCATCTTCAATCAGCTCGGCGTTGAAGGCGCGATCGTCCAGATGATCTCGCACGGCTTCGTGTCGGGCGCAATGTTCCTGAGCATCGGCGTGCTGTACGACCGCATGCACTCGCGTCAGATTGCGGATTACGGCGGCGTCGTCAATGTCATGCCGAAGTTTGCGGCCTTCGTGATGCTGTTCTCCATGGCAAATTGCGGCTTGCCGGGCACCTCCGGTTTTGTCGGCGAATTCATGGTGATTCTGGCTGCCGTCCAGTACAACTTCTGGATCGCGTGCGGCGCGGCTGTCACCCTGATTCTCGGCGCGGCCTATACGTTGTGGATGTACAAGCGCGTGTACTTCGGCGCTGTCGCCAACGACCACGTGAAGAGCCTTGTCGACATCAGCCGCCGCGAGTTTTTCATGCTGGCAGTGCTTGCCGCACTGACACTGTTCATGGGCCTGTATCCGAAGCCCTTTACCGATGTGATGCACGTATCCGTGGAAAACCTCCTCTCCCACGTTGCGCAGTCCAAGCTGCCGTTGTCTCAGTAACGCAGAGCGGAGGAATTAAAGACCATGCAAAACGCCCCTATGACTGCCCTGTTGCCCGACGCGCTGGTGATGCTCGCCGTTGTCGTCGCGTGGCTCAACGACACGTTCGTCGGCCAGGCCGGTCGCCGTACCACGTACCTGATCGCGGTCCTGTCGACGCTCGTCGCCGGCATCTGGTTCGCGGTCAATGCGTTCGACCCGTCAGTGCACTACTTCTTTAGCCGTATGTATGTGGTCGACTCGTTCGCGAGTCTGATGAAAGCGGTGGTGACGCTTGGCTACACGGTCTCGATCGTGTATTCGCGCCGCTACCTCGAAGATCGCAGCCTGTTCCGCGGCGAGTTCTTCCTGCTGGGCATGTTCTCGTTGCTCGGACAGCTCGTCATGATCTCGGGCAACAATTTCCTGACGCTGTACCTCGGTCTGGAACTGATGTCCCTGTCGCTGTATGGCGTGATCGCGCTGCGCCGCGAAGCTGCGCCGTCGAACGAAGCTGCCATGAAGTACTACGTGCTCGGCGCGCTGGCTTCCGGCTTCCTGCTTTACGGCATTTCGATGCTGTACGGCGCGACCGGCTCGCTCGACCTGAACGAGGTTTTCAAGGCAATCGGCCAGAGCCATTACGACCCGAGCGTGCTGCTGTTCGGCGTGATCTTCATCGTGGCGGGTGTTGCGTTCAAGATGGGTGCGGTGCCGTTCCACATGTGGGTGCCTGACGTGTACCAAGGCGCGCCGACGGCCATGACGCTGCTGGTTGGCGGTGGTCCGAAAGTCGCGGCATTTGCCTGGGGTCTGCGCTTCCTCGTCATGGGACTGTTGCCGCTCGCCGTCGAATGGCAGCAAATGCTGGTGATCCTGGCGGCGCTTTCGCTGATCGTCGGCAATATCACCGGTATCGTGCAGCGCAACGTCAAGCGTATGCTCGCGTACTCGGCGATCTCGAACATGGGCTTCGTGCTGCTCGGTCTGCTGGCCGGCGTGGTCGATCACAAGACCACGGGCGCTGCCAGCGCGTACGGCTCGGCGATGTACTACAGCATCGTCTATCTGATCACGACAATGGGGACGTTCGGCGTCATCATGCTGCTCGCACGCCGCGAATTCGAAGCCGACACGCTGGAAGACTTCAAGGGTCTGAATCAGCGCAGCCCGGTGTTCGCGTTCGTCATGATGGTCATGATGTTCTCGCTCGCCGGCATTCCGCCCGCGGTCGGTTTCTACGCGAAGCTCGCAGTGCTGCAGGCCACCATGAACGCCGGCCTGACCTGGCTGACGGTGCTGGCCGTGATCACGTCGCTGTTCGGCGCGTTCTATTACCTGCGTATCGTCAAGCTGATGTATTTCGACGAGCCGCAAGACAAGTCGGCGATCGTGGCAGACACGGGTACGCGCGCGTTGCTCGCGCTCAATGGCGTTGCCGTGCTGGTGCTCGGTATCGTGCCCGACCCGCTGTTGAAGGCTTGCCTGCAGGCTATTCAGCACACCCTGTCGTTCTGATGTCCGCAGCGGGTTGGTTTATCGTGCTGTTGGCACTGGTCGGTGCCAACCTGCCGTTCCTGAATCAGCGACTCTTCGCCGCCGTGCCGCTCAAGGCGGCGAAGAAAAGCGCATGGATCCGGATTGCCGAACTGATCGTGCTGTACTTCGTGGTCGGCGCGTTGGGTTTTCTGCTTGAAGCGCGTGCGGGCAATCGCTTCGATCAGGGCTGGCAGTTCTACGCAATCACATTCGCGCTATTCGTTGTGTTCGCGTTTCCCGGCTTCACCTTCCAGTATCTCGTCAAACGCCGCTGACGGCGTCCCGCCGTCGCGCACCACGCTGTTCCGAGGTCCGCATATGGCTGAACTTCCCGATCACGACGCCGCGCTCACCGAGACGTGTGTCGAGAGCAAAACGGTTCATCAAGGGCCGTTTCTGACGCTCAAGTGCGACACGGTCCGCCTGCCGGACGGCAAGCATGCCACCCGCGAATACGTGCAGCATCCGGGCGCCGTGATGGTGATTCCCATGTTCGACGACGGTCGTGTGCTGCTGGAGAGCCAGTATCGCTATCCGATGGGCAAGGTCATGGTCGAATATCCGGCCGGCAAGCTCGATCCGAACGAAGGCGCACTAACTTGCGCGGTGCGCGAGTTACGTGAAGAAACCGGGTATACGGCGCGTGAGTACGTGTATCTGACGCGCGTTCACCCGATCATTTCGTATTCCACTGAATTCATCGACATCTATCTTGCGCGCGGCCTCACGGCCGGCGAGCGCAAGCTGGACGACGGCGAGTTCCTGGAGCTCTTCACTGCGACGGTTCCCGAAGTGTCGGAGTGGGTACGGACCGGCAAGATCACCGACGTGAAAACAATAATCGGCACGTTCTGGCTGGAAAAGGTGTTGTCGGGCGCCTGGCCGCTCGCGCAGCCGCAGTCGCAATAATCCCGCCGTCGGGCGCCGAGCGGCGCTTGCATCGCGTGCATACAGCCCCTGTCGGTCGAGGACCGGCGGGGGCTTTTTCATGGCGATGCGCCGCCGGGCCACAGCATCTGCCGCCTTGTCTGAATAAGCGCGCCTTTGTCTTATGCCATCAGGCAGTCTCGCTTCGTTGCCGTGGTAACTCTAGTATGGATCTCTCAAGACGTCTTCATCGCTCATGTGTTTCGGATAACGAAACATCTGAAGCGCTTGAGTCGGATGAGACAGACATAAGTTGTCACTTGACAACCTGTGTCGCGAGTACTACATTGGAGGTCCGGATGGTTCGTCGAACCCATGCAAAGAAAGAGATAGAGGCCGCGTTGACCTATGCCGAGCGGCGCGGCTGGCGCATACAAAGCGGCGGAACGGGCCACGCCTGGGGAAAGATGTATTGCCCTTATAAAGAGGCGGAATGTCGCTGCGGCGAGTTCTGCATTTCGAGCGTATGGAGCACGCCGAAAAACGCCGTGAATCACGCCAGACACTTGCGGCGCGTTGTCGATAATTGCACGGCGCACCGTTAGCAAACGCTGAGTGGCAAGCCTTGAATGAACAAGCAGGAGTAGCACATGGAATATACATTTACGTTGAAGTACAAGCTTGCCGCGCAAGACTGCGATCTTGACGCGATCGTCGAGAGGTTGGGTGAAGCGGGTTGCGACGACGCCACGATCGGCGTGGGGCAGCCGGGGCGGCTCGCGCTGGTGTTCTCGCGTGAAGGGACGTCCGCGCTAGAGGCGTTGGTCAGCGCGCTCGGTGACATTAAAGAGGCGGTGCCGTCGGCGCGACTGGTCGAGGCAGGCCCGGATTTTGTGGGCCTGACCGACGTAGCGGAGATTGCCGGCGTGTCGCGGCAGAACATGCGCAAGCTGATGCTGAGTCATGCGGTCGAATTCCCGCCGCCGGTGCATGAGGGAAGTGCGTCAGTCTGGCATTTGTCCGACGTGCTTGACTGGCTGAACTCGCGCGGCGGGTACGATATCAACGCAGAGGTATTCGACGTTGCCAGATCGGCCAAACAGATCAACCTGGCCAAAGAGGCACGAGGACTTGAGCCGCGGCTTAATCGGCGGCTGGAATGCCTCGTGGCTTGAATCCGGCAATCAGCAGAGACAGCAATGCGGCTTCGTCGGCAGACCGATCGCGGCTCGTACCGGCGCTTACGTTCTAAGGTTGACCTCGCGCTTTGCGGTATCCGGCCTTCGGCAGCGGTTTGCCCAACGCGTTAAAATCGCCCACCACGTCTGAACTTCTGAGCAGCGCGTTATCGCGACTCGCCCCGCATGAAGTTTTTACGAACGACCGTTCACAAATTTTGTATTTGCGCTAAACTGGCACGCAAGCCCTGATTCCACATGAAGGTCCTCGATTTACAGTGTCCGCACGGCCATCGGTTCGAAGGCTGGTTTGCTTCGGCTGATGACTTCGAATCGCAGCAGTCTCGCAAGCTGGTCGAATGTCCACTTTGCGGCGCGAAAGAGGTGAGCCGTTTGCCGTCAGCCCCACGCCTCAATCTGTCGGGTGCGACGGAAACAAAGGCGCCGTCGGCGCCCGGCGAATTGCAGGCGCGTGTCATGCGTGCGTTGCGCGAGGTACTGGAAAAGACCGAGAACGTGGGCGACCGCTTCGCTGAGGAAGCGCGGCGCACTCACTACAACGAAGCGCCCGCACGCAATATTCGCGGTGTCACAACACCAGAAGACGCGCGAGCTTTGGTCGAAGAAGGCATCGAAGTGATGCCGTTGCCGGTCCCGGCTGCTTTGAAGGAACCTCTGCAGTAACGCAGTGGCTCTCTGGCGGCGGGCGGTGGCGGCCAGGAGACACTACGTATGAATCTGGACTATTCCCCCACTGAAACGGCGTTTCGCGCCGAGATCCGCGTTTGGCTCGAAGCCAATCTGCCTCGCGAGCTGAGCGAGAAAGTACTCAACCACAAGCGTTTGAATCGCGAAGACTTCGCAAGCTGGCACAAGCTGCTAGGTACGCGAGGCTGGTCGGCTGTGGCTTGGCCCAAAGAGTATGGCGGCCCCGGTTGGGACGCGACCCAGCGGCATATCTGGGACGAAGAGTGCGCACGTGTCGGTGCGCCTACCGTATTGCCGTTCGGCGTGTCGATGGTCGCGCCCGTTCTCATGAAGTACGGTAGCGAAGCCCAGAAACGCTATTACTTGCCGCGTATTCTCGACGGCACCGACTGGTGGTGCCAGGGTTACTCGGAGCCCGGTTCAGGCTCCGACCTCGCGTCGCTGCGAACACGCGCCGAACGTGTCGGCGACCATTACGTCGTCAATGGCCAGAAGACCTGGACCACGCTGGGGCAGCACGCAGACATGATGTTCTGCCTCGTGCGCACGGACAGCGGCGCGAAAAAGCAGGAGGGCATTTCATTCCTGCTCATCGACATGAAAACGCCGGGTATTACGGTACGGCCCATCATCACGCTCGACGAAGACCATGAGGTCAACGAAGTCTTCTTTGAAGATGTCAAGGTGCCCGTCGAAAATCTGGTCGGCGAAGAAAATCGCGGCTGGACTTACGCGAAGTATCTGTTGGGACATGAGCGCACCGGCATCGCGCGCGTCGGTCAATCCAAGCGCGAACTGGTTTTTCTCAAGCGCCTTGCGCTCGACACAAACAAGAACGGCAAGCCGCTACTCCATGACCCGGTATTCGCTGCAAAAGTCGCGAATCTCGAAATCGAACTGATGGCGCTGGAAGTCACCGTGCAACGCGTCGTCGCGAATGAAGCGGGCGGACGCGGACCGGGACCGGAGGCGTCGATGCTGAAGATCAAAGGCACGGAAGTGCAGCAAGCGTTGACTGAGCTCATGTTTGAAGCGGTCGGACCTGCCGCCGCGCCGTTTGACGTACCGTTCCTCGAAGGCGAGCGCGAGCACAGCATCGCCGGAGACGACGACGCTGCGCCGTTGGCTGCGTATTACTTCAACTTCCGCAAGACGTCGATTTACGGCGGCTCGAACGAAATTCAAAAGAACATCATCGCGCAGATGATTCTCGGACTTTGAGGAGCGGCGCATGGACTTCACTTTCAACGACGAGCAACAGCAACTTGCCGACGCGCTGCGCCGCTATCTGGACAGGAACTACGGCTTCGAAGCGCGCCAGGCGATCGTGAGATCGGATGCCGGGATCTCGGAAACGCATTGGGCCGCTTTCACTGAACTGGGCTTGCCGGCATTGCCTGTGCCCGAGGCGCAAGGCGGCTTCAATGGCGGAGCCGTCGATATGCTGGTCGTCATGCAGGAGCTCGGTCGCGCGTTGGTGGTCGAGCCTTACTGGGCCACCGCGGTTGGCATCGAAGCGCTGCGTATTGCAGGCACGGGGCAGGGCGAGGACGCATCGTTACTGGAGCGCGCGGCGCAAGGCGAGATCAAGCTCGCCGTGGCGTTTCACGAGCCGAAGGCTCGCTACGATGTGTTTGAGATCGCGACAGTCGCGACCTCGCAAGGCGAACAGCACACGCTGACCGGTACGAAGTCAGTCGTGCTGCACGGCGCGCAGGCGAATTACTGGATCGTGCCTGCGCGTTCGAACGGCGAGATCGCGCTCTTTGTCGTGCCGCGCGACGCGGCAGGCGTCAAGATCACCGATTACCGAACCATCGACGGCCAACGCGCAGCGACGCTCGAATTCAACGGCACGCCCGCGCGCCAATTGCGCGGCCAGCACTCAGGTGCGGCGGCGTTGGAGCACATCGCCGACTACGGCACGCTGCTGCTCTGTGCTGAAGCGGTTGGCGCGCTGGACGCATTGAACACCGCGACCGTCGACTACACAAAAACTCGACAGCAGTTCGGCCAGCCGATTGCGCGCTTTCAGGCATTGCAGCACCGCATGGTCGAGATGCTGATTCACGCCGAGCAGGCCCGCTCGGTCACGTACCTTGCCGCCATGCGCTATTCGAGCGAAGACGCCGATCAGCGTCGCCGCTCGATCTCCGCCGCGAAAGTACGTGTGGGGCAAGCGGCGCGTTTTGTCGGCCAGCAAGCGGTTCAATTGCATGGCGGCATGGGCGTGACGAACGAGGTCGCGGCCGCGCATCTGTTCAAACGTCTCGCTATTATTGAGACCACACTGGGCGATGTCGATCATCATCTTGCGCGGTTCGCCGCGCTGCCCGGTTTTGCCAGCATCGAAGTTTAAGTGGCCGATTGAATCGACCCGCAAGGAGATAGCGCAATGGCTTTGAGTTACGAGGACATGACGGTCGGATCAACGACCGAGATCGGCAAGCATACTTTCACGCGCGACGAGATCGTCGAATTCGCTGAGAAGTTCGATCCGCAGCCGTTCCACCTGAACGAGGCCGCGGCCGAGAAGTCGCCGTTCCGCGGATTGGTGGCGAGCGGCTGGCATACGTGTTCGGTCATGATGGGCATGCTGGTGCGTAACGCGCTGGCGGACTCCACGTCGATGGGGTCGCCCGGCATCGACGAGATACGCTGGCTCAAACCGGTACGCGTCGGCGATACGATCACCATGACGAATTCCGTGCTCGACAAGCGCATCTCCGAAAGCAAACCGGATCGCGGCATCGTATCCACGCAATGGGCGGGCATCAACCAGCATGGCGAGACGGTCGTTACGGTGCGCTCGAAAGGAATGTTCGGACTGCGCAATCCGGGCGCGGCGTCGTGACAATGGCGAGCACGCCACCGGCTGCCGCGTTCCGGAATGCCGCGGCGTTGCGTGCGCTTGTCGGAGCGGCGCCCCTCACTAGCGACTGGGTGACGATCGACCAGCAGAGCGTCGATCGCTTCGCGCAAGCCACCGGCGACCATCAATGGATTCACGTCGATCCGGAGCGGGCGCTGCGCGAGTCGCCCTTCGGCGGCGCAATCGCGCACGGCTTCATGACTCTCTCATTGATCCCCGCGCTGCTCGAAAAAACAGTACGGCTCGAGCAGCGGATGGGCGTGAACTACGGGTTGAACCGTGTGCGGTTTACGTCGCCGGTACTCGTCGGCAAGCGATTGCGCGCACAGTTCGTCGTAGCGTCCGTGGCCGACGTCGATGCCAGCAATGCCGGCGTGCAAGTAGTGTGGAACGTCACGTTGGAGCGCGAGGGCAGCGAACGGCCCGTGTGTGTCGCCGAGTTCATCACTCGCCACTATTTCTGACGCCCCGCGGCCGATACGGAGACGGCGTAGACAGCAAGCTCTTCGGCTCACGCTTGCTTGCCATCTTGCCGCCCCACACCTCGATCTTTTAATGCTTCGCGTATTGCGTCGCGCCGAACAGCACTTCTTTCGCCTTGTCGTCCATCAGAGGCTTGCGAGCGGACGCCAGCACTTCGACGCCGCGTACAACCGCCGGGCGCGCCGCGATTTCCTCGTGCCATCGCTTCACATTCGGAAACGCATCAAGTTCGATGCCCTGGTTCTGCCACGAGCGGGTCCACGGGAACGATGCGATGTCCGCGATCGTATAGTCGTTTCCGGCGAGGTACTGGGTTTTGCCAAGCTGCTTGTCCATGACGCCATACAGGCGCCGCGTTTCGTTCGTATAACGGTTGATCGCGTACTCGATCGGCTCGGGCGCATAGACACGGAAGTGGTGTGTCTGCCCCAGCATCGGACCGAGACCGCCCATCTGGAACATCAGCCATTGCAGAACGGAATAACGCTCAGCCGGATCGGTCGGCAGGAAGCGGCCCGCTTTCTCAGCGAGATAAATCAGGATCGCGCCGGACTCGAACAACGCGAACGGTTTGCCGTCCGCGCTCTTTGGACCTTCGGAATCCACAATGGCGGGAATTTTGTTGTTTGGACTGATATCGAGAAATTCGGCCTTGAACTGATCGCCAGCGCCGATGTTCACTGCATGCACCGCGTACTCGAGTCCCGTCTCCTCGAGCATGATATGAACCTTGTGGCCGTTCGGGGTCGCCCAGCTATAGACGTCGATCATCCTCGCTCCTTTCGTTCTGTAAAGCGGCGCTCCGAGGAGCGCCGCGCTTGACGAAAATTAGAGCATAGATCGCACGATGATGCTGGCGGCGCCCACAGATGCGCGCCTGGCCAGCAGTGCTCGAAACGAAGTTCGAGCAGGACGTCAAACGCGCGCAGCCGGCGTCTCCACACTAGCCGCCGCAGGTTCGATGTAACGTGCAAGCTCCAGTTTCGCGATTGCATTGCGATGCACTTCGTCCGGACCGTCCGCAAAGCGCAAGGTCCGCGCGGAGGCGTAAGCGTAAGCCAGCGGGAAGTCGTCGCTGACGCCGCCGCCGCCGTGCGCCTGAATGGCCCAGTCGATTACCTGACACGCCATGTTCGGCGCCACGACCTTGATCATCGCGATCTCGCCGCGCGCGCCCTTGTTGCCGACGGTGTCCATCATGTACGCGGTTTTGAGCGTGAGCAGCCGTGCCTGTTCGATCATGCAGCGCGCCTCGGCGATACGTTCCTGCGTGACGCCTTGCGTAGCAACAGGCTTGCCGAACGCGACGCGTTGCATCGAGCGTTTGCACATCAATTCGAGCGCACGCTCCGCAAGTCCGATCAGACGCATGCAGTGGTGGATGCGTCCCGGTCCAAGACGCCCTTGTGCAATCTCGAAGCCGCGGCCTTCGCCGAGCAGCATGTTCGTTGCAGGCACGCGTACATTGTCGAGCGTGATTTCCATATGGCCATGCGGCGCGTCGTCGTAGCCGAAAACGGAAAGAGGGCGGTGCACAGTAACGCCTGTCGCGTCGGCGGGCACGAGGATCATTGACTGCTGCTGATGGCGCGGCGCATCGGCATCCGTCTTGCCCATCACGATATAAATTTTGCAGCGCGGATCGCCCGCGCCCGAAGACCACCACTTGTGACCATTGATCACGTAGTAGTCACCATCGCGCACGATGCTGGTCTGGATATTGGTCGCATCAGACGACGCCACTTCCGGCTCCGTCATCAGAAAGGCAGAACGAATCTGCCCTTGCAGAAGAGGTTCGAGCCATTCGCGTTTGTTCTCTTCGCTGCCGTATCGCTCGATCGTTTCCATGTTGCCGGTGTCGGGCGCATTGCAATTGAACACCTCCGGCGCCCATGGCACCCGGCCCATGATCTCGCACAGCGGCGCGTATTCGAGGTTGGTCAAGCCGGCGCCGCGCACCGAGTCGGGCAGGAATAGGTTCCACAAGCCCGCGTCGCGCGCATTCTGCTTGAGTCGCTCAATCAGTTCGGTCGGCTGCCATGCGTTGCCGTTCAGCCGGTTTTGCGCAATCTCCGCGTAGAACGCTTGTTCGTTCGGATAAATGTGCTCGTCGAAGAAGGCGAGCAGTTTTTCGCGCAATGCCTGAACTTTCGGCGTGTAATCGAAATTCATCTATGGACCTCGCGGATAACGGACGAAATTTAATGTGGGCGCTGCTTGCTGTGCTGTTTGCCATTCGCTTTTTGCTGCGCGCAGGCGTGTTCAGCAGTCTCCAGGCGCATTCAAGCGCGGTCAACGCACTTTCTGCGCATATTGCCAGGCGAGGTCGGCCATCGGCTTTGCCCGCCGGCCGGCGTCGAGCGCCTGCGCACTGGCCGCAGTGCCGTCGACCACACGCTTCATGATGCCCTGCAGAATCGCGGCGATACGGAACATGTTGTAGGCGAGGTAGAAATTCCAGTCGCCCTGAATTTCAAAGCCCGTGCGCTTGCAATAGCGCGCGACGTACTGCTGTTCGTCGGGAATGCCGAGCGCCGACCAATCGAGACCGGCGATGCCGCGAAACTGTGCGGGATCGACATGCCACGACATGCAGTGATAGGCGAAGTCGGCGAGCGGGTCGCCTAACGTAGACAGTTCCCAATCAAGCACCGCAAGCACTTTCGGTACCTCGCGATCGAAGACGAGGTTATCGAGCCGGTAGTCGCCATGCACGATCGAGGCGCGCTCGCCGGATTGCGTCGGCATGTGCTGCGGCAGCCATTCGATCAGGCGCTGCATTGCGTCGATAGGCTCGGTCTCGGACGCAAGGTACTGCTTGCTCCAACGGCCGATCTGACGCGCAAAATAGTTGCCAGGCTTGCCGTAGTCCGACAGTCCCACGCTCGTGGCATCGACGCTGTGCAGCGCTGCAATCACGCGGTTCATCTCGTCATAGATTGCGCTTCGTTCACTGGCAGTCATGCCTGGCAGCGACTGGTCCCACAACACGCGGCCATCGACGAAACCCATGACATAGAACGCACGGCCTATCACGCTTTCGTCCTCGCACAGGGCGAGCATTTGCGCGACAGGCACGTCGGTGTCTGCGAGCGCATGCATTACGCGGTATTCACGTTCGATAGCATGCGCAGACGGCAGCAACTTTGCCGCCGGCCCAGGCTTCGCGCGCATCACGTAGGCTCGCGACGGCGTGACCAGTTTGAATGTCGGATTCGACTGGCCGCCGGCGAACTGCTCGACCGTAAGCGGTCCGGAGAACCCATCGACATGCTGTGTCAGCCAGGCGGCAAGCGCTTCGTCGTTGAAGCGCTGCCGATCATTGACCGGGCGCGTGCCCTCGAAGGCAGAGTAGTCCGCTTGCTGTTCCGGCTCGCCGCTTTGTGTGGCTTGCACCATGTGTCTCCTCCGGTTTGGGTTCAGCTACGCGTGTATTGGATGAATTGTGCGTAGAGGATTTCCATCGTCGTATTGCGGATGTCGCGATGCAGCGGCGACGGCGGCGAATAATTGATCGCGCGCAGCACCCAGTCGCGCGGTGCTGCGCCGACGTCGAGCGCGTTAATGCAGCCGGTCGCCTGCGCGAGATGGCCGAAAAATGTGCGTCCGCCAGCGGTAAGCGCATGCGAAAGGATTGCGCGATTCACGCCGCCATGCAGCACTAGCAGAACCGTGTCCCACGAAGTGTCCTCGCGCAGAGCCGCCACGGCGGGCAGCACGCGATCGAACAACTCGCCGATCGTTTCACCGTCGAGAAAGCGCGTGCTCTCCGGCACGATGCCGTCGAACACACCGAGAAACGCGGCCTCGATATCTCCCAACGGAATATGGCGTAGCTTGCCGCCGCGAATTTCCTGCCATGCAGGCTCGATCTCCAGTGTGATCTGCTGACCCGTCTCGGCCAGCACGCGCTGCGCGGTTTCGACAGTGCGCGGCAAGCCGCTCACGATCACGCGATCGAATCGAACCTGCTGCTCTGCAAACACCCGGCCCGCCGCGCTCGCCTGCTCGCGGCCATTGGCGTTGAGCGGCACCGTTTCGGGATCGATCGTGCGGCCTGAGTCGTCAAAGTAAGTCACGTCGCCGTGACGCATTAAAAAAATGCGGCGGCGTTTAGGTAACTGATAAGTGGGCATGGAAGTGGGCATGGCTTCGCGCTCACTTATAAACGGGCGCGCGTTTTTCGAGGAACGCGGAAATGCCTTCAAGGCCCTCCCGATGATGCAGCGACGCGACGAAGTTATCGCGCTCTGCGATCAGGTGTTCGGAAAGCGGCTGCGTGCCGGCCGCACAGACGAGGGTCTTGATGCGCGCCACCGAGTTCGGCGATATCTTGCCGAGTTCGTCGGCCCATGCGATGGCGGCGTCGCGCGCGGTGCCCGGCTTCGTCAGTTTGTTGACGACGCCTAGTTCGTGCAAACGTGCCGCACCGATCGGCTTGCCTTCGATCAGCACTTCGGTCGCGAGCTGGCGAGGCAAGGCCTGCGCGAGAAACCACGAGCCGCCGCCGTCGGGCGTGAGGCCGACCCGGGCATACGACATCACGAACTTGGCGTCGTCGGCCGCGACGATCAGGTCGCACGCGAGCGCAAGCGAAAATCCCGCGCCGGCTGCCGCGCCGTCGACGGCGGCAATCACGGGTTTCGAGGACAGCCGCAACGCCGAGATCCACTCGGCTAGCAAATCGATACTCTGCGCCTGGACCGACGGATCCTTCGCGCGGTTCTCGAGCAGTCGGTTCAGGTTGCCGCCTGCACAGAAAAAATTGTCTGCGCCCGTGATTACCACGGCGCGGATCGACGGATCACGTTCCACTGAATCGAGCGCCTCGATGCCGGCCGCGTACATGTCGGGATGCAGTGCGTTGCGTGCGCCCGGGTTGGACAGCGTGAGTACCAGCGTCGATTCGCTTTCGGTAGGGCGCGAGGTCAGCAGTTCGGCGCTCATTGTTGGGTCTCCGGATTCTCTGTTTGAGTGTCGGCGGCGTCGCTCTGGGTCAGCGACATGCCGAGTTGTGCGCGGCGCGCGAGCCACGGCGAGGGGCGGTAGCGTGGATCGCCGAGCACGTCGAACATATTGCGCAGGATGGTGAGGATGGTTTTCGCACCGAGCGCGTCGCCGAGCGCGAGCGGCCCGCGTGGATAGCCGAGGCCGAGCATGACAGCGAGGTCAATGTCCTCTGGCGTCGCAATCTGCTTTTGCGCGATATCGCAGCCGATGTTGACGATCGTAGCGACCACGCGTTGCGCGACGAAGCCGGTCGAATCGCGGATCACGGTGACGGGCACGCCGTCGGCCGAAAAAAGCGCATGTCCTGCGTCACGCGCGGCACGGGTTGTCGCGGGCGTGGTCATCAACGTACGGCGCTGCGTGCCGACGAGCGGAAAGAGTGCGTCGATAGCGACGACGCGGCTCGCGTCCAGCGCTTCGTCGACCGCAGCCGTGGTCGCGTCGTGACCGAACGGCGTGACGACGATCAGCGAGTCCGCCGCGGGCGAGGCGCCGTCGTCGAGCTTCACGCCCGCTTTGCCGACGAGTTCCACGACGGCCTGATAAGCCTCGCGATAGCGCTTGCTGACCCACACGCTGGTCGGCAGCGCGGCCGGCGCCGGGCTTTCGGCAGGCGCCTGCTGCTTGCCGTCTTCATACCGATAAAAACCTTCGCCCGTCTTGCGACCAAGCAGTCCACCCGCGAGCCGTGTGCCGGTGATAGGCGAGGGCGTGAAGCGCGGCTCTTCATAGAACTGATGGTAGATCGACTCCATGACCGGATGCGATACGTCGAGTGCGGTCAGATCGAGCAGTTCGAACGGGCCGAGACGAAAACCCGCCTGCTCGCGCATGATCCTGTCGATATCCACGAAGCTCGCCACGCCTTCGCCCGCCACGCGCAGGCCCTCGGTGTTCATGCCGCGGCCCGCGTGATTGACGATGAAGCCAGGCATGTCTTTCGCACGCACCGGCGTGTGACCCATGCGGCGCGCGAGGTCCATTAATGCGTCGCCTGCCTGACGGTCGCTGCGCAGGCCGTCGATCACTTCGACGACTTTCATCAGCGGGACCGGATTGAAGAAGTGATATCCGACCACGCGCGAGGGATCCGTGCAGCCGGCCGCGATTGCCGTGATGGATAGCGAAGACGTGTTCGACGCGAGCACGCAACGTCCACTCACCACGGTCTCGAGTTCGCGAAATAGTGCCTGCTTGACTTCCAGCTTCTCGACGATCGCCTCGATGACCAGATCGCAATCCGCCAGATCGTTGATCGCGTGCGCGGCCGTGACGTTGGCGAGCGCCGCAAGCGAGCGCGCCTGCTCGAGCTTGCCTTTGGCGGTCAGTTTGGCGAAAGTTTCGGCGAGATAGTCTCGTGCGGCGCCGATCGCAGCGGGGTTGGCGTCGTATAGACGCACGGCGAGGCCCGCGAGTGCAGCGATCTGTGCAATGCCGCGGCCCATTGCTCCGGTTCCGACAATGCCGATTGTCTCTATGCTGAAGTTGCGAGAGGTCATTGTGTTGCTCGACTCCATGGTTATTTTAGAATAGCACGCTCGTACAATTCATTTGACGATCGCCCGAAGGTCGCCTTTCTTCGATGCGGCGGTCTCACACACCAACAAGGAAGGAGACAACGATGATCAAGCTCTGCGGGTTCGCGCTCTCTAACTACTACAACAAGGTGAAGTTCGTTCTGCTCGAACACGGTATCGAGTTCGAAGAGGTGCTCGTACAGCCGAGCCAGGACGAGGCCATGCTCGCACACTCGCCGCTTGGCAAAGTGCCTTATCTGCAAACCGAAGAGGGCGATCTGTCGGAATCGCAATGTATTGTCGAGTACCTGGCCGCGCGCTTTCCCGACAAGCCGATTTTCTCCGCCGATCCATGGGAGGCGGCCAAGGAGCGCGAGCTGATCACCTTCGTGGACGTGCACCTGGAACTGACGGCACGCAACCTGTACAAGGAAGCATTTTTCGGCGGCACGTTGACCGACGCGACCAAGGGCCGGGTCGAGAAGCTGCTCACGCATCATATTGCGGGATTCAGGCGGATCGCCCGATTCACACCGTATTTGCGCGGTGAACGGTTCAGTGTCGCAGACGCAGCGGGCTACGTGAGTTTGCCGCTCGTCGGCATGGCCACGCAGGCAATCTACGGCCGCGATTTCCTGCTCGACGCGGGTCTCGACTGGAAGAGCTACGTGAAGACCATCAACAGCCGGCCGGCTGCGCAGCGTGTGACTGAGGACCGGAAGGCGTACATTGCGGCGTCGCGTCCGGCCTGACGCATAGCCCTGTGAGATCCGAGGCGAACCGCGACGCGAACTTCGACGCGTAACGCACGCGTTGACGATTGCGCGCGATGGCGAGGAACGTGGGTTCGTTCGCAGCATCGCGCGTGACATGCTAGAGACGCGCGAGCCGTTCGAGCGCGGTGGCGAGCGTGCTTTCCTGCTTGGCGAAACAGAAGCGCACGACGCCCGACTCATGCGCTTCGTGATAGAAGGCCGACACCGGAATGGCCGCGACGCCGATTTCGCCCGTCAGCCACTGTGCGAATTCTGCTTCGGGCAGATCGCTGATTGCCGAATAATCGACACACTGGAAGTACGTGCCGGTACAGGGCAATAGTTTGAAGCGCGAATTGGCGAGGCCGGCGCGGAAGAAGTCGCGCTTGCTCTGATAGAACGCCGGCAGTTCGAGATAAGGCGCCGGGTCCTTCATGTATTCGGCCAGTCCGATCTGCATTGGCGTGTTCACTGTGAACACGTTGAACTGATGCACTTTGCGAAATTCAGCGGTGAGCGCGGCCGGCGCCGCGACATAGCCGACTTTCCAGCCAGTGACGTGATACGTCTTACCGAAGCTCGATACGACGAAACTGCGCTGCGCCAGTTCTGGGTAACGGGCCACGCTCTCGTGCGGCGCTCCGTCGTAGACCATGTGTTCATATACTTCGTCCGACAGGATGAGCACGTTGGTGCCGCGCACGATTTCTTCGAGCTTGCGCATGTCTTCGGCGCGCCAGACGGTGCCGGTCGGATTGTGCGGCGTGTTGATCAGCAGGAGCCGGGTTTTCGGCGTGATCGCGGCGGCGAGCTTGTCGAAGGGGATTGCGTAGTCGGGCGCGTCGAGCGTGACGAATACCGGCTTGCCGCCCGCCAGTTCGATTGACGGTAAGTAGCTGTCGTATGTCGGCTCGATCACGACCACTTCGTCGCCGGGGTGGACCGCGCAGAGAATCGCCGTGAGCAGTGCCTGCGTTGCTCCAGCCGTGACCGTTATTTCGGTGGTGGCGTCGTAGCGGCGGCCATACACGTTTGCGATCTTGTCCGAGATCGCTTCGCGCAGCGGCGCGGCGCCGGCCATCGGCGGATACTGGTTGTGGCCGTCGCGCATTGCGTTCGCAACCGCATCCACGATCCGGGGATCGCAACCGAAGTCGGGAAAGCCCTGACCAAGATTGACTGCGCCTTTTTCGGCGGCGAGCGCGCTCATAACGGTAAAGATCGTCGTGCCCACATTCGGCAGACGCGATGGAAACGAGGGACTCATGGGCGTGTCGTGCGGTGCATTCATGGCGCTGTTCGGGCGTGACGAGTGAGTGGGCGAAGGCATCGTTTTCAAACCGGCGAAGCCTGATTGTAGGGAATAGCGGCAGGGCGTGCGCGCCTGCCGTGTGCCGGTAGCCGTTCGGCCAGGGTTATACCGGACTTTCCGCTGGTGCAGCGGCCCCGCTGGTTGAACCGCTGACCAGGCCAGTCAGCAGAGCGGCGAACGGCGCCGGCTGTGCAATTTGAAACCCGAAATCCCGTGCGACCCGCTTCGCAAGTTTCAGCACCGCGCGATCTTTCGACACGAGCCAGTCTGCGCGGGCGGCGTGAGCGAGTTCGAGAAATTTCTGATCGTCGCGGTCTTTGCATTTCGGCAGCGGACGCGAGCCTTCCGGCTCGGCGGCAAGTTCGACCATTTGTGCGAGCCGAGCGACGACGGCGAGCGCGGCGGACTTATCCACATTGCGACCGGCGAATTGCGGATAGTCCAGCACGTAGGTCAGTTCGGCGAGGCAGCGGGCGTCGATCACTGCGGCGAGCGTGCCGTTTTCCAGCGCGGCGCGAATTGGGCGCGTGTGCGGGTCGTCGAACACGAGAATATCGATCCACACATTGGAATCGAGAACGACGCGCAAAGCGTCGTGTGAGGCATGGGAACCGGGCATTCGTTACAATCTGGCTTTCGTCTTTGACCGCCAGGCACGGCGTGCCTGCAAGCCTCTATGATAATCGTTCTGTCGCCGGCGAAATCGCTCGACTACGAAACTCCACCGCACGTCAAGAAACACACAATCCCCGATTTCGTCGACGATGCCGCCGAATTGATTGGCGGTTTGCGTCGTTTGTCGCCGCAGCAGATCGCTTCGCTAATGAGCATTTCGGACCAGTTGGCGCACCTCAATTTCGAGCGCTACGCGCAGTGGTCGCCGCGCTTCGGCACGGACAACGCGAAGCAGGCCGTGCTTGCGTTCAATGGCGACGTGTACGAGGGCTTCAACGCGAAGACGCTGTCCTCGGCAGATCTGGATTTTGCGCAGAATCATGTGCGCGTGTTGTCAGGTCTCTATGGCTTGCTGCGCCCGCTCGACCTGCTGCAGCCGTACCGGCTGGAAATGGGTACACGACTGCCCAATCCGCGCGGCAAAGATCTATATGCCTTCTGGGGCGAGCGGATCACGCAGGCGTTGAACGCCCAGTTGAAAAAGCGCGCTGCAAAATCCCGTGTGCTGGTGAATTGCGCGTCGGGCGAGTATTTCAAGTCGGTCAAGCCGAAGCTGCTCGAAGCACCGGTCGTCACGCCCGTGTTCGAGGACTGGAAGGGCGGCCGCTATAAGATCATCAGCTTTCATGCGAAGCGGGCTCGCGGTTTGATGGCGCGCTACGCGGTAGAAAATCGCCTCGACGAGCCCGAGCAGCTGAAGGGGTTCGATTCCGAAGGCTATGCGTTCGACGCCGAAGCCTCGAACGATTCCACGTACGTATTTCGCCGCCGCGTCGCTGAATGAGCGCGGTGCCGCCCAGCGGATTGCCGCCCACATATGCAGGAAATGACATCATGAGTTTATCGATTACGAGCAACTTCGACGGCGGCGCAATCGAGGTGCTGTCTTGCGCCGAGGCCGGCAATATCCGTTTGCGCGTGCGTTCCGACAGCCACGCGGAGTTTGCGCAGTGGTTTTACTTCCGCCTCTCCGGCGCGGCGGGCGAGCGCTGCGTGATGACCTTCGAGAACGCGGCGGCGTGCGCGTTCGCGGAAGGCTGGCGCGACTACCAGGCTGTCGCCAGCTACGACCGCGTGAACTGGTTTCGCGTGCCTACTTCGTACGACGGCCGTGTGCTGACCATCGATCACACGCCGGAATTCGATCGCATTTATTACGCGTACTTCGAACCGTATAGCGAGGAACGCCACTCCGAGTTTCTCGGCGCAGTTCAACAGATGCCGCAAGCCACGCTTACCGAGTTGGGCACGACCGTCGAAGGCCGGCCGGTGTCGCTGCTCACGCTCGGCACACCGCAAACCGGCGACGTCGCAAAGAAAAAGATCTGGCTGATCGCGCGTCAGCATCCGGGCGAGACCATGGCCGAATGGTTCATCGAAGGACTCGTGAAGCGGCTGGTCGGCTGGGGCGATTGGGCGGGCGATCCGGTGGCGCGCAAACTGTACGACCACGCGGTGTTCTACATTGTGCCGAACATGAATCCGGATGGCAGCGTGCGCGGCAACCTGCGCACCAATGCAGCCGGCGCCAACCTGAACCGTGAGTGGATGGAACCGGACGCCGCGCGCAGTCCCGAGGTGCTCGTAGTGCGTGACGCGATTCACGCAACCGGCTGCGACCTCTTTTTCGATATTCACGGCGATGAGGCGCTGCCTTACGTCTTCGTGGCCGGCTCGGAGATGCTGCCGGGATTCACCGAGCGGCAAGGCGAGGAACAAAGGGCGTTCATCGAAGCGTTCAAACAGGCAAGCCCCGATTTCCAGAACGAGTACGGCTACGCCGCGAGCAAGTATCGCGAAGACGCGCTCAAGCTCGCTTCGAAATATATCGGCAACGAGTTTGGCTGCCTTTCATTGACGCTCGAGATGCCCTTCAAGGACAACGCCAACTTGCCGGACGAAAGAGTGGGCTGGAACGGCGAGCGCAGCGCGTCGCTCGGTGCGGCGATGCTGCAAGCCATCTTGCGGCATGTAGAGACGTTCGCCTGAGTTCGCCGCATTGACGAAGGCACACATGCATTGCGTGTGTGCCTTTTTTTGTTGGCTGGTCGGAACGGCCGGCGCGTTTATGCGCCTTCCCGGTTTGCTGACAAGGGGCACGAATTCGCCTGATCGTCGAATTCAGGAACGCTGCGAATCGTGCTTTGGTGCTTGCACGATTCGCAGCGTTAGCTTCGTCTTAGTGCTTTTTCTTTGCAGGCGTAGTCTTGCTGGACGACTTGCCCGAAGTGCTTTTCGACGACTTCGCGGAACTCTTCTTCGCGCCTTTGCCGCTTGCCGCCTGCTTGCCCTTCGCCCCGCGATGCTTACCCGATACTGCGCGCGACGATGAGGGCTCCGAGCTGCGCGCCCGCGCCGGGGGCACCGGATCGTTCCAGCTGAACGCCAGCATCTGCGCGCCGACATAGCCGCAGCGGAACTTCAGGTCGGCAGCGTCGCCCCCGCCGCTTTGACGAATACCGAGCCCTTCGACTGTGACGATGTTGTCGACCTTGACGCGTTGCTTGCCTTCGTCGAACGAATCGTTCCACGGCGTGATTGAGGCGTGCGCGCTGTCGAACGAACTAGGTGGAAACTCGACATGATCGAACGCGGTCGAGGTGCTCGCGACGAAGTTGCCATGTGCGGCGCAATCCGCGACGAGCGGATCGGCGTGCAATTCATTGACAAATCTGTTGACGAGGTCGTTGTGCTGTTCGAGTTGATCGGCGAATGCGGGCGCATTGCATGCGAGGGAGAAGCTCGCTGCGAGTGTTGCCAACCGGCCGACCAGCCGCAGTAATCGGCGCGGTACGTTGGTGCAATCCATCTAGTTCGTTAAGCGCTATCGAGACGTGAGGCACGTAAGATGCCTGGCGGCAGGGTTGAGTTCAATCGTGCCGCAACTATTTTTCGGCCGCGGTTTTCACCGCGCTTTGCGATGCTGGGCGCGCGACTGAACGCATTGACGCGGCAAGCTCAGCAGCACGTTGATCATGCGTTGAGCTTTGCGCGCGTCTCACGTGCGCGGCCCGCCGAGCCGGTATCGCCGCACATCATAAGTGGTGACCCAGGCAGGGCGGTAGACGGCGATCAGCGCCGTGGACATTCCCGTGAACCATGCCTCGCCGGTAGCGAGAAGAAGTACGCTGAGCGCGTAGCCTGCGGGCACGACGGTCACTGAGCCGTCGGCAAGCGCCACGTGAACGCCGAGCGCCGCAGCCGCGGTGAGCGACACTGTGATAGCCGGCGACACGAAGCCTTGGCCGAAGATGAACATGAAAAGATTGCGCGGCAACCACGCAATGCTCGCTCGTTGAAGCAATGTCGAGATGCCGACGGGCAGCGCGCCGAACACGAGGAAGGTGAGTGCGATGCCTTGCCACGGAGCGTCGAAGATCAGGCCGGCAAGGCCGGTGACCACAGCCATTGCAATCAATGCCAGCGCCCAGTCGAATAGCGTCACGACGAGGGTCGCGCCGAGCAGGTGCATGACCGTGCCGTCGTCGAGCCAGGCGTTGCTGGCCCACAGTACCGACAGGGCGACGATGATCGCCAGCCAGACATGCTGCAATGTGCCGTCTTGAAGTCGTTTGAAAGGATTTTTCCACAGCGCGAGCGCGACCGCTATCGCAGTGACGATCCAGCCACCGACAGCAACCCAGAACGGAAGCGGTGTGTAGAGGAAACCCATGAGTCTCATATTACTCGTTGGACGAGAAAAGGTGTGAGCGGATTCCATGCCAGCCGATGCGAGCACTGGCACAAATCGCGCATCACGCCCGTGACGCGCAGGCGTCAGCTCACGTAGAGCCTTCTGTGACCGGCCCGGAAGAGGGCGCCGCCGCGGACGCGTCGTCATAGGACGTGCCCGGCTCGGCCACCATCGGCAACGGAGCAGTTGAATCGTTAGCGGACAGGGGATATTGGAAGCGCCGCCCTGTGGCGCGCCGCAGCGGTACGGCGCCGGGCTCGCCCATGACTGGCCGGAGCAAGCCTTCTGCGTTACTGCGCAGTACTTGCAAATGATTTGTCAGCCAACCGTTGTAGAGCGCCACAGCGGCGGCGCGATTGGGCGCGCCCAGCTGCTGGAATATGCTGGTCAAATGGATTTTGACCGTGCCCTCGCTTATGCCCAATGTGCGCGCAATCATCTTATTGGTACTTCCCATATGGACGCAGCGCATGATCTGCTCCTGGCGAGGCGAGAGTCCATTCGACAATCTGGGTCGGCGCGGTGGCGGGCTCTTCTCGTCAAACGGGCGGATAGCGGTATCCGCGGGGAGCGGAGGGTTGAGCGCCAGCGCGCCGGAAGGCACGTAGTGACCGCCTAGCATCACCATTTCGAAGGCGCGCACGATCAGGCACGGATCGGTTTCGCGCGGCACGACGCCGAGCACACCCTCGTCCATGAGTTCGCTCACCACCTTCGGCGAAATTTTGTCCGTCAGCACTGCAATGCGCAGATCCGGGTAGTGGCTCAGCAGGTTGCGGAGGTCGGTGACCGACATCCAGTCCTGCCAGTCGACCACGAGCAGATCGGGCCACTGACGTTTGAGCGTGCGCTCGACCTGGCGCCAGTCTTGTGCTTCGTTAAAACGCGCTAGCCGGTTGATTTGCCGTAACAGCGCCTTGAGGCCGTCGCGTCGTTCCGCGTCAGAGTTGAGAATCGAGAATCGCATGCATGTCTCCAGATGAATCGGGCGAAATGGCGCGATGCATTCGCCAGGCGTTGGGCCGGGCGGGTGTGCGATGCGTCGCCGTTCCTATGATGACAAATTCCCTGGGATTTGACGGCCTGTCCAAAAGGCATAGGAGAAATGACGTACAAAAAACCCCGCACGCGGCGGGGTTCCTCAATGAATTGCGATACGCCAAAGGCGCGCGGCGTCCTAGTGGAAGTGCGGTTGCGCGGGTTCCGCGTCTTCGGGCATTTCCGCGTGGACGATTTCGCCGAGCGGATCGGCGTACAACGGGACGCCGCAGTCATCGCAATATTCAGGCTCGAAGCGGCCGGCGTGGCGGCGCACGTCCGTCACGCCGGTTTCCTTGAGGAGCGCGACGATTTCTTCGAGGGGAGCGTCCGGCGGTGCGCTTTCCTGCGGCTCTTCGTCAATGCCGGCCTCGCCATTTTCACGGCCATACAGCGGCCATACGACGCCGTAGATCACTTCATTGCTGCCGCGGCGCGTAAAGCCGACGCGGTATTCGTCGATGCGGCGCTCGCCGAAGCCCGCAACCACCGCGCGCAGGTCCTGCGGAGCGGCACCAATTGTGTCGAACAGATAACGCACGGCAGTGCGCACCGTGTGAGGACGCACGCGTTCGTCGGCGTCGCGGCATGCCGAGTAGTAGGCATCCGGCAACAGACACTCGAACTCACAACCAGGCAGCACGAGCGACAGGTTCGCGCCGCCTTGCGTCGCCCATTGCTCGAGGCACTGTCCTCGTTCGATCCGGGTTCCGTGCTCCTCTTCTTGCCAGCGGAACGTGGGCTCGCCGACGGGCGCCGCGACCACGGCGAGCAGGAAGCGCGGGTCGGCAAGAATCGGCGAGGTTTCCGGCAGTTCGCCGAAGTTGAGCTTGAGGCTGCCGCCAGCCATGGCTGCTTGTGCAAGCTGCTGGGCAATGCGCCATGTTTCGACTTGATGGCGCGGCAGCTGGTCGATGCTGTAGAGGAACGGCGCCATGGCGACACGCGTGTTCGCGGCGAGCACGTGAGCCTGCAGGTGCGCGCGCAAAGCGTCGGCGGCATCGGCTTTGAGCGGCCCGGATGGAATCATGTAGCGAGTCCACGCGAGGATGGGCGCCGCAATCAGCAATGCTTCATAGGCCACGCCTTCGTGCTCGACGACGAACGATTCGCTGTGCGTTTCCGCCATGTCGGCCAGCGCCCCATATGCATCGGGATGATTCTGCTGCAGATGGTCGAGGGCTGCGTCGAGCGTAGTCTGATTGGCGTTGCGCACGATCTTGGCCAGCAGCGCGTCGAGCTTCGCTTCCCAGAAGCGGTCCTCGGTGCGGCTGCCCGACGCGAAAAGCGCGAGCGAGAGACCGACAAGCTTGTCGGCATCGGGGGGGAGACGTTTGGCGATTCGCGAGCGCATAAATCCGGAAGTTGGGTGCACAGAACCTTTTATTGTAGTCGTTTCCGTGGCGCCATATTATTTGGCGCGCGGTGCCGCAACGATTCGGACGTTTCTGCGCGAAAAATCAGACCGTCGGCGTATGTTTGATCGTGCTTCGGTCGTTAATTCGTCAAATAATGTAAGCGGGTCAGCTAGCGAAAGTGGCTTTTGTATACTGGCCGATTTGACGGGCGCCGAACGCGGCGTTCGTACTTGTCGCCTCGGTCTGGCGTAACGGGAGATTCATTGTGAAATCGGACCAACTGATTGAACGCCTCGCCGCGGTGTTCGCGCTGATCGTCCTGGTGGGCGGCTCGTTACTGGTCCTCGCGCCATTCACGACTGCTTTACTGTGGGGCGCAATTCTCAGCTACAGCTCCTGGGGGCTATACCGGAAGCTGACCGCGGCACTTGGCGGCAGGCGCAAGTCGGCTGCCACGTTGATTGTGTTCATTATTCTAATCGTGGTGCTGGGGCCGTTCGTCTACGCGGGGTTTGCGTTTGGTGCGCACGTTCACGACATCGTCGCTCTGGTTCAAAGATTGTTCGAAGCAGGTTTGCCGGATTTGCCACCCTGGGTGGCGAGGGTTCCGGTGATCGGGTCGAGCATCCAAAGTTTCTGGGAGCGTCTGACAAGCAGCAATTCCGAACTAATCGCTCAGTTGCGTACGCTTGCTGCGCCGGCCGGCAAGTGGATCCTTGCGGCAGCCATTGCCGTCACGCACGGTCTTGGGCTATTGGCGCTAAGCATTGTGCTGGCTTTCTTTTTTTATACCGGGGGAGAGGGTGCGGGCGCGTGGTTGAACGCGGGCATGCGGCGTATCGCCGGTGATCGTGCCGATTACCTGCTGGCGCTTGCGGGCAGTACGGTCAAGGGCGTCGTCTATGGAATTCTGGGCACTGCGCTTGTTCAGGGCATTCTTGCTGGGTTCGGCTGCTGGATAGCTGGCGTGCCGGCTCCTGCATTGCTTGGTCTGGCGACGTTTTTCCTGTCCGTAATCCCGGGAGGCCCCGTGATCGTATGGTTGCCGGCGGCAATCTGGCTCTACCACGGCGGTGCGACAGGATGGGCGCTCTTTCTGGTGGTGTGGGGTGTGCTCGTCGTGGGCATGTCCGACAACGTTATTAAGCCGATCCTGATCGGCAAGAGCAGCGACATGCCGTTGATTCTCGTCATGCTAGGTATCCTGGGCGGCGCGTTCGCTTTTGGCTTCCTCGGAGTCTTCATTGGACCGACTTTGCTCGCAGTCGCGTACACGGTGCTGCACGACTGGACTATCGGAGCGACCGCTGGCGGTGCGTTGGCGTCGGGTGCCAAACCTGCCGTTGCGGAAGAAGTTGGCCGGATAGAAAAGACGCCTTGAATAAGAGCAAATAACGCTTGCAAGGTGCTGGCCGGCTCGCTAGAATCTCGCTCTTTCGTGCTCCGGACGCCGGGGCACGGGAAGCGGGAAAGCCAGTAGTGGCAAGGCTTCGAGCGGTGGCAGCAGGTTCAGGCAGTAACAGAAACCTGTTGACGGCGCAGCCGGAGTTCTTCATAATCTCGTTTCTCTGCTGCAGATGCAGCGACGCAGAACGAAGCGGTGCCGGGTAGGTGTGGTAGGGCAGCGCGGAGTGAGGCGGATCGATCTTTAAAAACTAACAGCCGATAAGTGTGGGCGCTTGATGCGCGACGCGGTGGATCTCCGGATTCACATAAAGCGAAAGTATCAAGTCTCACACAGTAATGAAAGGAAGGTTTGGTCATCGAGAGATGGTTGAACACTTCGTCAGTACGTTGAGTGAGCGACCGGTT